>LFLF01000099.1 GCA_001184395.1 Candidatus Paraburkholderia calva | reverse complement strand
TGTTTGGTTGGAGCAAGACAGTCGGGAGGATTCGGCAGGCGATGTATCGAGGACTGAAGCGCGTCGACCAATTCTTTCTGCTGATCCAGGCAGCTTACAACCTGACGCGCATGGGAACGCTGGCCGCTCGGGCGGCATGAGAGCGAACGCCGAAAAGAATGCGACATTAGCAGCACCTGAATCAACGAAGTCCGGCGTTAAATTAGTTGGGTCTGAACGTCGCGTTGGCTCTTTCGAATGAGTAGGCGCACATTCAAAAAAACTATTTCAACAGCCTGCTAGTTGGCGATGTTCAGCGAGATGCGTACCGCGGTCATGAAACAGCGGATTGAGCTGAGCGAAATAGCAGACGTGATGCGGATTGGGACGCATGACCCGCGAGTGAGCAAGGATGAAATCGTTGGGGCCGATTAACCTTGCGGCCCGACACGATACCGTCCCGATTGAGGAAGTAACGGACGACGCGCTTTCCGTTCAAAGGATTGCAGAGCAACGCTTCGGGATAAACGATGATGCATTCGTCCACATGTCGCTGCGAGAAATCCTTGAGCAGCGTAATGCCGAATTCACTCGTCGCCCGGCGAATGAGGCCTATGAAGTCAGCTTCTGCTTCGTTTCTCGGCACGTAGGTGTCGTAGTCGATGCCAATCGCCGTTTCGACGCCATTGACATGCTGATACGTGCACATGAAAGCGCGCCGCCCCGTTTTCTCGATCGAACGAGCCAACTTGACTAGCGCGAGCACGCCGTTCGAAGTGAACACCAGATGTAGCGGCGCGCAGATGATGTAGTCGGGCTTGTTCATGAATGGTCGGTCCGTTTGGCTCACGAGGAGAGCTCTTTCGAGTCTACCGGGCCGTCCTTTTCGCGATCCCGCGAACAGCGGGGGATTTGACAGGCAATTCGCAGCTTGCTGTGCGCCAGGGACATGTCGCCCTCTCGAGTCGATTCGCGTCCACAACTCATTCTGTCTGACACGCAAAGGGGGCACAAAAAGTAGAATAGCGATTTGCCGGAGAGGCGAGCAGCGCGACGGGGCCAACCTATTCGAAGGCGCCAGACCATACAACAACCAAATATCGAGAAGAGCGTTTCGCGGGGAACGGCAATGGAACAAAGGCATCACCCGGCACGCCGGCCATATGGCTTCGGGCGGACCGAAAACCGGCATCCCGAACGCGCACAGGCGGTGCTGCGCGTTGTCATGGGCGCCACCGTTTTGCTGGCGTTCGGCGCGTACGCGTGGCTCGCGCCGTCCCACGCATCGGCCATGCTTACCCGCTTGATCGCCCTCTACCTCTGCCACGGCGCGCTCACGCTGCTCGCTGTGAATCGCACGGCGTCGGTGTCCACGCCGTGTCTGGTCGCCACCACCGTCATCGATCAGGTCTTCCGTCGGCGCGGCGCTCACGATCGGCGGCTCGATCGCGCTGTCCCTGCTGTGGGCCATGTTTTGGTTCCTGCTCGGTTCTGGCTGCCGCTACGGCAAGCGCACGCTCGCCTTGTCGTGCGTGACGGCGCTCGCCGTCGTCGTGTCGCTGGCGCTGTGGCAGCCGTGGTGGATGGCGAACCGGCCCGCCGCCGTCGGACTCGCGTTGAGCGTGCTGGCCGCATCGATCTATCTGAGCGTGCTGGTCGATCGCCTCGGCGACGTCAATCGCGACCTCGCGCGTCAGGCCTCCGCCGATCCGCTCACCGGCTTGTCCAATCGCTACGCGCTCGAACGCATCGTCGATCTGGCGATGGCCGCTGCCGCTGCCGCCGACGCCGAATCGACCACGCTCCTGCTCATCGACCTCGACGGTTTCAAGGAAGTGAATGACACCTACGGCCACGCGGTCGGCGACATGCTGCTGCAATCATTCGCGCATCTGCTCGCGCGCGGCATGCGCAACGCCTACACCATCGCGCGCCTGGGCGGCAACGAATTCGTCGTGCTTGGCGCGCAGCGTGCGCGATTGCGGCGCGGTGCTATCGGTCGCGGACGGCATCCATTCGATCCTCGCCGCCATCACGTCGATACAGGAGTGCCCGTACTGGTGTCCGCGAGCATCGCGCATGCGAATTGTCAGGCGCGACGCACGTGCGGCGGCCGGACATGAGCGCCGTGCTGCGCGCCGCCGACCGCGCGATGTATCGCGCCAAGCGCCTCGGACAAGGCAAGACCGTGTTCGCGGAAGCACGCGATTTCGAATCGGTCTGACGCCTGCATCCTCGCGCGAAAAAACGCGCCGGAGAAACGCAAACGCGCGGAAGTCCCGAAGAACTTCCGCGCGTTCGATCACTCCACACCTACCGCGAGACCTCGCTCAGACGTCGACGCTGGTCCATGACTGTTCGCGCAGCTTCGCGCGCAGACGCGCGACGGCCTGGCTATGCAACTGGCACACGCGCGACTCGCTGACTTCCATTACCGCGCCGATTTCGCGCAGGTTCAAACCCTTCTCGTAATACAGCGACATCAGGAGCTTCTCGCGCTCCGGTAGCTTGTCGATGGCTTCGACCAGCGCGCCGCGCAGGCTGTCGTCGAGAAGCGCCGACAACAGGTCCGAACGATCGACGCAGTAGCGGTCGAGGAACGGCTCGTCGTCCGCTGAGCGATCGAAGTCTTCGTAATAGATCAGCTGGCTGCCGTGCAGGTCTTGCAGCATCGACTGGTACTCCTCGAGTGGCACCTTCAGATGCTCGGCGATTTCCGTCTCGCTCGCGCTGCGGCCGAGGTTCTGCTCGACCTTGTGCACCGCCGACTCCACTTCACGCGAAGTCTTGCGCATGCTGCGCGGGAGCCAGTCGTTGGCGCGCAGCTCATCGAGCATCGCGCCGCGGATACGCTGGCTGGCGTAGGTTTCGAACTGCGCGCCTTGATCTTCCTTGTAGCGGCTGGCCGCATTCATGAGGCCGATCATGCCCGCCTGAATCAAATCGTCGAGATCGACGCTCGCTGGCATTTTGGCGACGAGTTGAAGACCCAGACGGCGGACGAGCGGCGCATAGCGCGTGAGCACGTCGTTTTGTGAGAGTTTACCTTTGGCGTTATACATCTTGGTCACCTTTACTAAATCATCTCGACGCCGTGCTGCTCATGGCATGTTCGGAAAACACGCTCATATGCGTGCTCCGTTTGCCATCCTCAGACTCGCCAACCGAAAAACGTGCGTCTTTCCTGCTTTTCGCTTCACCACGCACAACCTGCGCGGGACGCATTGGCCAGAACAGGAGTTCTGTCGCGATGCGCCGTTAGTCACGCGCCGCGGCCGTAGCCGGGAACGCTTCCACTGCGCAGCGTGAGAGTTCTTTAGCCCGAGCGATGCGCGCATCCTTGGACACATACCCTGCCTGCACGAGCGATACAGCCAGATAACGACTGGCGATGCCCGACAAATTCTCAAACGCGACCGCCGGGTTCTGCACGTGATTGATCAACACGCGGAACTGGGGAATCGCATGGGCGTAGTGCAAGCGCTTCATGCACGCATACGCCTCGGTGATCGCCGACGCGGCTACCCGCGTCACCATCAAAAAATCATGTGCCTGCGCCGCGAGCGACGACAGCGCGCCGTGGCGATCGAGTTGCGTGTCGATCAACACGATGTCGGCCGGACGTCCAGCAGCGCGCGCGTCTGCGCAGCGTCGTGAACGATGCGTTCGTCGCGCGACGCCGGGATCAGCGAAAAACCGTATGACGTGCGCGTCACCGCGTCCTGCAGTGCGCGGTGGCCGGACATTACCGCCGAAAACTTACCTGCGTCCTGCACACCGGCCAGCTCGCTCACCGAGCCCGCGCCGTGCTGCTCGTCGATCACGAGCACATCCTTGCCATGCGCGGCCAGCGCCGCAGCCAGATTCGTCACCACCGACGTGCAACGATGCCCGCCGGTCCGCCTGCCACCGCCACCATTCGCGAACCCGAACGCGTCAGCAGCCTTCTCAGGCCTTCCGCTTGATCGAGCACGTACTTATCCAAAAAAAGTCACCCCGTTCAGTTCGGTCATGGCACGCGCGGACTGCGCGGAGAGCAGAGCCGGCACTGCGTCGTCTTGTGGCACGAACGGCGAACCGTCGCGCGGGATGCAGAACGCGCTCTTGATCAGGAACCGGCGCGTCGCGACGTAAAGGTTTTCAGGGACTTTCTGACCGGTCGATACGTAATGCACCGGCAGCTTGTAGCGGATGACCGTATCGAGCACGCCGCCAAGATTGTTGGCTTCGTCGAGCTTGGTCAGGATGCAGCCAGCGAGCGGCGGTTGATCGTCCGTGCTCTGGTATGCCTGCACCACTTCGTTGAGCGTGTCGCCGTGGCTGGTCGCGTTGAGCAGCAGGATGCGTTGCATCAGCTGGCCCGCGCCGCACAGCATCGCGATCTGGTCGGAGACCATGCGATCGCGCTGGCTCATGCCGATCGTGTCGATTAGCACGATATGTTTGTTGCGCAGTTCGGAGAGCGCGAGTTGCAGATCCGCGCCGTCTTTCACCGCATGAACCGACACGCCCAGGATCTTGCCGAAAATGCGGAGTTGCTCGTGCGCGCCGATCCGGTAGCTGTCAGTCGTGAGCAGCGCGACCTTGCTGGCGCCGAAGCGTATCACGCAGCGCGCGGCGAGCTTGGCCGTCGTCGTGGTCTTGCCGACGCCCGTCGGGCCCATCAGGGCGAACACACCGCCGCGCTCCATCAGCGCGTCTTCGCTGTCCATCAGCGGCAGATTCGATTCGATGACCTGCTGCACCCACTCGAACGCGGCTTCGAAATTCACCATTTCCGGCATGTTCTCGATGACCATGCGAACCATCTGCGCCGAGAAGCCGTCGGCGAACAGTCGCTTCGTCAGCGCGCCGTTGAGCGGGCTGCAGCGTTGACGCTCGCCCCACATCAGACCAGCGAAGTGCTCTTCCATCATGTCGCGCATCGAGGACAGCTCGCCCATCACGGTTTCGTTGACGAGTTGTTCCATGCACTTGCGGATCGCATCCGTCATCGCGGCCGCGGAGTTCGCGGGCAGCGCGTCGAACGCTTCCGGCGACTTGGGCAGCGCGTTCGGATTCGTATCGGCGTTAATCTTCTGGGCGGCGCGGCGCGCGGCGACTTGCGCGGCTTCGCGAGCCCACTCGGGCGTCTGGATCTTCTGTTGCGCGTTGTGCTGAACCGGCTTCTCGGCGCGCGGCGCTTGCTGGCGCGGCGCGGCGTCGAAGGCTTCCGGTTCGAAAGCGGCGATCGGCGCGGCAGGCAATCCCGCCGGCTTCTGCAATGCAACCGGCACACCCAGACCGCGCGCGATGGCGGCGGACGGCGTCAGCGGACGATTCGTCGGTATGGCGGCCTTTTGCGAGATACGGCGCGCATAGTCGATCAGCCACGGGTTGGTGTCGGCCATCGTGCGCGTGCCATCGGCGCCGGAGAGGTCGATCTGCGCTGTGTTGTCCTGCTCGTCGTCGGCGTCGCTGTTCGAGCCGAACACGGACGAGAACACGTCGCCGCTTGCGTAGGGATTTATCGAGGCGGCCTGAGCCAGCGCCGAACGCGGCGTCGTGCTCGGGAACACGGCGGGCGGCTCGGACTGGACGATCGGCGCGGTGGAAATCATCGCCAGATCGCTTTCCGCGACTGCCACGATTTCGACCGAACCATCGTCGACCGTACGGTTGGAGAGGACGGCTGCATCGGGGCCCAGCGCTTCACGAACCTGGCGCAATGCGTCACGGCTGTTTTCACCGATGAATTTACGAATGTTCAAAGTGGCTCCCGATATCTTGTGATTGCAGCGTCCGATGCAGTAGCAGGTAATCTCTGCTTTATTTCCGTACCGCTTTTCAGTGAAGTCATTATTGCGAACTTCGCTTTCGGCCTATCGCCGGATAAAGGGTGTTAAAAAGGGGTATTTCGGCTGATCAAAGATGGCCGTCCGTTCGCGGCGAGGCGCTTTTCCCGGTCTTCGGCAAAAGATTCCGACGCGCGCGGATTGGCGGCGCGGCGCGACGGCGTAAGCTGTAGGCCTTGCGTCCCAAGGCTTTCGGTCATCGTCCGGCATCGCCTCCTCGGTGCATTTACAGAGACTTCCCCGCATGGCGTCCGCTGTCACTTCCGAGCAGTCCACTCCTTCCCAGAAACAGACCACGGGCGCGTGCCTCGTCGTCGATGCGCTCGTCGATCACGGCGTCGAGCGCGTGTTCTGCGTGCCTGGCCAGAACTTTCTCGCGGTGCTCGATTCCCTGCACGACGAAACCGGCAACATCCAGACGATCGTCTGCCGCCACGAAGCGGGCGCGGCGAACATGGCCGAAGCGGTTTCGGCAAGCTCACCGGCCGTCCCGGCGTCACGATCGTCACACGCGGGCTTGGGCGCGACGTACGCGTCGATCGGCGTCCACACGGCGTTTCAGGATTCCACGCCGATGATCCTGCTGATCGGCTAGTGCGCGCGCGAGCATATGGATCGCGAGGCGTTTCAGGAGATCGACTACTGCCGCATGTTCGGGCAAATGGCGAAGTGGGTCGCGCAAATCGACGACCCGCGCCGCGTCGTGCCCGAATACATGAGCCACGCCTTTCATACGGCGACCTCCGGCCGTCCCGGCCCGGTCGTGCTGGTGCTGCCCGAGGACATGCTTAGCAAAGCTTGCGACGCTGTGCCGGCCACGCCGCGTTACCAGCGTGTGGCGGCCATCGCCTTCCGCCGCGCGATGGAAAAGCTGCGCGACCTGCTGGCCAACGCCAAGAAGCCCTTCATGGCCGCGGCTGGACGGCTGCCGCCACACAGGATTTCGCGCGCTTCCCCGAGCGTTGGCAGTTGCCGGTGGGCTGCGCGTTCCGCTATCAGGACACGCTGAACAACGAGCATCCGAACTACGCGAGCGATGTCGGTCTAGACATCAACCCGGCGCTGGTCGCGCGCGTGCGCGATGCCGACGTGCTGTTCGTGCTCGGCCCGCGCATGGACGAGTCAACGACGGGCGGGTACACGCTGCGCGGCATCCCAAAAACGAAGCAGACGCTGATTCACGTGCATCAGGGCGCGGAGGAGCTCGGACGCGTCTACAGCGCGGATTTGCCAATCGTCGCCGGCATGCCCGAAATCGCGTCCATGCTCGCCGCGTTCGAACCGCCATCCGACCCCGCGTGGAAAGGCAAAGCCGACGGGGCGCACGCCGCGTATCTCGAAGGCACAAACCGCGCTCGATGCTCGGCGACGTGCAATTGGGCGAAATCATGCGCCAGCTAGCGGAAAAGATTCCCGCCGACGCTATCCTTACCAACGGCGCGGGCAATTACGTGACCTGGCTGCATCGCCACTATTCATATAGGCACTTCTTCCGCTCGCAATGGGCGCCGACCAGCGGTGCGATGGGTTACGGCGTGCCGGCGCCGATCGCGGCGAAATCGCTTTACCCCGAGCGCACGGTGATCGCGTTCGCGGGCGACGGCTGCTTCATGATGTCGAGCCACGAAATCGCGACGGCCATGCAGTACCAGTTGCCGGTGATTTCCGTCGTCGTCAATAACGGGCAATACGGCACCATCGGCATGCATCAGGAGCGGCACTACCCGAACCGCGTGCACGGCACCGGGCTGACGAATCCGGACTTCCCGGCGTATGCGAGGGCGTTCGGCGCGCACGGCGAACGCGTCGAGACGACCGACGCGTTCATGCCCGCGTTCGAGCGCGCGGTAAAGTCGGGCCTGCCGGCGGTGATCGAAATTCGCATTCCGCCAGATCAGAGCACACCCGCCGCTACGCTCGAACATATTCGCCAGCAAGCAAAGCGATAAGCGTCAAACTTTCAATAATCTTGCGATCGACGCCCGATGACGGTAGAGTGACCCGCTCGAAATCACCGGGAGTTAGCGATGCTCAGGATTCTGGCTTTGTCGTTGGCGTTGGGTTGCTCGGGCGCAGCGTTCGCGAAAGCGGACTGCACGGCGCATCCGAAAAGCGAGTGGATGAAGGAATCGGACGCCAAGGCGCAAATCGAATCGCAGGGCTACAAGATCCGCAAGTTCAAGGTCGACGACAACTTCTACGAAATCTACGGGCACGACAAGGACGCAAAAAGATCGAGATCTATTACGACACCAAGACACACCAAGACACTGGCCGTCGTGAAGTCGGAAGTCGAATAAGCAATGCCCGACGCCCGCGCGAAAGTCTGGGACATCTGGGTCCGGCTCACGCACTGGATGGTGGCGGCCATCGTGCTGTTCAACCTGTTCAGGCTGACCGATGCGCTGCATCGCTAGCTCGGTTACGTCGCGGCGGGGCTGGTCGCTGCGCGTATCGCGTGGGGTTTCGCCGGCTCGCAGCACGCGCGTTTTTCCGCATGGTGACCGACGCTCGCGCATCTGCGCGCCTATCTGCGCTCGCTTGTCTGTGGCAAGCCGCTGCACCATATGTCGCACAATCCGCTCAGCGGCCTAATGGCGATCGCGCTGTGGCTCCTGATTCTCGCGTTCACTGCATCGGGCTGGATCATGCGGACCAATGCATTCTGAGGCGAAGATTGGCCGCAGGCGCTCCACACATGGTTGTCGTATGCGGTGCAAGCCTGCGTTGTGCGTACATATTGCAGCCGCACTGCTGATGAGCGTCTGGACGCGCGAAAATCTGGTTGGCGCGATGGTTCGGGTCACAAACGCGTCAAAGAACCGTTCGACTAAGCAGCCTGTGGACACCTTCATTTGAGCATCGAGCACTACCGGCCGGCGGCGGCCGCTTCGGATAATCGAGCGGTGCACCGCATTTGCGAACAATCCGAGTTTCGATCCTCAGAAAGGTCCGCCCGATGTCCCACGCAAACAGACAATTGACCCAGATCGGCATTTTCTACGACAGCAATTATTTCGCCACCGTCAGCCGGTTCTATAAGCATCAACGCAGGCCTGGATTTTGATTCGCGGCCTGCACGAGTTCGTCTGATGCCGCGTGGCGCAGGCCGAGCGCGTCGACTATCGCAACTGCCAGATCATCGACGTGTACTACTTTCGCGGACGCTTTTCGGCGCAGCAATGCGTGGAAAAGGGCGATAACGTACTCTATCAGGAGCGCGTGCTCGATGACATCCTGATGCGCACCAACGTCACCGCGCACCATCTGCCGATGAACGGCATGGGCAAGGAAAAGGGCATCGACGTGTGGCTGGCGCTAGAGGCCTTCGAGCTTTCTATTTATAAGAGCTTCGATCTGATCGTGCTGATCGCGGGCGACAGCGACTACATTCCGCTCGCGCGCAAGCTGAAGACGTTGGCATCCGCGTAATGGTGCTCGGCTGGTCGATCAACTACGAAGGCGTGAACGGCGAGGCAAAGGGCACCATGCCGAGCCAGATGCTGCTGCAGGAAGTGAGTTATCCCGTTCTCATGTCCGATCTGATCGACGGCACGGAGACCGCCGCAGCGCGGAAGAATAGGAAGCGCTGCGCAATCTGTTCCAGCCTCAGAAGAATCAAGCCACCGCGCTGGATGGAAATCAGCCCGGCTGGAAAGCGGGCAAGATCGCGACTTTGAAGAAAGGCTTCGGCTTTATCGAACCGGGCAATCTGTTCTTCTACTACGGCGCGCTCGTCGATGCGGACTTCGGAGATCTCCAGGCATGGACGTGAGCTTCATGGAAGGCGTCGGGCGGCACGATCAGCCTGCCGCACTGAAGGTGCGGACCGAGCAATGAAAACGGCCCGGGCGCTTTCGCGCACCGGGCCGCTTCCGTTACGACAGAAGGCCGAAGCGTTCGGGCTTACTTGCCGCCCACGCTTTGCAGCGTCGTCCACTTGCCGTCGACGACCTTGTACAGCGTGATGCCGCCGTTCTTCAGATCACCCTTCGCGTCATACGACAGGTGCTTCGCCGTCACGCCCTGCATGTCGGTCTTGGCGAGGAACGGCAGGTACTTCGCCGGGTCCGTCGAGTTGGCCGCCTTCATCGCGGTGAACATGGCCATCGCGCCGTCGTAGGCGTACGGCGAGTAGGTTTGCACGTCTTCGTTGATGCGCTTCTTGTACTTCGCTTCGTAGTCCGCGCCACCCGGCATCTGGCCCATCGGCAGGCCGGTAAGCGAGGCTACCGTGCCGTTCGCCGCGTCGCCCGCGATCTTGATGAAGGTGTCGGTCTTCACCATTTCGCCCGCCATCAGCGGTGCGCGGAAGCCCAGCGTCTTCATCTGCTTAACCATCGGGCCGGCTTGCGAATCCGCGCCGCCATAGTACACGAGGTCCGGGTTCATCGACTTGATCTTGGTGAGAATCGCCTTGAAGTCGACAGCCTTATCGTTCGTGAACTCGCGATCGACGATGCTGCCGCCAGCCGCCTTCGCGGCCTTCTCGAACTGGTCGGCGAGACCCTGGCCGTAGGCCGTGCGGTCATCGACGATGGCGATCTTCTTCACCTTCAGGTTCTTCACTGCGAATTCACCCGCGACCGAGCCTTGCTGCGTGTCGGAGGTCATCATGCGGAACGCGGTCTTGAAGCCCTGCATCGTGTATTCCGGCGCGGTCGCCATGGCGATTTCGGGGATGCCCGCGTTCGCATAGATGCGCGATGCCGGAATGGTCGTGCCCGAGTTGAAGTGACCGAGCATGCCCTTGATGCCGTCGTCGACGAGGCGCTGCGCCACGGTCGTGCCGGTGCGCGGGTCGGCCTGATCGTCCGCCGAATCCAGCACGATGCGAACCGGCTTGCCGCCGATCACCGGCTTGGTCGCGTTGAAGTCTTCCACTGCAAGCGTGATGCCGTTCTGCATGTCCTTGCCGTAGTGGGCTTGCGTGGCCGTCAGCGGCGCGGCGAAACCGACCTTCACGTCTTCCGCTGTCTGTGCGTGCGCCGTCCTCGCGAGCGACAGGCCGGCGAACGTCATGGCGGCTGCCAGCTTGGTCATCGTGTGCTTCATAGTTTCTCCTAATACACCAGTGTGATGGCAGCTTGTGCCGGGATCACCGTGCCTGCCGCCGCTTGTTTGAATTTGTTGAAACCGAGCGCTGTGAGTTTTCTCAACCGATCGTCATCAAATTCGCATTACCGCCCGCCGCCGCCGTATTTATGCTTACCGAGCGTTCCGTCAGCAGACGTTCGAGCGCGTAGTCTTCGCCGTCGTGGCCAGCGTCGGCGAAAGCGCCCGCCGCGACGCCCTGCACCGATACGATCGGTCCCGGACGCTTCGCGACTTCCCTCACGAGCGACAGCAGTTCGTCGCTGTCGCCTTCGAACAGTACGGCGTCGAAGTTTTCGCCAGACTTGCGAACACCTATGTACGGCTTGAGCGCCGCTGGTAGCGACGCCGCCAACTGTTCACCCGCCGAGCCGACGAATAGCGCGCGGTTGCCCGTGGCGAGCACGGCGGCGAACTGCGCACGCGCGCCGCTTTCCGTCGACGCCACGCACAGCACCATGCCGCGCGCGCCGAGCGTGTAGGTGTTGCGCTCGCCGGTCGGTCCGGACAGCACCGCCGTTGCGCCCGCCAGCACGTGTTGCAGGTAACCGTCGCAGCGCGCCGCCGTATGCGGATCGCGCTCGCCGATGCACCAGTCGCGGAACACCGTGAGCGCGGCGGCGGGCGCATCTTTCGACGCGGCCTGATTGACCACCAGCATGTTCACGAGCGATTTCGGCAGCCCGGTCGGGCGCTTGGCCAGCAGCCGCTGCAAATAAAGCGCGCCGCCCGCCTTTGGACCCGTGCCCGACAGGCCTTCGCCGCCGAACGGCTGCACGCCGACCACCGCGCCGATCACGTTCCGGTTCACATAGATGTTGCCCACGTGCGCCCGCGAGATCACATGCGCGATGGTTTCGTCGATGCGCGTATGGATGCCGAGCGTCAGGCCGTATCCGGTCGCCCGAATTTGGTCGAGGAGTTTATCAAGGTTGGCGCGACGGTATCGAATCACATGGAGCACAGGACCGAACACTTCTCGCTTCAGTTCGTCGATGCCGTCGAGTTCGATCAGTGTCGGCGGCACGAAGGTGCCTTGCGCGCACGCATCCGACACGTCGAGCTGCGTGACCTTACGACCCTTGTCGCGCATTGCCGCGATATGCGCATCGATGCCGCGCTTGGCGTCCGCGTCGATCACCGGGCCGACGTCGATCGACAGGCGATCCGGATTGCCGACCGCGAGCTGCTTCATCGCGCCGGTCAGCATTTCGAGCGTGCGATCCGCGACGTCGTCCTGCAGGCACAGCACGCGCAGCGCGGAGCAGCGCTGGCCGGCGGAATCGAAGGACGACTGCATCACGTCCGCGACGACCTGTTCCGCGAGCGCGGACGAATCGAGGATCATCGCGTTTTGGCCACCGGTTTCGGCGATCAGCGGAATCGGGCGGCCATCGGAATCGAGGCGTTCGGACAGCGTCTTATTGATGAGGCGCGCGACTTCGGTCGAACCGGTGAACATCACGGCACGCGTTCGCGGATCGGCAACCAGCGGCGTGCCAACGGTTTCGCCGTTGCCCGGGAGCAGTTGCACCGCGCCGGCGGGCACGCCCGCTTCGCGCAGGATGCGCACGGCTTGCGCGGCGATCAGCGGCGTCTGTTCCGCGGGCTTCGCGAGCACCGGATTGCCGGCGGCGAGCGCGGCCGCGACCTGACCCATGAAAATCGCCAGCGGAAAATTCCACGGGCTGATACAGACGACCGGGCCGAGCGGACGATGCGTGTCGTTCGAGAACTCGCCGCGAATCTGACCGGCGTAATAGCGTAGGAAGTCGATGGCTTCGCGAATCTCCGCGACCGCGTTCGGCAGCGACTTGCCCGCTTCGCGTACGACGAGGCCCATCAGCGTATGCATTTGCGCTTCGAGCAGGTCGGCGGCGCGCGCGAGGCAATTGGCGCGGTCTTCGACGGGCGTAGCTTGCCAGATTGGCGCGGCGGCGACGGCATTCGCAATCGCGACGCTCACCTGTTCGGCCGATGCCTCGACGACCGTGCCGACGAGATCGCGCAGATCGGCCGGATTGCGGATATCGTGCGCGACGCCGTTTTCGGGGTCGTCGCCGTCGAGCATCGGCTGCGCGCGCCACGGATGATTCGCGCTCGCCAGCAGCGCCGACGACAACGACGCCAGCCGATGCTCGTTCGACAGATCGAGGCCCATCGAATTGGGACGCTCGTCGCCGTACAACTGGCGCGGCAGCGCGATTTGCGCATGCGGCGCACCGAGCGGCGTGATGGCTTGCGCTTCGTCGATCGGATCCCGCACGAGTTCCTTCACTGGAATCATCTCGTCGGCGATGCGCTTCACGAACGACGTGTTCGCGCCGTTCTCGAGCAGACGCCGCACGAGATAGGCGAGCAGCGTTTCATGCGTGCCGACCGGCGCGTACACGCGGCACGGGCGGTTGAGCTTGTCGCGGCCGGTGACTTCCTCGTACAGCGGTTCTCCCATGCCGTGCAGGCACTGGAACTCGTACTGGCCGGGGTAGTAGTTCTGGCCGGCGAGGTGATAGATCGCGGACAGCGTGAACGCGTTATGCGTCGCGAATTGCGGATAGACGGCATCCGGCGCGCCCAGCAGCTTCTTCGCGCACGCGATATACGAGATATCCGTATAGATCTTGCGCGTGTAGACCGGATAGCCTTCGAGGCCGTCGACTTGCGCGTGCTTGATTTCCGAATCCCAGTACGCGCCCTTCACGAGACGGGTCATCAGGCGATGGCGGCTGCGGCGCGCCAGATCGATCAGATAGTCGATCACGAACGGGCAGCGCTTCTGATACGCCTGCACCACAAAGCCGATGCCGTTCCAGCACGCGAGTTCGGCGTCGAAGCACAGCGCCTCGAGCAGATCGAGCGACAACTCCAGCCGGCCGGCTTCTTCCGCGTCGATGTTTAAACCGATGTCGTAGCGGCGCGCGAGCAGCGCCAGCGCACGCACGCGCGGCAGCAGTTCGGTCATCGTGCGCTCCTGCTGCGAGCGCGAGTAACGCGGATGCAGTGCGGACAGCTTGATCGAAATGCCCGGACCTTCGTAGATGCCGCGCCCGCCCGCCGCCTTGCCGATCGCGTGGATAGCCTGCTCGTAGGAAGCGTAGTAGCGCTGTGCGTCTTCCTCGGTTGTCGCGGCTTCGCCGAGCATGTCGTAGGAATAGCGGAAGCCGCGCGCCTCGAATTTGCGGCTGTTCGCCAGCGCTTCCGAAATGGTTTCGCCCGTGACGAACTGTTTGCCCATCAGGCGCATGCCGGTGTCCACGCCCTTGCGGATCAGCGGTTCGCCACCGCGTCCGATCAGCCGCGTCAGCGCCGACGACAGACCCGCTTCGCTGTTGGTCGTCACCAGCTTGCCGGTGATCATGAGGCCCCATGTCGTCGCGTTCACGAACGGCGACGGCGCCTGTCCCATGTGCGATTTCCAGTCGCCCTTGCTGATCTTGTCGCGGATCAGCGCATCGCGCGTGGCGCGGTCGGGAATGCGCAGCAGCGCTTCGGCGAGACACATCAGCGCGACGCCTTCCTGGCTCGACAGCGAAAACTCGTGGATCAACCCTTCGACGCCGCCGCCCGAGCTCTTCGCGCGCAGCGCTTCGACCAGACGCGTGGCGAGCTTTTCGGTCTCGGCCGAGACCTTCGCGGGCAGAAGCGCCTGACCGATCAGGAACGGCACGCACTCCGGCTCCGGGCGCCGGTACGCCGCGGTGATCGCCGCGCGCAGCACCGATTGCGGTTGTACATTCTGGGCGAATTCGAGAAATGGCGTGGGCGCGCCATCATCTTCATGATCGACTGACGAGGCGGACTCGCTCATCTCACCGTTGCTGTTCACGCCGGACAACTCCGGCGGAAGTTGACCGTGCTCGATACGCTCGAGGTAGGCGAAGATCGCCGGCTTGATCAGCCAGTGAGGGGTGCCCTCGACGCGCGCGGCGGCATCTTTGAGCCGCGAACGCAGGAGATCGTCGACTTTGACGCCAAAGGTTGTACTCGCCACGATTCCTTCGTATGCTGGTAAAGTTCAGCCGGCCAGAAACCTGAAAAGTTGGCAAATCCTACCCCGCTGATATAAAAGGTGCAACCGAGAATTTAACTAGGTTGCATCACGATGGAACCCTTATCCTGTAAGGCTTTGCGCGGTGCACCGCCGGCTGGACGATGGCGGTTATCGTCTAGCCGGCTGTTGAAATACCCTCTACGCGGGTCATCTTACGCGGATCATCTGATTGGGAGGGGCAAACTGGGCGGGGCAAACGTTGAATCAAGGAATCGAACGACACTGAGACCGAAACGATGCGCAGAGCGGACGGCTACACCGAATTGATGTTCATGATGACCACGCTGGATAACTTGGTTCCGGCCAATCACCCGCTGCGACCGATTCGGCTGTGGTTGAACGAGGCGCTCACTCGCATGGACGCGGTCTTTTCGCGGATGTATGAGAGCGCCGCGAGGGGGGTCGTCCGAGCTTCGCGCCGGA
>LFLF01000098.1 GCA_001184395.1 Candidatus Paraburkholderia calva | reverse complement strand
TAAAGAGCATATCGCAAGCAGATCAACCTTCACTTCCGTCTTGCGTCGCTGCATCAGCAGCATAGAGGTGAAACTATGAACAACGTTTTAGAGAGTGTCAACTAATTTCTGAAACCCTTTCTGAAACCAAATGTTTTGAAACCTTCTGCACCGCTGTCTGCGTGGATCCCGAGTTCGAACCCAACCAATCCAGTCCAACGCTTCTCGCTAAAATCGCTTCTCGCTAAAATCGCGCTTCCCGCTTCCTTCGCGTTCATCGAATCGCGAAGGAATAAAATTCTAGTGACTCGCCCCACTGGATGCAAGAGGTCGAGCGATAAAATTACCGATGCTTGAACTCAGACTTCCGCTTTTCAACGAAAGCCGCCATTCCTTCCTTCTGGTCCTCCGTCGCGAACAACGAATGGAACAGGCGACGCTCGAAATGCACGCCCTCTGCGAGCGTAGATTCGTAGGCCCGATTCACGGATTCCTTCGCCATCATCACCGCGGGCAAGGAAAAACCAGCGATGATCGTCGCGGCCTCGATCGCCTCGTCGATCAACCGATCGGCAGCAACGACACGCGACACCAATCCCGCCCGCTCCGCTTCAGCGACATCCATCATGCGTGCCGTCAGGCAAAGGTCCATCGCCTTGGCCTTCGACACCGCGCGCGGCAGGCGCTGCGTGCCGCCCGCTCCGGGAATCACGCCGAGCTTGATTTCAGGCTGCCCGAATTTGGCCGAATCGGCGGCGATGATGATGTCGCACATCATCGCGAGTTCACATCCTCCGCCCAATGCAAAGCCCGCGACGGCCGCGATGATCGGCTTACGGATCGAGCGGATCGTCTCCCAATTGCGGGTGATGTAGTCGCCCTTGTAGACATCCATATACGAGTACTTGGCCATCATGCCGATGTCCGCGCCCGCCGCGAACGCCTTCTCACTGCCGGTTACCACGATCGCACCGATATCGTCGTCGGCATCGAACGCCTTTAGCGCGGCGCCCAGTTCATCCATCAGCGCATCGTTCAGCGCGTTGAGCGCCTTCGGACGGTTCAACGTGATCAAACCGACCCGGCCGCGCGTCTCGACCAGCAGATTCTCGTAAGCCATTCACTTCTCCTTTCGATCCTAAGGGGTAAGCCCCAATGAAAAGTCTTCGTCATGACATCTCGAAAATGCTAGCATTTCAAGCTGACCGGTCGGTTAATTTCGGTCGGTTAATTTTTATCTGACTTACAATTAACTTGACCTACTTCCTTCCTCCGTTTCCCCCTTCGCGACCATGACACACCCGCTCTTCACGAAGCACGAAGCGACGTTCGACAAAGGGCTCGCAGCCATCGAAACGCGCGGCTACTGGAGTGCGCGACTACTGGAGAGTGCGCGACTACTGGAGTCCGTTTGCCGAAATGCCTAGTCCCAAAGTGTACGGGGAAACGGCGAGCGCCGATGGCGAAGCAGCCTTCAACGCTCACCTCGGCAATACGTTCGAACTCGACCAGCCATCCTCCGGTGAGACGGTCGGACAGGAGCACTCACCGTTCGGGATCGCGCTCAACATCCGCTACCCAAAATCCGATCCCGATACGCTCATCCGCGCAGCCGCTGCCGCGCAAAGCGCCGGGCGCGCCGCTGGTCCTAAAGCATGGGTCGGCGTGAGCCTCGAGATTCTCGCGCGCCTGAACCGGGCAAGTTTCGAGATCGGCCACAGCGTCATGCATACTACCGACCAGGCATTCATGATGGCGTTCCAGGCTGGCGGTCCCCACGCGCAAGACTGCGCGCTCGATGCCGTGGTCTACGACCAGTTGCGCCGCATTCCCGCCGATGCGCACTGGGAAAAGCCGCAAGGCAAAAATCCGCCGCTCGCGATGCACAAGCGCTTCGCCATCATTCCGCGCGGCACCGCCCTTGTACTTGGCTGCTGCACGTTCCTCACCTGGAACGGTTATCCCGGCCTGTTCGCCGATCTCGCCACGGGCAATACGGTCATCGTCAAGCCGCATCCGGGCGCGGTTCTCCCGCTCGCGATCACGGTGCGCATCGCGCGCGAAGTGCTGCGCGAGGCTGGCTTCGATCCCAACGTGGTAACGCTGCTCGCCACCGATCCGGGCGACGGCCCGCTTGTTTAATCGCTTGCCCTGCGTCCCGAGATCAAGGTGATCGACTTTACCGGCAGCACGCAGAACGGCACGTGGCTCGAACGCAATGCTCACCAGGCGCAGGTCTATACGGAGAAAGCGGGCGTCAATCAGATCGTCATCGATTCGGCGAACGATATGAAAGCGGTCACGCGCAACATCGCGTTTTCGCTCGCGCTCTACTCCGGCCAGATGTGCACTGCGGCGCAAAATATCTATGTGCCGCGTGATGCCGCGTGATGGGATTGCGGTCGCAAACGGCCATCTGAGTTTCGATGAGGTCGCCCAGGCGTTCACCGATGCCGTGCAAAAACTCACTTCCGATCCCGAGCGCACAGTCGAACTGACTGGCGCGATCCAGAACGCCGGCATCGAGCGGCGTGTCGCCGATACGCGCAAGCTCGGCAACGTGCTGCTCGATAGCCGGCCGCTCACGCATCCCGCATTTTCCGAAGCGCCGTCCTTACGCCGTTGATGCTCAAGCTCGACGCGCGCAACGATGCGGCCCGCTTTACCGAGGAATGGTTCGGCCCGGTCTCGTTCGTGATCGCGACGGATTCGACCGCGCAATCGCTCGAACTCGCCGGCTCGATCGCGCAAACGCACGGCGCGCTGTCGTTCTCCTCCGTCTACAGCACGGACGACGCGGTGATCGAAGCCGCGTACGATGCGGCGATTCGCAGCGATGTAGCGCTGTCGATCAATCTGACGGGCGGCGTGTTCGTCAATCAAACGGTGGCGTTCTCCGACTTCCACGGTACGGATGCAAATCCGGCGGCCAACTCGGCGCTGTCCGATGCGGCCTTCGTCGCCAATCGCTTCCGTATCGTTCAAAGCAGGCTCCATGTTGCGCCGAAGGCCGCGCTGGCGGAAGTCGGCCAGACGGCATACGCAAAAGCGACGACACCCATGTCGCGCATCGGGGCGTCCATTCGGCTTATGCCGTTCGGCCGAATGGAAAGCCGCGAGCCGCGCGATTAGTATCGGCATGTACTCGAACGCCACCGCCAACCCGCGCCGGAATAGACGAAGGAGATGCCATGCTGGAGAAGTCCGTCCTGTTTCGAATCGACGGCGAAACACGCGTCGCGACGCTGACGCTCAATCGCCCAGACAAGCTCAACAGCTTCACGCGCGAGATGCATCGCGAAATCGGCGCCGCGCTCACCGAAATCGAAGGCAATCAGGCGCGGGCGCTGATCATCACTGGTACCGGACGCGGCTTTTGCGCCGGTCAGGATCTGGCCGATCTCGACTTCACGCCGGGCGCGATGTCCGATCTCAGCGACTTAATCGACGAGCACTTCAACTCGCTCGTGCGCAGGCTTCAGGCCTCTCCGCTGTCGATCATCGCTGCGGTCAACGGCACGGCGGCGGGCGCCGGCGCGAATCTCGCAATGGCTTGCGATCTCGTCGTGGCGGCGCGTTCCGCGAGCTTCATTCAGGCGCTCGTGAAAATCGGCCTGCTTCCCGACTCCGGCGGGACGTGGCTCCTGCCGCGGCGTGTCGGCGAAGCGCGAGCGCTCGGGCTTGCTCTGACCGGCGAGAAACTGAGCGCGGAGAAGGCGGAAGCGTGGGGCATCATCTGGCGCGTCGTCGATGACGGCGACTTGCAGCAGGCCGCCGCGCAACTCACGCAGATGCGGGCGCGCGCAATCACGGCAATCAAGCGGGCAATGCAGGCCAGCGCCAACAACACGTTCAACCAGCAACTCGATCTGGAGCGCGACCTCCAGCGCGAACTTAGCACGTCACCTGACTACATCGAAGGCGTCGCTGCGTTTAGGGAAAAGCGCGCACTGCGCTTCGAAGGGCTGTGACTGTGACCAACCTAGCGATCTGGAGAGACTCGTGACGCCACAAGAGATTGCGGAAGCCACCGACCGCGCCATGTATGAAGCCGACGCCTGTTCGCGAGCGCTCGGCATCGAACTCGCAGAGGTGCGGCCCGGCTATGCGCACCTGCAAATGGATGTACGGCCAGATTTTCTCAACGGTCACTCGATCTGCCACGGTGGCCTGATGTTCACCCTCGCGGATTCCGCATTCGCCTTCGCGTGCAACTCGTACAATATCCGATCAGCACTGTAGCTAGCGGCAAGTTGCTCGATCGAGTTCTTGCGCCCGGTTCAAGGCGGCGACCGGCTGACGGCGGAGGCGGTCGAGCAGACATTGAGCGGACGCTCGGGCATGGGCATCTACGACATTCGGGTCACGAATCGTGCAGGGGAAACCGTGGCGATGTTTCGCGGCAAGTCGGCGCAGATCAAGGGCACGGTGATTCCAGCCTGAATAGGCGCAAGAGACCGAAAGCGCGGAATACGACGAACGAACAGCGCACGCGGCGGTGATCGACCGGAAGACCGCGGCACACGATGAAGCATGACGGAGACATCGATGACAACAGCATTGCCGCTCGACCCGATCGAAAAAGCGAGCCGCGCCGAACTCGCCGCGCTGCAACTCGAACGGCTCAAATGGACGCTCGCGCATGCCTATGAGAAGAACTCGCCGGTGTATCGGCGCAAGTTTGACGAGGCGGGCGTGCATCCAGACGAGGTGCGCTCGCTAGCCGACCTGGCGCGTTTTCCTTTCACGACGAAGAAGGACCTGCGCGACAGCTATCCATTCGGCATGTTCGCCGTGCCGCAGGAACGCGTGTCGCGCATCCATGCGTCGTCGGGAACGACCGGCAGGCCGACGGTCGTCGGCTATACGGGGCGGGACATTGACAACTGGGCGAACTTGGTTGCTCGTTCGATTCGCGCGGCACAGCGACAAGGTTCACGTGAGCTACGGCTACGGGCTTTTAACTGGCGGACTCGGCACTCATACGACGCGGAGCGCGCAAGACTTACGATTCCTTTCGGCGGCGGACAGACTGAAAAGCAGGTCCAGCTCATCCGGGATTTTCGGCTGGACATCATCATGGTGACGCCGAGCTACATGCTCTCGATTGCCGATGAACTCGAGCGGCAAGGCGTCGAGCCAGCAGACTGCTCGCTGCGCGTGGGCATTTCGGCGCGGAGCCGTGGACCAATGACATGCGGCGCGCGATCGAACAGCGCATGGGTATCGATGCTGTCGATATCTACGGCCTTTCGGAGGTGATGGGGCCGGGCGTCGCGTCCGAGTGCGCCGAAACCAAGGACGGCCTGACGATCTGGGAGGACCATTTTTATCCAGAGATCGTCGATCCGGAGACCGGCGAAGTGTTGCCGGACGGCGAATTCGGCGAACTGGTGTTCACGTCGCTCACGAAGGAAGCGCTGCCGATCATTCGCTATCACACCCGCGATCTCACCCGGCTGTTGCCAGGCACGGCACGCACGATGCGTCGCATGGAGAAGATCACCGGGCGTTCGGACGACATGATGATCGTGCGCGGCTTGAACGTGTTTCACACGCAGATCGAGGAATTGCTGCTCAAGCGGCCGGTGCTCGCACCGCACTATCAGATCGTGTTGACGAAGGACCGCCCGCTGGATGTGCTGACGTTGAACGTCGAGCCATGTCCGGAATCGGCGCCTGACATCGCGGCACTCGAGAGCGCGAAAGCCGCGCTCAGCGACGACATCAAGACGATGATCGGCGTGAGCGCGGACGTGGTGGTCTTGCCGGTGAACGGCATCGAGCAGTCGGTCGGCAAGGCGCGGCGCGTAATCGACAAGCGGAACGTCAAATAGCGCCGCCATACGGCCGCGCATGCATCACGAGTTCGGCATCAGCAGCCACATGCGGCCGCCCTGCTTCATGCGTCCGGCGAGGTTGCCCGCGTCGTCGCCGAGTCCCCAGAAGTAGTCGGCGCGCACGCCGCCCTTGATTGCCGTGCCGGTGTCCTGGGCAAAGACTAGGCGGTTCATCGGCTGGTTGCTGAACGGCCGCGTGGTTTGCAGGAACACTGGTGTACCGAGAGGAATCGCCGACGGATCGACCGCGATCGAACGTTCGGGCGTCAGCGGCACGCCGAGCGCACCGACCGGACCGTCGCCCATGCTGGCGACCATCGGGTCGTTGGACGGCATCTCGCGGAAAAACACGAAGCGCGGATTCACGTCGAGCAGCGCATCCACGCGCGACGGATTCGCCTTCGCCCACGCCTTGATGCCCTGCATGGTCGTCTGCGCGAGTGTGAGTTCGCCGCGATCCAGCAATTCACGGCCAATCGATCGATACGGCTGATTGTTCGTTCCACCGAAGCCGACGCGCATCACGCTGCCGTCTTCCATGATCATGCGACCCGAGCCCTGCACTTGCAGGAAGAACACTTCGATCGGATCGTCGACCCAGACGAGTTCGTTGCCGTTCAACGCGCCCGAACGTTCCAGTTGGGCGCGCGGCGGCAGCGTCGTGCCCGCCTTGTAGCGATAGGGCGGCCAGCGATAAAGCGCGTACTGGTACGGACCGTGCCGCGTGCGCGAACCGTGCAGCAGCGGTTCGTAATAGCCGGTCACGAGACCGTCGAGCGTGCCGTCGTTATTGGCAAGCTGAAAGGGCGTGAAGTATTTCTCGAAGAAATCGCGCGCAGCGGACATATCGAGGTCGTCGAGGTATTGCACTGCCGCGCACGCCCGTGCCCAGCTCGCCTGACGCGAGAGCCGGCTGCAATTCTGGCGCAGCGCCGCGGTTGCGCCGATCAGCGAATCGTCCGTCCAGCCCGGCACTTGCTGCCAGCTCACCGCGGTCAGGCGTTGCGCGGCGCGCTGGCCCGGCACGATCGGCGCGCCGCCGGGCGCGCTCGCGGTCGTATTGTTCGGCTTCACGTAACCGCCGCCGCACGAGGCAAGCAGCACGGCGGTGACGATCGATGCGGCCCAGGCCGCTACCCGTGCAGCGGCCGGCAGCGCGAACCGCATACAATGATGCTCGTTCTTGATGAGAACCGCCATGTCTGATCTGTTCGACGAATATCCGATGTTCATATTCGGGCTCGAAGCACTGGTCGCGCTCGGCCTGCTGATTTTCATTGTCGTGTGGACCGCGTCAGGAAAGAAAAAGAACCCGAACCGCGCGCGCCGTCCGAACGACGTCGCGAAGCGTCGCTGAATCCCGCTCAATGGAGCGTGCGCGGCATATGCAGCGCGAATTCCGCGACGGGCGCCTCGAAGCGCTCGCCGTCCTCGGCCACACAGAAATACTCGCCGCGCATGGTGCCGACCGGCGTCGCGATGACGGCCCAACTGGTGTACTCGAACTGCTCGCCCGGCGGTATCAGCGGCTGATGCCCAACGATACCCAACCCCTTCACTTCCTGCACGTGGTCGTCGCTGTCCGTGATGATCCAGTGGCGTGAGATTAACTGCGCCGTGATCTGTCCCGTGTTTCGGATCGTCAGCGTATAGGCGAATGCGTACCGGTTGTCCGGGCCGAACTGGTCGGGCAAATAGCGCGTTTCCACGGACACGCTGAATTCATACTGGCTCATCGTCGTTCCATTCCAAGTCGTCGCTGTTCCGCATAAAGAGAACACGGGGCTGCATCGCTACTGGTGACGCATTCTGCTTGACGCGGCTTTGACTCACAATACGAAAACCGCTGGCGCCCGGACTCCGAGCTGCGCTCGGAAAGCTGCGCTGCAGGCTGGTTTGCCGACCCGCCTATGCCGTTCGGCCAAATCACGTCTGCGAAATTCGCGGGTTAAAATCACGTCTTCAAATCAAAGGCTGTCCTCCGGCCGCAACCCGCATACGTCCATGGCGCAATTTCATATCGCTCCCAGTATACTGTCCGCCGATTTTGCCCGCCTCGGCGAGGAAGTCCGTAACGTCGTCGTCGCCGGTGCAGACTGGATCCACTTCGACGTCATGGACAACCATTACGTGCCGAACCTGACGATGGGCCCGATAATCTGCGAGGCCATCCGCCCGCACGTCGACGTGCCGATCGACGTCCACCTGATGGTGCGTCCGGTGGATCGCATCGTGCCCGACTTTGCAAAGGCAGGAGCCAATGTGATCAGCTTTCATCCGGAAAGTTCGGATCATATCGACCGCACCTTGTCGCTGATTCGCGATCACGGCTGCAAGGCCGGCCTCGTGTTCAATCCGGCGACGCCGCTGAATTACCTCGACCACGTGATGGACAAGGTCGATCTCGTGCTGATCATGTCGGTGAACCCGGGCTTCGGCGGGCAGTCGTTCATTCCCGAGGCGCTCAACAAGGTGCGCGAAGCGCACACGCGGGTCGATGCGTACCGCGAACGCACGGGCCGCGCCATCCATGTGGAAGTGGACGGTGGCGTGAAGATCGACAAGATCCGCGAAATTGCGGCCGCCGGCGCGGATACTTTCGTCGCGGGCTCGGCGATCTTCGGCAAGCACGATTACAAGCAGGTCATCGACGAGATGCGCGCCGAGCTGGCGAAATCGGGAGCGCAGCAATGAGCGACATCGCAGCGACTTCGCCTTTCGTGAACCGGCCGATTCACGCGGCCATCATCGATCTCGACAGCACGATGGTCGATACCGCGGACGACTTCGTCGCCGCGCTGAACACGATGCTCGCGCGCATCAATAGCGCGCATCAATATCGAACAACTCGTGACGCGCGAGGAAGTCGTCGACTACGTCGGCAAGGGCTCGGAAAACCTGATTCGCAGCGTGCTCGCCGTGCGTCTGCCTCACACGCAAGCGGTCGCGCAATTCGACGACGCGATCGCGATCTATCAAAGCGAATACGCGAAAATCAACGGCAAATACTCGACGCTCTTTCCCGAAGTAAAGGAAGGCCTCGAAGCCATGCGCGAACTCGGTATTCCGCTCGCCTGCATGACGAACAAGCCGCATCGCTTCGCGATGGAACTGCTCGGGCATTCGGTATCGTCGAATATTTCAAGGTGATTCTCGGCGGCAATTCGCTGCCCGCGAAGAAGCCCGATCCGCTGCCGATGCTCACCCCCTGCGAGCAGCTCGATGTCGAACCGCGCGAGACCGTCGCGGTCGGCGACTCCGAAAACGACGCGCTAGCAGGCCGCACAGCGGGCATCGCGACGCTCACGGTGCCCTACGGCTATAACCATAGAACCGGTGCAATCGGTGAAATCCGATGGTATAGTTCCCTCGCTGCGCACCGCAGCATCGGCGATTACGGTCACTTTGGCGCCGCCGGACACCACCCTGACTGAATAAGTCCATCCAACATGTTTCTCAACAGAAAACGGAGTCTGAGCAGCATCGACCGGAGAGCCTGGCCCTGGCGTCGCTGGTTGCGCTAACCTCGCCCGAGGTTCGCTGAAGCTGCCCACTGGTTCACGCTTCAGTATCCGTTTTTTGTTTCGCTGCGCATTCCCGCACCGATTCCGCTAGACCGCATCACTCCGCGCCTCGCTCGTGTGCGCGTCGCATGTCCGAGTGCGTGCCCGATGTCTCACCGCTTTGCCTGATCGGAAGCCGCGCGGCCGTCGTATGCGATCATGACGGGATTCGACCGCCGCAGCGCCCTGCTCTTCCCGATGCCGCATTTCCCTGACCGCGCGCGTCGCGCAAGGATCGCAACATGACCGAACTCGAATTCCAATCGCTGGCGAATGAAGGCTTCAATCGCATTCCGCTGATCGCGGAAGCCTTGGCCGACCTCGAAACGCCGCTCTCTCTCTACTTCAAGCTCGCTCAAAGCAAGCGCAACGGCGCGAACTCTTTCCTGCTGGAATCCGTGGTCGGCGGAGAGCGTTTCGGACGCTACTCGTTCATCGGCCTGCCAGCGCGCACGATCCTGACCGTGCGCAATGGTCAGTCGCAGGTCGTCACGGACGTCCAAATCACCGAGACGAACGACGGCGATCCGCTCACGTTCATCGAACATTTCCAGAAGCGTTTCAAGGTGGCGATGCGCCCCGGTCTGCCGCGCTTTTGCGGCGGCCTCGCGGGTTACTTCGGTTATGACGCGGTGCGCTATATCGAGAAGAAGCTCGCCGACACTGCCCCGCCCGACGACCTCAATCTCCCCGACATTCAACTGCTGTTGACGGAAGAAGTCGCGGTCATCGACAATCTTGCGGGCAAGCTCTATCTCATCGTCTACGCCGATCCGACCAAGCCGGAAGCGTATGCCAAAGCGAAGCATCGGCTGCGCGAATTACGCGCGCGGCTGCGCGTGACGGTTCAGCCGCCGGTCACGTCCACGAGCGTGCGCACCGAAACGTACCGGGAATTCAAGAAGGACGATTATCTGAACGCGGTGCGGAAGGCGAAGGAATACATCGCGGCGGGCGAGCTCATGCAGGTGCAAGTCGGCCAGCGCCTGATCAAGCCGTTCCGCGACAACCCGCTCTCGCTGTATCGTGCGCTGCGCTCGCTGAATCCGTCGCCGTACATGTATTACTACAACTTCGGCGGCGACGTGCACGTGGTCGGCGCATCGCCGGAGATTATCGTGCGTCAGGAAAAGCGCGCCGAGTATCGCATCGTGACGATCCGCCCGCTCGCCGGCACCCGGCCGCGCGGCAACACGCCCGAGCGCGACGCCGAACTCGGCACCGAACTGCTGAACGACCCGAAGGAAATCGCCGAACACGTGATGCTGATCGACCTCGCGCGCAACGACGTGGGCCGCATCGCGCAGACCGGTTCGGTCGATGTGACGGACAAGATGATCATCGAAAAGTACTCGCACGTTCAGCACATCGTGAGTTCGGTCGAAGGAAAACTGAAGCCCGGTATGAGCAATTTCGACGTGTTGCGCGCGACATTCCCGGCGGGCACGCTGTCGGGCGCGCCGAAGGTCCGCGCGATGGAACTGATCGACGAACTCGAACCCGTGAAGCGCGGTTTGTACGGCGGCGCGGTCGGCTATCTGTCGTTCAGCGGCGAGATGGATCTGGCCATCGCGATCCGCACCGGTCTGATCCACAAGGGCAATCTCTACGTTCAAGCAGCAGCAGGAGTCGTCGCCGATTCGGTGCCGGAATCCGAATGGCAAGAGACTGAAAACAAGGCGCGCGCCGTGTTGCGCGCCGCCGAGCAAGTGCAAGACGGCCTCGACAGCGACTTCTGAGGAGAACCGACCATGCTGCTGATGATCGACAACTACGATTCCTTCACTTACAATCTGGTCCAGTACTTCGGCGAACTCGGCGAGGACGTGCACACGTATCGCAACGACGAAATCACGCTCGATCAAATCGCGAAGCTCAATCCCACGCGCATCTGCCTGTCGCCAGGACCGAGCAATCCTCAGCACGCGGGCATTACGCTAGATGTATTGCGCAAATTTTCCGGCAAGCTGCCGATTCTCGGCGTCTGCCTCGGCCATCAGGCGATTGGCGAAGCGTTCGGCGGCCGTGTCGTACGCGCGCAGACGATCATGCACGGCAAGGTCAGTCAAATCGAGACAGATTGTAAAGGCGTGTTCTCCGATCTGCCGAAACACTTCAACGTGACGCGCTACCACTCGCTGGCAATTGAACGCGAGTCTTTGCCCGATTGTTTGGAAGTGTCCGCATGGACGCCTGACGGTGAAATTATGGGTGTGCGTCACCGTGAATTGGAAGTGGAAGGTGTGCAGTTCCATCCGGAATCGATTCTTTCCGAGCACGGCCACGCGCTGCTGGAAAACTTCGTGAAGCATTCCTCGACCGGCAAGCGAGCGTGACGACCATGACCATCACCGCACAGGAAGCGCTTCAGCGCACCATCGAGCACCGCGAGATTTTCCACGACGAAATGCTGCATCTGATGCGCACGATCATGCGCGACGAGATGTCGCCCGTCATGGCCGCCGCGATCATCACCGGCTTGCGCGTGAAAAAGGAAACCATCGGCGAGATTGCCGCGGCCGCGACCGTGATGCGTAAATTCGCCAATCACGTCGAGGTGCCGGACAACTCCAATTTCGTCGATATCGTCGGCACCGGCGGCGACGGCTCGCACACCTTCAACATTTCTACCGCGTCGATGTTCGTCACGGCGGCGGCGGGCGCGAAGGTCGCGAAGCACGGCAATCGCGGCGTGTCGAGCAAGTCGGGCAGCGCGGACGTGCTCGAGGCGCTCGGCGTCAATATCGATTTGTCGCCGAAAGAAGTGGCCGCATCGATTGCCGAAACCGGCATGGGCTTCATGTTCGCGCCGAATCATCATCCGGCGATGAAGAACATCGCGCCCGTGCGCCGTGAACTCGGCGTGCGTACCATCTTCAATATTCTCGGACCGCTGACGAATCCGGCCGGCGCGCCGAATCAGCTTCAGGGCGTGTTCCACGAAGACCTCGTCGGTATTCAGGTCCGCGTGATGCAGCGTCTCGGCGCCAAACACGTGCTCGTCGTGTACGGAAAGGACGGCATGGATGAAGTGTCGCTGGGCGCCGCGACCAAGGTCGGCGAACTGAAGAACGGCCAGGTCACCGAATACGAGATTCATCCCGAAGACTTCAGCTTGCAGATGGTGTCGAACCGCTCGCTCAAGGTGCAGGACGCGCAGGAATCGAAAGCCATGCTGCTCGGCGCGCTCAACAACAAGGCGGGTGTCGCGCGCGAGATCGTCACAATGAACGCCGGCACCGCGCTTTATGCTGCGGATGTCGTGGATTCGATTGAGGCCGGCATGGCCACCGCGCGCGAAGCAATCGAAAGCGGCGCGGCACGCGAGAAAGTCGAGGCGCTCGTCACATTCACGCAGCAGTTCGCAAAGAAATAACGGAAGCCATCATGAGTGACATTCTGGATCGCATCATCGCGGTCAAGCGCGAGGAAATTCGCGCAGCCGAACAAAACGCGCCGCTCGAAGACCTGAAGCTGGAAACCGGTTCGCGCGATCTGCGCGATTTCGTCGGAGCATTGCGCGCAAATCACGCGGACGGCAAGGCCGCCGTGATCGCCGAAGTGAAGAAAGCGAGTCCATCGAAGGGCGTGCTGCGCGAGAACTTCGTGCCGGGTGAAATCGCGCAATCGTATGAAAAAGGCGGCGCGGCGTGTTTGTCCGTGCTGACCGACGTGCAGTTCTTCAAGGGCAGCGTCGCCTATTTGCAGGAAGCGCGCGCAGCGTGCAGCCTGCCCGTGCTGCGCAAGGACTTCATCACCGATCCGTATCAGATCATGGAAGCGCGCGCGATGGGCGCAGACTGCATTCTGCTGATCGCCGCCGCGCTCGAACTTTCGCAGATGCAGGACCTCGAAGCCTACGCGCACTCGCTCGGCCTCGCGGTGCTGGTCGAAGTCCACGACGCCGACGAATTGCGCGATGCGCTCACGCTGAAAACGCCGCTCATGGGTATCAACAATCGCAATCTGCGTACGTTCCAGACGTCCATCGAGACGACCATCGACATGCTGGAAATGGTGCCGAACGATCGTATCGTGGTGACGGAATCGGGCATTCTGTCGCGCGTGGATATCGAGCGGCTGCGCGCGATGCATGTGGACACTTTCCTCGTCGGCGAAGCATTCATGCGCGCGGACGACCCCGGCGCGGAACTCGCGCGAATGTTCTTCTGATAAGCTAATGGGAATCGAAAGAGAACTCAAGCTGTCACTCGCGCCTTCGCAACACGACGACATGGCGCGCTTCTTCGACGAACGCACCGGCACCGGCAAGCCGATCACGCTCGCCAACGTCTATTTCGATACGCCGGACTGCGCGCTCGCGAAAGCGAAGTCTGCGCTGCGTCTGCGCCGCACGCCGGAGCAATGGCTGCAGACGTACAAAACGCTTGGCAAGACGGTCGCGGGTTTGAGCAATCGTCAGGAATGGGAGCTTCCAGTCAAGGGTGAGTCGCTGGAAATCGACGCGCTCGTCGAAGCCTGCGACGACGAAGACGCGCGCGAAGTGCTCAAAGACGCGGCGCCGGAACTCATCGCGCTCTTCAAGACCGATTTCAGGCGCATCGTGTGGGACATGGAGCGCGAGGGATCGCAGATCAAAGTGGCGCTGGATCGCGGCAAGATCATTGCCGATGTGGACGGTGAAACGCGGCATGCCGAAATCAGCGAACTCGAGCTGGAGCTGAAATCGGGCGATGTCGGCGCATTGTCGATGCTGTCGGCCGAAATGCGCGGTGCATTTCCCGAACTCACGCCCGAAGACTTGAGCAAGGCGGAGCGCGGTTATCTGCTGCACACGCGTGCGGAAGACGACGAAGCATGAGCCGCCAGTCGTCTCTTTTCGATAGCCCCGCAACGCAAGACGCCAGCCTGACGACGCTCGAAAGCCAGTTCGACGCCCTGCCCGCCGACTGGCGCAAGCATCTGACGCCGTTCATCGACAGTCCGCGTTACGAAACGCTGTGCGCTTTCGTCGATACGGAACGCGCGGCGGGCAAAACCGTATATCCCGCCGATGTGTTCCGCGCGCTGCGACTCACCAGTCCGGCTGACGTGAAAGTCGTGATCCTCGGGCAGGACCCGTACCACGGCGAAGACAAAGGTCTGCCGCAGGCGCACGGCCTGGCGTTTTCGGTGCCCGCGCCCGTGCGCCCGCCGCCGTCGCTCAAGAACATCTTCAAGGAAATCAACGCGAGTCTCGGTTTCGCGCCGCCAGCGCATGGCTGTCTCGATTCATGGGCGAAGCAAGGCGTCCTGCTGCTCAACACGTCGCTGACCGTCGAGCGTGATAAAGCTGGCAGCCACGCCAAACGCGGCTGGGAGCAATGCACGGACACGCTCATCCACGAACTGGCGATACGCCACGACGGCCTCGTGTTCATGCTGTGGGGATCGCACGCGCAGGCCAAGCGCGCGTTGATCGACGACACGAAGAAAGCGCATTGCGTGCTGGAGTCGGCGCATCCGTCGCCATTGTCGGCGTATCGCGGATTCTTCGGCTGCGGACATTTCGTGCTCGCCAACGAGTATTTGACTAAGCACGGGCGCGAGCCGATCGACTGGAGTTTGCCCTCCAAAGCGCAACTGCTCGCATAGGACGCGAAAAAGGAGCTAGCGTGGTGTATGAGCAGCATCGCGACAGTCGATTTCAAGCGGCGAGTTTCTGCTGAACCGGTTGATCGTCTTGCACTGGTTCGCCGTCCTTGAAGGGGACGCCTTCGAGCCACAGCTTGATCTTTTCCGGTCCGTTATACGGCGCCAGGTTTTTTCCGCCTCCTCGATCAACTTGAATGCCAGACCGAGGAAGGTCGGCCGCGACACGCAGTTACGCGTACGCGTCGTGCGATGACGTACCGTCGCGAACGTCGACTCGATCGCGTTGGTCGTCCGCAAATGCTGCCAGTGCTCAGCGGGGAAGTCGTAAAACGCCAACAGGCTCTCGCGATCCTTTTTCAACATCTCAGTTGCCTTCGGATATTTCGCCGAATGGCCACGGCAGCGCCGCGCTAACACGGGACGATTT
>LFLF01000097.1 GCA_001184395.1 Candidatus Paraburkholderia calva | reverse complement strand
GGGAGGATTCGGCAGGCGATGTATCGAGGACTGAAGCGCGTCGACCAATTCTTTCTGCTGATCCAGGCAGCTTACAACCATGACGCGCATGGGAACGCTGGCCGCTCGGGCGGCATGAGAGCGAACGCCGAAAAGAATGCGACATTAGCAGCACCTGAATCAACGAAGTCCGGCGTTAAATTAGTTGGGTCTGAACGTCGCGTTGGCTCTTTCGAATGAGTAGGCGCACATTCAAAAAAACTATTCAACAGCCTGCTAGAGGTGCTCCGGCGCTTGCGCGCGCAATTCGCAAATGCCCGTTCTGATCCTCACCGCGGCCGATAGCGTCGACGAACGCGTGAAGGGTCTCAACCTCGGCGCAGATGACTATATGGCCAAGTCTTTCGCGCTCAACGAGCTCGAAGCGCGTGTGCGGGCGCTCACGCGGCGCGGGCGGCGGCCCGACGGTCGTCAAGCACAGTTCGCTGTCGTTCGATCAGGTCGGGCGCATCGCCACCATCGGCGATCAGGTGATCGATCTGTCCACGCGCGAACTCGGTGTGCTCGAGGTGCTGCTGCAACGCACGGGCCGCCTCGTGTCGAAGGAACAGCTCGTCAACCACTTGTGCGAATGGGGCGAGGAAGTCAGCAACAACGCCATCGAGGTCTACGTGCACCGGCTGCGCAAGAAGATCGAACCGAGCGGCGCGAAGATTATCACGGTACGCGGCTTCGGTTACACGCTGGAGAAAGCCGGCGCCGCAACCATCGGGCGAAGCGGCCAGCCATCACTATAAATAAGCGTATGGCGTCGCCCGCTTCCACCGAGTCGCGCGAATCCGCGAACCACGCGGAAGCCGCCGATTCCGACGTCCAACGCTACGCCCGCTACGCCAATCCGTTCGCGCCGTCCGACGAGCTGGAACCGGCCGCCGAGACGCATCCCCGCTCGCTGCTCGGCGAGATTCTCGACTGAATGCTCGCGCCGCTGCTGCTCTGGATTGCGAACGGGCCGTTCGACCGCGCTTGAAGCCGATGCCTACGTGATCGCGCGGCAGATCCAGCCGGTCAACGGCGTCGCCGAACTGCGCCTGCCCGACGCCACGCACGATTTCCTGCGCGCCGACAACGTCAATAGCGTGTTCTTCCAGGTGCTCGGCGCGCGCGGCGAACTGGTCGGCGGTGACCGCGACATGCCGTTGCCGCACGAAGACGACCGGCCGCAGCCGGGTATCGTCGAGTTTCGGGACGATGTGCTGCGCGGCAACGATATTCGCGTCGCCTATACGACGGTCGATCTGCCGGGACTCGCGCCCGGACGCGATCCCAAAAACACGGAGCCCGTGCTCGTGCAGATGGCCGGGACGCTCGACAAGCGCAGCCAGCTCGCCAACGATATCATCAAGGGCGTGATCCTGCCGCAGTTCGTGATCCTGCCGCTCGCGATCATCCTGGTGTGGTTCGAGCTCTCGCGCGGGCTCGTGCCTCTGCATGCGTTGCAGTCAAATATCCACGCGCGCCGGCCCGAGGATCTTTCGCCGATTGAAGCCGGTCAGGCGCCGCCGGAGATCGCGCCGCTGGTCGCATCGTTTAACGATCTGCTGATGCGCCTCGAATAAAACATGGAGTTCCAGAAGCGCTTCATCGCCGATGCCGCGCATCCGAGAAGACGCCGCTCGCGGGCCTGCGCATGCAGGCAGAATTCGCACTGCTTCAGAATATGTCACTGGAAGTGCAGCATTCGCTCGAGCAAATCGCGACGAGTTCGGAGTACGCGGCACGGCTCGTCACGCAACTGCTTGCGCTGGTGCGCGCCGAGAACCGCGTAACGGGACAGATCTTTTCGCGCATCGAACTGACGACGCTCGAGCGTCTCGCCGTTCGCGATTAGGTGCAGGCGGCGCTCGCCAAAGGCATGGACCTCGGTTATGAGGAGCTGCCATATCCGGTCGAAGGAAGGCAATGTCGTGATGCTGCGCGAAATGCTGTCGAATCTCATCGACAACGCGATCCGCTACACGCCGCACGGCAAACGCATCACGGTGCGGGTGCAGACCGAGGCGCACGCTATTGACATGGTTCATCTCGAAGTGTAAAATAATAACCTCGGCATTCTGTCCGCCCAGCGCGGGCGCGTGGTCGAGCGATTCTATCGTATCCTCGGGCGCGAGGGTAAAGGCAGCGGCCTGGGCCTTGCTATCGTCAAGGAGATCGCGACGATGCACGGCGGCGCGCTCGTCATCGGATCATGTGTATCAGGCGGCGCCGAGACTCGCCGGAACCCTTGTCCGCGTCAGCTTGCAATGGGTTTATCCTAGCCGGGACAAACCCTGAGCGTCAGATTCGTTCGCTTTACAAATTCGGCGACGATAATGGAAATACACAGCACGTTCGGTGTGTGAAATCGGACTTTAGTCACACATCGCTCGATTGTGCATGTTGTTGAGCTGCTGCGTACACGTCAGAACGCCGTAAGTTTTCGTTCCAATAATCGTTCCACCGATTCGCGCGTGCGAGCCGGTGGAGCCCGAATATTAAAGACATCAAGGACGTTAAAGACATCAAGGACGAAAGGAAGACGATTCATGGCTACGGTTGAGGCGGCATTTCCCACGCGCCGATGACGGCGGAAGAACGCAAGGTCATCTTCGCGTCATCGCTGGGTACGGTCTTCGAGTAGTACGACTTCTATCTGGCGGGCTCGCTCGCCATCTATCAGCAAGACGTTCTTCTCCGGCGTCAATCGGACCGCCGGCTTCATCTTCACCTTGCTGGGCTCGCGGTGCGTCCGTTCGGCGCGATCTTGTTCGGCCGGCTCGGCGACATGGTCGGGCGCAAATACACGTTCTTCGTGACCATCGTGATCATGGGTCTATCGACGTTCCTGATCGGCTTCTTACTGGGCTACGCGATAGGGATCGCGGCGCCGGTGATCTTCATCGCGATGCGGCTCCTGCAAGGCCTCGCGCTCGGCGGCGAGTACGGCGACGCGGCGACCTACGTGGCTGAACATGCGCCCACGAACAAGCGCGGCGCGTGGAACACGTGGATCCAGACCACGGCGACGCTCGGCCTGTTCATCTCGCTGATCGTGATTCTCGCGGTGCGGACCATCTCACCAGCGAGGAGCAGTTCGGCGCGTGGGCGTGGCGCATTCCGTTCCTCGTATCGATTCTGCTGCTTGCGATATCGGTGTGGATTCGGATGAAGCTGCATGAATCGCCGGTGTTCGAGCGGATCAAGTCGGAGGGCAAGACCCGAAGGCGCCGCTGACCGAAGCCTTGGCGAGCTGCCTGGTTGCCGCGCTGTCCTTCTTCCCGCTCTTCAAGGCGCTCGCCCACTACACGAATCCGGCGCTGGAAACCGCGACGCAGAAATCGCCGATCGTCGTGGTCACGAATCCGGACGAGTGCTCGTTCCTGTTCAATCCGGTGGGCACGTCGAAATTCACGAGTTCTGCGATATCGCGAAGAGCGCGTTGTCGAAGGCCGGCCTGAACTATGAGAACGTGGCCGCGCCAGCGGGCACGCTCGCCCGATCGCGGCGATGCTGGTCGAGATGTTCCCGGCGCGGATTCGCTATACGTCGATGTCGCTGCCTTATCACATCGGCAATGGCTGGTTCGGTGGGTTCCTGCCGGCCACCGCCTTCGCGATCGTCGCGGCCAAGGGTGATATCTACTCGGGCCTGTGGTATCGGATCGTGATCGCGCTGGTGACCTTCGTGATCGGCATGCTGTTCGTGAAGGACACGCGCAAGTCGAACGTGTATCACGAGATTGACGCTCTAGCGTCGGGTCTGGCGCGGCCTTTCTGCGTGATTTTTAGGGATTCGCGCAGAAAGGCTTGACAGACGTTTCACAGGTTGCCATAGTCCCCTTTATTTTGGCGAATTAGCTCAGTCGGTTAGAGCGACGGAATCATAATCCGCAGGTCCGGGGTTCGAATCCCTGATTCGCCACCAGCTCCAAGAAAAAGCCGCTATTCCAAAAGGACAGTGCTTTTTTGTGTCTGCGCGCGTCCGGGCGCGACATCACTGGAAACCCCCGCCCCGCCTCATGTTTAAATAGCGCGTTCACCTATCAAGCATCGACCCGTGCCCACCTTCGACCAACTTGCCACCGCCATCCGCGAGCGCTTCCCTACCCTGCTGAGTCCGCAATTTCAGGCCACCGCCTTCCTGCTCGACAACCCGGACGAAGTCGCTGTCCTTTCCATGCGCAAGGTCGCCGAACGCGCCAAGGTCCAGCCCGCCGCAATGGTCCGGCTCTCGCAGCAACTCGGCTTCTCTGGCTAGAACGAGCTGCGCGAAATCTTCGTGAGCCGCGTGGGCACACGCCCCGAGCCGCTCACCGCACGCCCTCGCTCGCTCGTAAAAGGTGGCTAAAACGCTGCGCAAGGCACCGCATGTGCATGTCGCGGCTTTCGCTCCTGCTATCCGGTCGCGTTCGGCCTGCTCCGGCCGTCAGTGAGTCTGATCACGGGCGAAGCCGGCACAATTGTGCGGCATCGAGAAAAAGCATGCGAACGTGGTCGTCAGCTTCGCGCCGTATTCGGTCGAGACCGTGCGCGTCGCGCAAGCCGCCGTCGAGCGCGGCGGCAAGCTGATCGCGCTGACGGACAGCGCCGTGTCGCCATCGCGCTGAACGCGGATCACACGCTGATCTTTTCGCACGATTCGCCATCGTTCTTTCCGTCGCTCGTGGCGACGTCGGCGCTGGCGGAAATGCTCGTCGCGCATCTGCTTGCACTCGAAGGCCGCGAGGCGGTCGCCTATCTGGAAGCAGCCGAAGCCGCGCTGCACGTGCACAGCGCTTACTCGGCAAGCTGAAACACGCGCGTTGTAAAACATTACCTGATTGACAACATATGTTGTTATCGGACTACGATGATGCATCGCGCGTTGCGTCGCTTCGGTTGCTTCGGCCGCTCCGTTCCCGTGCCGCGCTCACAGAACGAGGCCAACACATGACCACCGTCTTTCATCGCGCGCCACCTTGCCGGTCGCCGTGCGCTGCGATGGGATCGAAATCGTCGATTCCACCGGTAAGCGCTACATCGATGCTTGCGGCGGGGCGGCGGTATCGTGTCTCGGGCACAGCCATCCGCGCGTGATCGAAGCCATCCAGCAGCAAGCCGCCCAACTGCCCTACGCGCACACATCCTTCTTCACGACCGAACCCGCCGAAGCGCTCGCAGATTTTCTCGTCGATGCCCCGCCGAAAAGCCTCGGCCACGTCTACTTCGTCTCCGGCGGATCGAAAGCGATGGAAGCCGCGCTCAAACTCGCGTGTCAGTACTTCGTCGAAAAAGGCTTGCCCGCGCGGCGGCATTTCATCGCACAGCGTCAGAGCTATATGGCAACACGCTCGGGGCGTTGGCCATCGGCAGCAATGCGTGGCGGTGTGAGCCGTTCCTACCGATGCTAATCCAAGCGCATCACGTCGCGCCGTGCTTCGCGTATCGCGAGCAACGCGCCGATGAAAGCGAGCAAGGGTTCGCGCAGCGTCTCGCCGACGAACTCGAAGCGAAGATCCTCGAACTCGGCGCGGAAACGGTGGCCGCGTTCGTCGCCGAAACGGTCGTCGGCACGACGGCTGGCGCGGTGCCCCCGGTGCGCGAGTACTTCCGCAAAATCCGCGCAGTGTGCGACAAGTACGGCATGCTGCTGATCCTCGACGAAGTCATGTCCGGCATGGGCCGCACGGGCCATCTGTTCGCCTGCGACGAAGACGGCATCGCGCCAGATATCCCTCGCCATCGCGAAGGGGCTCGGCGCGGGCTATCAGGCGATTGGCGCGACGCTCGTGTCCGACACGATCTACGACACCATCGTCGGCAGCTCGGGCTTCTTCTTTCAGCACGGTCACACGTATATCGGTCACGCGACGGCGTGCGCGGCGGCACTTGCCGTGCAACACGTGATCGCCGAAGACAAACTGCTCGACAACGTGAAGGCGCGCGGCGAGCAGTTGCGCCCGGCGCTGCGTGAACGGCATGCGCAGCATCCGCACATCGGCGATATTCGCGGGCGTGGGCTCTTCGTCGGCGTCGAACTGGTGCGGGACCGCGCATCGAAACAGCCCTTCGATCCGCAGCAACGGCTGCACGCCGTCATCATCAAGGGCGAGTCGATGAAGCGCGGCCTGATGGTGTATACGATGGACGGCACCGTCGACGGCAAAAACAGCGATCATGTGCTGCTCGCGCCGCCGTTCATCTGCACGCGCGAACATGCACGCGCGAACAGATCGCGATGTGATCGCCGACCGTCTGTCGGATGCGATCGACGGCGCGCTGGCGACGATCGGCGCGCGCTAATCCCTGGAGCGGGACATGAGCCAACGACTTCTGGTTTTCCAGATCGCCGATGCATCGCCCGAACAAAAGGCGGTGCTCGACGATATCCTCAACGGTCCGCGCGGCAATCTCAACGGACCGTTTCTCGGTTGGATCTTCAGCCCCGAACTCGCGCAACACGCGCAGAAGCTGGGCGCATTCTGCCGCTACAAGACTGGCCTGCCGCTGCGGCTCTCGGAACTCGCGATTCTGATGACGGCCGCGCGCTGGCGTTCGCAGGGAGAATGGCACATCCATCATCCGATCGCGCTCGAGGCAGGCGTGTCCGCCAAAGCCGCCGAAGCGCTGCGCACAGGCCAGACCCCGCACTTCGACGATGCCGACGACCGGCTCATCTTCGACTTCGCCACCCAGCTTTACGAAGACAAGCGCGTGTCGCAGGCGACTTTCAATAGCGCCGTGCAGCGCTTCGGCCGCGAGGTGGTGATCAACCTCGTCGGGCTGCTCGGCTATTACGCGCTCGTCGCTATGACGCTCAACACCTTCGAGATGCGCGCGCGCAAGGGCAAACCGAGTTGCCCTTCGCCGAGTGACGCGTTATTCGAACGCCTTGTCGTTCGGGTTCGCGTACAGCTTCTGCATGGTTCGCTCATCGGAAAATCGAAGTTGATGTTCTTCGGCGGCACCGGCTTCATGAATCACTTGTCGTACATCGTCCCGATCTCGCCGCTTGCCATGACCTGAGTCATCGCGTCATCGACGAGCTTTTTGAATTCGGGATCGTTCTTACGCATCATGAAGCCGTACACCTCCGACGACTCCGGCGTGCCGACGATTACCCAATCCGCCGGATTCGCCGTCAACGAGCGCGTACCCGCGAGCAGCACGTCGTCCATCATGTAGGCGGCGGCGGGCCGGTTTCCAGCGTCGCGCGCCCTTGCCGTAATCCTTCGCGCTGGTGATGCTCATGTTCATCTTCTTCTCCTCGTTCATCTTGCGCAGGATGCGTTCCGACGTAGTGCCCTGATTCGTCACGACCGTCTTACCGGCCAGGTCCGGAAAATCCTTGATGCCCGAATCTTTTTTCGTGAGCAGCCGCGTGGTGGCGAAGAACGTGTCGGAAAACGCGACCTGATTCTGCCATGCTGTGAGATTGGTCGTTACGCCACATTCGAGATCGACAGTGCCGTTCTGCACCAGCGCGATGCGATTCTGCGACGTCACTGGAATGAAGCGCACGCAGATCCGGATGCTTCGTGCGCGCTTTGACCGTGTCGATCACCTTGTTGCAAAGGTCCTGCGAAAAGCCGATGACCTCGTTGTTCGTGCCGACATAGGAAAACGGCACCGACGTTTCGCGATGACCTATCGCGATCAGATTGACGCCCTACACCTTGGCGAGCGTGGTCTGGGCGTCCTGCGCGTGACCCGCCCGCGACGAGTGCGAGCCCCGCGCAGGCAAAAAGCGGTGTTTCATGACGATTCCTCGGGGTGTCGAATGAATGGTTGCGTGGCAGCTCGTTCGTTTCGCGTGCATCCACGATTGATACATATATTGTCGTAAACAAAATTAATGCAACAGATGTAAGCACCCTGAGATAGGCTCGATGGTCTCTTCGCCTGCCAAGCGGCGGCTATCAAGCGGCGGCTATTTTTGCTTACAAATAGTCACAGCTACCGCGTGCACCGCGCGTTAACGTTAAAGTAGGCAGACGCCTACAGGAGTCACCGCCATGAACACCGTACCTCAGATTCAAACTCAAACGAAGCGTCGCGCATCCATCCGCTGGTCGCGGGCGCGGCCGTGTCGATCATCCTTGCGTGCGGCACCGGCATCGCGGCCATGACTGGCCTGCTGCCATCGTCGAAGGCGCCCGCCGCCGTGACGGCCTCGCCGCTCATCGATTCGCAAGTCGCCAATGCTGGCGCGGTCGCATCGGCGCCTAAGGCAGTGACGCAACATGAAGCGCCGCTACCGCACGCGGTGCGCGGGCATCGCCTGACGCCCGCCGTCACGCGTGCCGCCGCGTCTGCCGCGCCGCAGACGGCTTATGCAGAAAACACCGTACCCGCTTACGATCCATACGCGGATAAAGTAACCGCCGTGCAAACCGCGCAGCCGACGACCGGCATCGGCGCGATCGGCGGCGCGGTGGTCGGCGGACTGGCGGGCACGCAGATCGGCAACGGGTGCGGCCGCACGGCAGCGACGCTGCTCGGCGCGATCGGTGGCGGGCGTGTCGATGGGTGAACGCGTGCGGTGTCGGGCGATTCGCTGACGCCGGTCCGAGTGTTCGTTGCCGTTCCAGTTGTATTTCTGACTTAAGACAGCGCTAATTTTCGGATGCGATGATGTTTTCCATGCTCAACGCATCCAGCGTCCCGACGCGAAAGAATCACGCAGACGCACCGTTTTCGGGAAACCTTTCCGTGAAAAAGAAATCGACGAATCACAAATCCGCCGCCCAGCCATGTCGCCGCTGTTGCGCGCGCTGACCTACAGCCGCGACGCCCGCGAACCGATGCGTTTTGGTCAGTTCCATCAGGTGTCTCCCATGGGCGTTTGCTTCGATAGCGCCGCCAGTTCGCGCCCGACGGCAGTGAGGCTGTCGAGGTTATGCGCTGCGAGCATCGCATCGACGTGCGGCAGGATCGCGCGAACGCCGCACGCACGGGGCGTGAAATCGGCGAATCTCAACAGCGGATTCAGCCACACCAGCCGATGCGCAAAGCGGCTGAGACGCCGCATTTCCGCATCGAGCGTGTTGATGGCTTCATGGTCGAGTCTGTCGGTCACGAGGAGCACGGTTGCACGTCCCGCTAGCACGCGGCGCGTCCAGCGCCGGTTGAACTCCGCGAGCGTTGCGCCGATGCGCGTGCCGCCGGACCAGTCCGCCACGTTCTGCCCGAGCGCGACGATCGCGACATCGGGATCGCGCTCGCGCAAGGCGCGCGTCGCATTCGTCAGACGCGTGCCGAACAGGAACACTTGCAAGCGCTCGCGCGACTGCAATAGCGCGTGGCAGAAATAGAGCACCGCGCGCGAATACGCGCTTATCGAACCGGAAATGTCGAGCAGCAGCATAAGCGGCGGACGCCATTCGACCGCTTGGCGGTATTTCCACACGGTCCAGTCGCCTCCCGCGCGCACCGCATGACGCCGCTGGCCTTCAGATCGGCGCGCGTGGCGAGCGCGTCGGCGAGACGGTTGTTGTGTTTGGGCGGCGGCATGCCGTCCGCGACCCTTGGCAGCAGCGCGCGCAGCTTGCCTTCCCAGTCGGGATCGCGCCAGAACAGGTCGAAGACGGCATCAAAAAGATCGCGTTCGTCGTTCGCGTGGACCAGCAGGCAGGAGAGCGTCGCGCGCACGTCATCACGCCGGCCGAGGTCGATAGGCGCAACGAATCGAGCGCATCGACGGCATGCGCTGGCGACATGCCGAGTCCCGCACCGCGCAGCAGCCTCACGAAATGCACGACGTTACGCGCGAAGTGTCCATGATCGTTGCGCTCACGCCAGCGTCGAGAGACATTGCGCGAGCGTATCGGCATCCATGCGCGCGAGATTGTCCTGATACTTGAGCAGCACGCCGAGCGTGTTCTACACGGATTGCGGATCGAGCTCCGATATCGACAAGACCGCGAGCGCCCGGCATCAGTCGATGGTTTCCGCGACGCCCGGTGCCTTGAACAGATCCAGCGTGCGCAAGCGATGCACGAACGCGACCGCTTTTGCCTGCAATGCGCGGCTCGCTTCCGGGGCGCGCGCCGCGACGATCTCCAGTTCGACATCGCGTGCGGTGAATTTGCCGTTCTTGTCGAGCGCGAGTTCCGCCCGGGTGACGTGATCTCGACCACCTTCAGCGCGAACGAAACCGGATTCGGAATGCCCGCAAAGTCCTGCCACGGCACGATGCCCGTGACAACCGCCGACACCGCCACATAGAGCACCGCGCACACTGCCAGCGAGCCGATGATGCCGATCGGCAGATCGCGCTTCGGATTCTTCACTTCCTCGGCCGCCGACGACACCGAATCGAAGCCGATGAACGCGAAGAACATTACTGCCGACGCGCCGAACACAACGGACTAACCCATCGGCATGAACGGATGCCAGTTGGCCTGTGTGACGTGAAACACGCCCACCGCGATCACCAGCAGCACGACCACGACCTTATGCCGACCATCACGTTGTTCGTACGCGTCGATTCCTTCACGCCGATGGAGAGCAGCGAGGTGATCGCCATCATCACGAGGAAGACCGGCAAGTTGAAGTAAGTGACGTTATGCGGGTCCGCGCCGGGCGCGGCGGTCAGCACGGTCGGCAAATGTATGCCGAAGCCCGCGAGCAGCGACTGCAGATAACCCGACCAGCCGACCGAAATGGCCGAAGTCGCAAGGCCGTATTCGAGCATCAGATCCCAGCCGATGATCCACGCGGCCAGTTCGCCGAGCGTGGCGTACGAATACGTGTAGATGGAGCCGGCGACCGGCACGGCCGACGCAAATTCGGCGTAAGCGAGACCCGCCAGCCCGCAGACGATGGCCGCGATGATGAACGCCAGCGTGAACGCAGGGCCCGCTTGCAGCGGGCCACGCCCGGTGAGCACGAAGATGCCCGTACCAATAATCGCCCGATGCCGAGGAAGGTGAGATCGAACGCGCCAAGCGTCTTTTTGAGCGACGTGCCGTGCGCGCCGGCCAGCATATGCTCGATGTTTTTCTTGTGGAACAACGACATTACGGTGAGTCTCCATACGGCGCGCGATCGCGCCAGCTTCGGGAAAACCCGGGATTTTATCGGAGACTCAGAGCTTGCCCAGAAACAGGGCGCGCAACGCACTATTGCAGTGATTTGTTACGAACGAAGCGGTTTTTATCTTACACAAGATAAATTTAGGCGCCATGGTCAGCCGGCGATCGCCGAATTCATCTCGGCCAGGCGATTGCTCATCACATAAAAGGTAAGCTCGGCGTTGTTCGCAAGCTTCATCTTCATCTTTTCGAGCAAGTGTGCTCGATAAACAGATACCGTTTTCACGGAAAGTGACAATGCGCGCGCAATGTCCGTCAGGCGTTTGCCCGAGGCGAGCATGCACCACGTCTGGAATTCGCGGTCAGACAGCGTTTCGTGCGGCATGCGCTCGGTGTCGAGCGACACGTGAGCGACACGTAATTGGCGAGCGCCTCGGCCATCTCCGGGCTCACATACTTGCGGCCTTCTGCGACTTGCCGGATGGCGCGGATCATCAGCGTCGGGTCCGCCGTTTTCGACAGATAACCAGCCGCGCCCGCCTTGAGCGCCCGTACCGCATATTGATCCTCGCGATACATCGAAAACATCAGCATCGGAAGGCGCGGCACGTCGCGCTTCAAGCGCCTTCAGTACGTCGAGTCCGTTGATGTCGGGCAGCGAGATATCGAGCATCACCACTTCGAAGGCGCGTCGCGGCCTGTGTCGGCTTCGATCACTTCGGAGGCCACGCCGAACTCGATCAGCAATTGCGAGACGCCGAGCCGCACGATGGCGTGACCGTCGGCGAGGAGGACGAGCGTCATTGGCAGCGGCATCAGGCGTTCACGGCGCGCAGCGCGCGACGCGGTTCGGCGCTCCACGGCAGCCGGACGCGTACGCTGGTGCCACCGCTTTTCGCCGATGCCACGCGCAGACTGCCGCCGAGCGCGAAACAGCGCGAGCGCGAGATCGTGGGGCAGGCGGTCCAGCGGCACGTTGTGCTCGTCGTGTTCGCCATGCCGGTTGCTCCGGCAGGAAAAGTCGATTTGAATGGCCGTGCGCACGCCGAAACTCGCGATCCATTCGGCCAGCGCCACGGCAACGCCCGCGCCGAACGAAGGCTCGTGCAAGCCCTCGACGATGCGATGGCACGCGTTCGCCACATCCACGAGACATGCGCGTGCCTGTTTGAGCACATCGGTGCAGGCGTCGGGTGTCGGGTGTATCGGCGGGAAGCCAGTGCTCAGCGCGCACCAGCGCCAGATTCGCGGCCGTCAGCGCGACGTCGGTGTCGTCGTGCAGGTCTTGCGCGAGCGCGCGGCGGGGGTGCGCTCCTCGGCGAGCGCGAGTTGCTCGGTGAGGTCGCGAACGCGCGCGGCGAGCCGGAATGATCCGGCGATGCCAAGGCCCCACGCGGCGATGCGCGGTGAAGCGAGTCCACATCCGGAGTGACGGAGGCCGACGGTTTCATTCACATTCCTCGCTTTGAGTGCAACTGGAGTTACGTCCTCGGTGAACGCACGAGCGGCGTAACTAAATTTACACTTTATAACAACGGAGACGGATGACGGGAACTCAAACAGTTGATCTTAGCGTGAACCAATCATATCTCAAAAAATATTATAAAATCATGTTGGATAAGGCTCGAGCGGCAAAGATTCAAGTTTTTTGCTAAGTTTGTTGCGCACAATGCGTAGGAAGAAGTCCTACAACGGAGTTCGCCACAGCCGAATTTTGTAACGGCGCATGGGCGAAAAAACCGGAGCGCGCGGGCTCCGGTTTTCATGGCGAAGATGTCGCGCTCAGCCGACGAACGCCTTCTCCAAGACGTAATGGCCGGGATGGTTGCTGCTGCCTTCCTCGAAGCCCATCGCGTCGAGCAGTTCGCGCGTGTCGCACAGCATGTGCGGGCTGCCGCAAAGCATGATGCGGTCGTTTTCTTTCGAGAAGGGCTCCAGCGACAGATCCGCGAACAGCTTCTTCGTTTCGATCAGATCAGTGATGCGACCGCGATTTGCGAACTCTTCGCGCGTGACGGTCGGGTAGTACAACAGCTTTTCCGACACGATCTCGCCGATATGCTCGTACGCCGGCAAATGCTCGGTGATGAAGTCCTTGTACGCGAGTTCATCGACGAAGCGGCAAGTATGCGTCAGCACGATCTTGTCGAAGCGGTCGTAGACTTTCGGGTCCTTGATGATCGACATGAACGGCGCCATGCCTGTGCCGGTCGAGAGCAGCCACAGCGTCTTGCCGGGCAGCAGGTTGTCGGCGACGAGCGTGCCCGTCGGCTTCTTGCCGATCAGCACGGAATCGCCCACTTTCAAATGCTGAAGGCGCGAAGTCAGGGGACCGTCCGGCACCTTGATGCTCAGAAATTCGAGATGCTCTTCGTAATTGGCGCTCGCGAGGCTGTATGCACGCAGAAGCGGCTTGCCTTCGACTTTGAGGCCCACCATCGTGAACTGGCCGTTCTCAAAGCGGAATGAGGTGTCGCGGGTGCAGGTGAAACTGAAAAGCGTGTCGGTCCAGTGGTGGACGCTCAGAACGGTTTGAGAATTAAGGTTGCTCATGGCTTCTTGGACTATGCGAAAACTGACGCTAGCGACGGGATGAGCCGGAACGGGCGTCGAAAAGGCGCGGCTGCGCTCAGGGACTAACGCTTCGGCGGGGGCCGAAATACGCACGACCTCGCCGCCTCACGCGCGGGGCCTGCGCAGGATCTACACGGAACCTGCTGCGTGTGGCCCGGCGGGATCGAGCAATTTCACCCGAGAGGCGGTGACCGTTCCTGAAACACGCGGCGGCAAAGTGCGCGCATCGAAATGGGCGGATGGCTGGCTGAGGGCGAACGGGTCATCCGACCGGTTCGTCTGCTGGCTGTCCGAGGCTATCCGAGTGCGATCGCAGCGGCTGCGGCTCGGCAACCGAAATAGCGCCGAGCCCGCATGATAGCAATGGATTCACGAACTATTCCAAAATACCCTGATGCCTAATAAGAATCAGATCCGCTGATCCGTCGAAGGCTTTTCCCACAGATTGATGCCGCCTTCTGATGCCGCCTTCGGTCGCGTACTGATCGATTTCCGCGAGTTCTTCCTTCGAAAACTCCAGATTCTTCAGCGCGCCGACATTCTCGGTGACCTGCTCCGGACGGCTCGCGCCGATCAGCACAGAGGTCATGCGCGCCGCGCAGCGCCTATGCGAGCGCCATTTGCGCAAGGTTCTGGCCGCGCTTCTTCGCCAGATCGTCGAGCTTGCGCACATGGGCGATATTCTGCTCGCTCAAAGCTCTTTTTCAGCGATCCGCCGCCCGGCTTGTTGACGCGCGTCCTGCGGCACGCCGTTGAGGTATTTGCTGGTCAAAAGACCCTGCGCGAGCGGCGTGAACGCAATGCTGCCCGCAGCCGACATCGTCGAGCGTGTCGAGTAGGTCTTCCTCGATCCATTGGTTCAGCAGGTTGTACGACGGCTGATGGATCAGCAAAGGCACCTTGTGCTCGGCGAGCTGCGCGGCCATTTCGCGCGTTTTCGCTGCAGAATACGAGGAGATGCCGACATACAGCGCCTTGCCGGAGTGCATGGCCGTTGCCAGCGCGCCGGCGGTTTCCTCGAGCGGCGTATCAGCATCGAAACGATGCGAGTAAAAGATATCGACGTAATCGAGGCCCATGCGCTTCAGACTCTGGTCGAGGCTCACAAGCACATATTTGCGCGAGCCGCCGCCCTGGCCGCACGGGCCGGGCCACATATCCCAACCGGCCTTTGACGAGATCAGCAGTTCATCGCGATACGGCTTGAAATCGTCCTTGAACAGGCGGCCGAAGTTCGTCTCCGTGCTGCCGTACGGCGGACCGTAATTGTTCGCCAGATCGAAGTACGTGACGCCCAGATCGAACGCCGTGCGCAGAATGTCGCGTTGGGTGGAGATGGGCGTAGTATCGCCGAAGTTGTGCCACAAGCCGAGCGACAGCGCGGGTAACTTCAATCCACTTCTGCCACACGTGCGGTACTGCATGTCTGAATAGCGCCCGGAAGCTGCTTCGTATGCCATGACGGATGTCCTCTGCAATAGCTATCTGGATGATCGTTCGACGCATGCCGTGCGGCACGGACGTAAAAGCCTTCAAGTTTTCATCGCCTATGCTGGGCCCAAGGTCGCCCATGGTAGAGCAATCAGGCGCCGCGCGAGTCATCGGCGCGCCGCATCGCACCGCATTTCGGACATCATCTTACAAGCGGCATGACAGCGTTTAGCAGGCTGTTGAATAGTTTTTTTGAATGTGCGCCTACTCATTCGAAAGAGCCAACGCGACGTTCAGACCCAACTAATTTAACGCTGGACTTCGTTGATTCAGGTGCTGCTAATGTCGCATTCTTTTCGGCGTTCGCTCTCATGCCGCCCGAGCGGCCAGCGTTCCCATGCGCGTCAGGTTGTAAGCTGCCTGGATCAGCAGAAAGAATTGGTCGACGCGCTTCAGTCCTCGATACATCGCCTGCCGAATCCTCCCGACTGTCTTGCTCCAACCAAACA
>LFLF01000096.1 GCA_001184395.1 Candidatus Paraburkholderia calva | reverse complement strand
CACGAAGGTGCGCTATCGGGGTCTGGCGAAGAACGCCAATCGGGCCTTCGTCGCGCTGGCGTTGACCAACGTTTATCTTTCGCGCAAGCGATTGATGGCACAGGTTCGCCCGTAATGGGGGAAAGCGGGCCGCAGGCCCAAGCGCAACACCCTGGTGGACCGGAAATCCAGGCGCAAAGCCTCACTCACGATGAATCTGCCGCTGTTTGCGCCTGAATCGATGAATACAACCGGCTGCTTCAGCGTTGCCTTAGGGCCGAAAGCATAAGCCCAAACATGCAGCTCCTCACAATCGGAATCAACTACCACACTGCGCCTGTCGCTCTGCGCGAACGCGTGGCGTTTCCGCTAGAACAGTTGAAGCCCGCACTGTGCGCGCTGAAGGACATCTGGTTCGGCCCGCTCGCGAAAGTGTCGCCGGAAGCGGCGATTCTCTCGACCTGCAATCGCACCGAACTCTATTGCGCCACGGACGACTCCGCCGCGCGCGATGCCGCCATTCAGTGGCTGTCGCAGTATCACAGCATTCCCGTGCCCGAACTCGCACCGCATGTCTACGCGCTGCCGCAGTCGGAAGCCGTGCGTCACGTGTTCCGCGTCGCGTCGGGGCTCGACTCCATGGTGCTCGGCGAAACGCAAATCGTCAGACAAGTGAAGGACGCGGTCCGCACCGCATCCCAAGCCGGCGCGCTCGGCACGTATCTCAACCAATTGTTCCAGCGCACCTTCGCCGTCGCGAAGGAAGTCCGCACGACGACCGAAATCGGCGCGCAGTCGGTCTCGATGGCCGCCGCTGCCGTGCGTCTCGCCCAGCGCATTTTCGAGAACATTTCAGGTCAGCGTGTCCTGTTCATCGGCGCGGGCGAAATGATCGAGTTGTGCGCGACGCACTTCGCCGCGCAAAGCCCGCGTGAACTGGTCGTCGTCAATCGCACTGCGGAGCGCGGTGAAAAGCTCGCCGAGCGCTTCAATAGCCGCGCCATTCCGCTGTCCGACCTGCCCACGCGCATGCACGAGTTCGACATCATCGTGTCGTGCACGGCGTCGACCTTGCCAATCATCGGGCTGGGTGCGGTGGAGCGTGCGGTGCGGGCGCGCCGCCATCGGCCTATTTTCATGGTCGATCTGGCCGTGCCGCGCGATATCGAACCGGAAGTTGGCAATCTGCAGGACGTGTTCCTCTACACCGTGGACGACCTCGGCGCGATCGTGCGCGAAGGCAACACGTCGCGGCAGGCCGCCGTCGCGCAGGCCGAAGCGATCATCGAAACGCGCGTGCAGAACTTCATGCAATGGCTCGACGCGCGCAGCATCGTGCCGGTGATCCGTCACATGCACACGCAGGCCGATGCGCTGCGGCGCGCCGAAGTTGAACGTGCCCGCAAAATGCTGGCACGCGGCGACGCTCCCGCCGCCGTCCTCGAAGCGCTCTCGCAAGCGCTCACCAACAAGCTGATCCACGGTCCCACGCACGCGCTGAACCGCGCGAGCAGCGAGGAACGTAACCAGTTCATCGACCTGATGAGCGGCTTCTACCGTCACGGCGCGGATAAAACGTCCGATCGTTAGCAGCGTCCTTCTTGCTATTCTCAAAGGCTTCGGCGCTTGAGCGATCGCGCCCGGCAGCGTCCCCGATTCCAAGTTTCTACGGAGCCAGAAGCTCCGCAATTGCCTGATTAACGCCCGATGAAAACGAGCATGCAGAGCAAGCTCGACCAGCTTGCAAAACGGCAGGTCGATCTCAACGAATTGTTGAGCCGCGAAAACGTGACCGCCGATATGGATCAGTACCGCAAGCTCACGCGCGAGCACGCGGAAATCAGCCCGATCGTCGAGCAATACGCGCTCTGGAAACAGGCGCTCAAGGACGAGGCGACCGCGCAGGAATTGCTGTCCGATCCGTCGATGCGCGATTTCGCCGAAGAGGAAATCGGCGAGGCGCGCGAACGCATGGCGACCATCGAGCACGATCTGCAAATGATGCTGCTGCCGAAGGACCCGAACGACGACCGCAATATCTTCATCGAAATCCGCGCGGGCACGGGCGGCGACGAATCCGCGTTGTTCGCGGGCGATTTGCTGCGCATGTATCTGCGCTATGCGGAACGCAATCGCTGGACGGCCGAAACCATGTCGGAAAGCGTCTCCGATCTCGGCGGCTACAAGGAAGTGATCGTGCGGATCGCGGGACAAAGCGCATATTCGCGGCTCAAGTTCGAATCGGGCGGACACCGCGTGCAGCGTGTGCCGGCAACCGAAATGCAGGGCCGCATCCATACGTCCGCATGCACGGTCGCGGTGATGCCGGAAGTCGACGAAATCAGCGAAGTGGTGATCAATCCGGCGGAGATTCGTATCAACACGTTCCGCGCTTCAGGCGCGGGCGGGCAGCACATCAACAAGACGGATTCGGCGGTGCGCGTGACGCACTTGCCGACCGGCATCGTCGTCGAATGTCAGGACGACCGTTCGCAGCACAAAAACAAGGATCGCGCGCTCAAGGTGCTGGCCGCGCGCATCAAGGACAAGCAGTATCACGAGCAGCATGCGAAGGAAGCCGCCACCCGCAAGAGCCTGATCGGCTCGGGCGACCGCTCGGAGCGCATCCGCACCTATAACTTTCCGCAAGGGCGGATGACGGATCACCGCATCAATCTGACGCTCTACAAGCTCGAGTACATCATGGACGGCGATCTCGACGAACTGATCGGCGCGCTGGTGTCCGAGCATCAGGCGGAACAATTGGCGGCGCTCGGGGAAACCGAGTGATTACCGCGGCCGACTTGCTGCGCGCGTCGGTGCTGCCGCAGCTCGAAGCGCGCATCCTGCTGATGTACGTGCTCGGCTGGCGTCGCACGGAGTTGATCACGCGAGATCACGAGCCGCTTTCAGACGATGCCATCGCGCGTTTCGAAGCGCACGGCGCACGGCGCACGGCGGGCGAACCCATCGCGCAACTCACCGGCAGGCGCGAGTTCTTCGGACTGGACTTCAAGGTGACACCCGACGTGCTGATTCCGCGTCCGGAAACCGAATTGCTAGTGGAAACCGCGCTCGGCCTAATCGCGGATACGCCGAGCGGGCGCGTACTCGATCTCGGCACGGGAACCGGCGCGATCGCGATATCGATCGCGCATGCGCGGCCGGATGCCCGCGTCTGGGCGGTGGATCGCTCGGCGGCGGCGCTCGACGTCGCGCGCGCGAACGCCGCGCGGCTGCTGGAACACGACACCGTGCATTTCGTCGAGAGCGACTGGACCGCGAAGGTGGATCCGTCGCTACTGTTCGAGGTCATCGTGAGCAATCCGCCGTATATCGCCGGCGACGATCCGCATCTCGATCAGGGCGATCTGTGCTTCGAGCCGCGCGGCGCGCTCACCGACGACGCCGACGGTTTGTCCGCGATTCGCGCGATCGTCGAGAGCGCACCGTTTCTGCTGGCACGCAATGGTTCGCTGTGGATTGAGCACGGCTACGATCAGGCGGATGTCGTGGGCCGTCTTTTGCAGGCGCGCGGCTTCACGGAAGTCCAGTCGAAACGCGATCTGGCCGATATCGAACGCGCGACCGGCGGCGTCTTCACGGCCTGAGCGCATCAGCCCGCCGTAACGAATTCCGCTATCATTCCAACAGTCAACCCACCGAATACTCAAGCGCAGGAATGCCATGGATACGCAAGAACGCATCAAGCAAATCGTCGATCAAAACCTGGTCGTGCTCTTCATGAAGGGCTCCGCGCAATTCCCGATGTGCGGCTTCTCGGGCCGCGCCATTCAGGTGCTGAAGGCGTGCGGCGTCGACAAGATCATGACCGTGAACGTGCTCGAAGATGACGCGATCCGCCAGGGCATCAAGGAATTTTCCAACTGGCCGACCATCCCGCAGCTTTACGTGAACAGCGAGTTCATCGGCGGCTCGGACATCATGATGGAGATGTATCAGTCGGGCGAACTGCAGCAGCTTTTCGCCGCGGCTTAAGCAACTTTGCGAGCTTGCAAGTGAGCGAGCCCGCAGCGAAGCGACGGCTGATCGTCGCGATCACCGGCGCAACGGGCGCCATCTATGGCGTGCGTCTGCTCGAGACGCTGCGCTGGCTAGGCGGCGTCGAGACGCATCTGCTCGTCTCGAGTGCCGGCTGGCTCAATATCCAGCACGAACTCGAACTCGACCGTGCCGCCGTCCACGCGCTGGCCGATGTCGTGCATAACGTGCGCGACGTTGGCGCGAGCATCGCGTCCGGCTCGTTCGCGACCGATGGCATGGTCGTCGCGCCCTGCTCCATGCGCACGCTCGCGAGCGTCGCGCACGGTCTGTCGGACAATCTCATCACCCGCGCGGCCGATGTCGTGCTCAAGGAGCACCGCCGTCTTGTGCTGCTGACGCGCGAAACGCCGCTCAACCTGGCGCATCTGCGCAATATGACGGCCGTCACGGAGATGAGCGGCGTGATTTTCCCGCCACTGCCGGCGTTCTATCAGAAGCCCGCGACGATCAGTGAAATGGTCGATCACACCGTCGAGCGCGTAATCGACCTTTTCGGCGTGGCGCAGCCGGTGTCGCACGCGTGGCAGGGCCTGCGCGGCGAGGCCGACTGAACATATTAACAACGGGCACAACACAACACGCTGCCCCATAAGCCCTTTATCAACACGGCGTGCGGCCTTATCTTTGATGGCAGATCAACGCATTTCCTACTGCCCAACGCATTTCCTACTGCCATGAACCGACTGCCTACTGTTTTCATTTCGCATGGCGCGCCCACGCTGCCGATCGATCCGTCGATGCCCCGCCGAATTCGCATCGCTCGCGCAGACGCTACCGCGTCCGAACGCGATCCTGATGCTCTCCGCCCACTGGGGCACCGCGCAGCCGACGGCCAGCGTCGCCGAGCGGCCCGAAACCATCCACGATTTCTACGGCTTCCGGCGCGCGCTGTATGAGCTGCGCTATCCCGCGCCGGGCGCACCTGATTTGGCGCGACGCGCGGCCGCTTCGCTGGTGCATCAGGGCATCGCCGCCGCGACGGCCGAGCACGGACTGGACCACGGCGCGTGGGTGCCGCTGCTTTTGATGTTCCCCGATGCGGACGTGCCGGTCGCGCAGGTGTCGATCCAGCCGCGCCTCGATGCCGCGCATCACTACCGTATCGGCCGCGCATTGCGCGATTTGCGCGAGGACGGCGTGATGATCGTCGGCTCCGGGCAAATCACGCACAACCTGCGCATGGCCGATTTCGGCGCGCGGCCCGAAGATGCCGATCCGCGCGTCGCGGAGTTCACGGACTGGTTCGAGGACCGCATGCGCGAGCGCGACATCGACGCCCTGCTCGACTATCGCGCCCGCGCACCGTACGCCGCGCTGATGCATTCGACCGACGAGCATCTGCTGCCCGTGTTCAGCGCGCTGGGCGCGGCAGCGGATTGACTATGAACTCGGTGTGCAGTCGCTAGGCACCTACCAGCGCGCGCTGGCGATGACGAACTACGTTTTCGCGGACGCCTGAGCCGCGCTTCGCCCGTGTAAAAAAAAGCCCGCCTGAGCGATCAGGCAGGCTTCGTCATTCCGTCGTTTCGACGCCCGAAAAGCGCCACGCGAACCTCACGTGCCCACTTCGTTGACGATGTCCTCGTGGCTTTCGCGCTCTTCGAGATAGCTCGTGCGATAGCCCGTGTGCACGCCCCAGTAGTAGAAAGCCAGCGCCAGCGCTGCGACCGCGGCCATGTCCCAGCCATACGGCAGCGTGCCGTTGCCGCCGAACGCCTTGCTGCCGATGAGCGACATCACCGCCATGGTCGGCAAATAGGCGATCAGCCACCACGCGGCCTTCAGATCCTTGCCCCAGCCCGCGAACCCGGTCTTGCCCTGGAAGTAGAAATAAACCGGCAGCGCGACGACCATCAGCAGGATGATTTCGCCCGTCAGCGGCCACTTCGCCCAGTACAGCACCAGCGACGCGCACACGAACGCGAACGGCGCGATCAGGCCTATCAGCGGGATATTCACCGGACAATGCAGATCGAGCGCGACGCGGCGCAGCGACATCAGGCTCACCGGTCCGGTCAGATACGAGATGACCGTCGCGACCGAGATCACGGCCGCGAGCGTGTCCCATCCACGGAAGAAGAACAGAAACACGAACGACACGAACAGGTTGAACCACATCGCCTGACGCGGTACGCCGTAGAAAGGATGCACGTTGCCGAACATCTTAGGCATCGTGTTGTTGCGCTCCATTGCGTAGATCATGCGCGTGGTGGTCGCCATGTAGGTCGTGCCGGTGCCGCTCGGGCTCACGAAAGCATCGACATACAGCAGCACCGCGAGCCAGTTCAGATTGAGCGCCAGCGCCAGTTCCGCGAACGGCGAAGCGAAGTTGAAATGCGACCAGCCCTTCGCGACGTCGGCGGGATTTACCGCGCCGATATATGCGACCTGCAGCAGCACGTAGATAACGAGCGCCAGCAGAATCGAGCCGATCACCGCGAACGGAATGCTGGTCGACGGATAACGCGCCTCGCCCGCCAGATTCACCGGGCTCTGGAAGCCGTTGAAGCTGAACACAATGCCGCTCGTCGCGACCGCCGTCAGCACGGCCGGCCAGCCGTACGGCGCGAAAGTCGACGCCGTGCCGAAGTTCTCCGAGTGAAACCCGGTGATGATCAGGCCCGCGATGGTCGCGCCCGGAATCAGGAACTTGAAAACGGTGATGGCCGAATTGGCGCGCGCGAACACCTTCACGCCCCAATAATTCAGCAGGAAGTAGACAATCACGAGCAACGCCGACAATCCAATGCCAGAGGTCGTCAGCGTGTCGTTCACATACAGCACGTGCGCCCATTCGTAGGGCCACGTGCTCATGTACTGGATGGACGCTTCGGCCTCGATCGGAATGACGGACACGATGGAGATCCAGTTCGCCCACGCGCTGACGAATCCGACCAGCGCGCCATGCGAGTAGCGCGCATAGCGCACCATGCCGCCCGACTCGGGAAACGTCGCGCCCAGCTCGGCATACGTCAAGGCGATCGCCATGATGACGACCGCGCCGATCACCCACGCGAGCAGCGCCGCCGGCCCCGCGATCTTGGCGGCCTTCCACGCGCCGAACAGCCACCCCGAACCGATGATGGACCCCAAACCCGTCAGCATCAGCGCCAGCGGGCCGATGTTTCTTTGTATCGAACTCTTCACTCTCTTCTCCTGTGTCTCGCGTATCGCGCGAATCGCTCGCGGCTCGACATCGCCGCGAACGCCGACGGATGCACGTCGTGCGCCCGTGAGCGTGATCCTGGTGCAACCTCAACCGAAATGGCGCGTAGTTTAACGGTTGCACCTTTCGAATGCAGTGACGAGCACGAAGAAAGCAGCATTAAATGCGTATCGTCAGACACTTTTTCTACAAAATTGAAAGCTTCATAAGATTTTGCAACGCGATCTCAAAAAAACCTCAGACGAGTCGGAAATGATTTGACCGCTAAAATGATTCGCCGTATAAAGCTTCTAGTAGAATTTCAAGTGGCGAGTGTTGGTTCTTTCGTAGGTTCGCCATCTCGGTATTCCGGTTGGTCCCATTGCCCCTTCCTTGATTTTCCGCACGCTGGCTTCGGCCTATATTTCATTTTTTGGGAATAAGTAACATGGAAACCGGTACCGTCAAGTGGTTCAATGACGCAAAGGTTCAATGACGCAAAGTGGCTTTGGCTCCATCACTCCGGATGGCAGTGGCGAAGATCTGTTCGCGCACTTCTCGGAAATCCGCATCGAAGGTTTCAAGACGCTTCAGGAAAATCAAAAGGTTTCCTACGAAGTAAAGACTGGCCCGAAGGGCAAGCAAGCAGCGAACATCAAGCCGGCCTAAGTTCTACTTAGCGCCCGCTCAAAGTTCACGAGAAACCCCGCCGAGGCGGGGTTTCTCATTTTCAGCGCGGAATGCGGATTGCCTGATTATGCAAATCCGCACTAAGCATAAATAATACCCAAGCCAGGCGCTACTCTGGCCAGCCGGGCGCCGAATACCGCCCGCATGCGCGGTGAGCGCGTGCCCGAGTCGGCGATCGACGACGCGCATCAGGCGGTCGTGGAAATGCGTGTCGGGATAGAGGTGGTGTATCAACTGCAATTCGCTGACGCGTTTTGGCGTGTAGACAGTGTTAATCAGATGCCAGGTCGCAAGATCGAAATACACGCGGTTCGGTACTTCACGGCCTTGCGGATCGAGCGTCTGATAGCCGAGTTCGCGCAGGATCGTCATCAGTTCGACGCGGCGGTCGAAGTCCGTCCCGGCGACGTGCACGCCGTGATACGCCAGCACGTCGCCCTTGCGCTCTAGATGACGCGCGCGTTCTGGCCCCACGCACACCAGCGAAAAGTCCGATGTGCCGCCGCCGATATCCGCCACGAGCACCAGACCTTCCTCGGTGAGACTCTTTTCGTAGTCGAAGGCGGCGGCGATCGGCTCGTACTGAAAATGGATCTCACGCAGCCCGACCGCGTGCGCGCATGCTTCGAGTTGTTTATGCGCGAGATAGTCGGCCTTGGGATCGTCATCGACGAAAAAGACCGGCGGCCCAGCACCGCGCGCGTCAGCGGTTCGGGGGCAAACGCCTGCGCCTTTTGCTTCAGATGCTGCAGAAACAGGATGATGACGTCGGTGTATTTGATCGCAGAACCATCGCCGAGGTCGGTGCTATGGTTGGCGAGCGGCGAGCCGAGGATGTTTTTCATCGAGCGCATCAGCCTGCCGTCGAAACCGTCGATATACGCCTCCAGCGCCGCGCAGCCGTAGGACTGGTTGTCCTCGTCGGTGTTGAAAAAGACGGCGGTGGGCAGCGTGACGGCGTCGCCTTCGACAGGCGCGAGCCGGATCTTCAGGCCATCGGGCAAGGCGACGGCGGAATTCGACGTGCCAAAATCGATCGCACAATAAGTCATTGCGTCAGGCGGCGCCGGACAGGTGCACCGCATTCGAAAGTGGATCGCGTCGTTTTTTTATCACGTACCGCGTGGTGCATCAACCGCGACCGGAATAATTTCAACCAACGGGGCCGCGTCCGGCCTTCGTTCGACGAAAGCGGAATGGTACTTGCTGCCCCGGCGGCATTCTTCGGAGACACAACGTGCGCCATTGTTTAGCAGGATGCGCGCCTACACACATGAGCGAAACCACCACGCCGCAAGAGGGCCAGTCCAACCACGACGGCGCAGGCAGAATGTCATCGAAACCGATCTTCCGGGGCGACTCGACCGGCTGCCGTGGGGCCGCTTCCACACGCTGATCGTGTTCGCACTCGGCATCACCTGGCTGCTCGACGGGCTGGAAGTGACGCTCGCCAACGCGGTGGCGAGCGCGCTGAAAGCAAGCCCGGCGCTTCAGTTTTCCAAAGCGGATGTCGGGATCGCCGGGAGCGCATACATCGCGGGCGCGGTGCTCGGCGCGCTCGGCTTCGGCTGGCTCACGGACGGTGCAAGCTATTCTTCATCACGCTGTTTCTCTATGCGCCGCGACCGCCGCCACCGCGTTTTCGTGGAATCTCGCGTCCTTCGTGCTGTTCCGCTTTCTGACCGGCGCCAGTATCGGCGGGGAATACACGGCGATCAATTCGACGATTCAAGAATTCACGCCCGCGCGGCTGCGCGGCTGGACGGATCTCGCGATCAACGGCACTTTCTGGGTCGGCGCGGGCATCGGCGCGGCGGGATCGATGGTGCTGCTCACCCCCGGGATGCTGCCGCCCGACTGGGGCTGGCGCACGTGCTTCCTGATCGGCGCCGCGCTCGGCCTCACGATCCTCTTCATGCGCATGTGGGTACCGGAAAGCTCGCGCTGGCTCATCACGCACAATCAGGTGGATGAGGCACGGCAGATCGTCGAGGACATCGAAGCGCATTTCCGCGAGCACGGCTTAGCGATTCCAGATACGCCGGTCAAGCCGCTGCAGCTGAAGGCGCACGAAAGCACGCCGCTCGGCGAGGTGTTCCACTCGCTGTTCAACACGCACAGACGGCGCTCGCTCGTCGGGCTGATGCTGATGACCGCGCAGGCATTCTTCTACAACGCGATCTTCTTCACCTACGCGCTCGTGCTGACCGATTTCTACAAGGTGCCGGGCGATCACATCGGCTGGTATGTGCTGCCGTTCGCGGCGGGCAATTTCCTCGGTCCGATGCTGCTCGGCAAGCTGTTCGACGTGATCGGCCGGCGCCGCATGATCGCGTTCACCTACGCGATCTCGGGCGTGATGCTGACCATCAGCGGCTGGATGTTCATGGAAGGTATGCTCACCGTGACGACGCAAACCATCGCGTGGATGGTGATTCGCGGCGGCGGCGAGTTCGGCGTATCTGACCGTCAGCGAGACCTTTCCGCTCGAGATCCGCGCCCTCGCCATCGCGGTCTTCTACGCGTTCGGCACGGCGCTCGGTGGCATCATCGGGCCTACGCTGTTCGGCCAGTTGATCGACACGCACGAGAGCGCGGCGCGGTGTTCATCGGCTATCTGATCGGCTCGGGGCTGATGCTCGCGGCCGCGGTCGTCACCGGCATCTCGGGATCGCGGCGGAACGCAAGTCCCTGGAGGACGTTGCGCGGCCACTCTCGGCCACGGACGAGCACTGACGCGCGTGAACCGATCAGCCAATTAGCCGATCAAGCAATCAGTCGAAGGCCTTGTTCCACGCGCCTTCGAAGGCCATCTCCGCGAGCGGCTTGCGCGTGCGCGGCGCGGTTTCGCGTTCGCGCAGCGCTTCGTCGAGCGCGCTCGCATCGCCGAAATGGCCGATGGCGATCATCGCAATAAGCTGCATCTCCTCAGGAATCGAAAACGAAAACGCGCGGCGGAAGGCGTCGTGGGCGAATCCGCCCATCTGATGCGTTGCCAAACCGAGCGCATGCGCTTGCAGCACGAGCGCCATCGCGGCCGCGCCGGTATCGTAGCTCGCGGTCTTGCCAGGCCCGCCCTTCGGCGTGAGCGCCACCGCCACGTAGATCAGCACCGGCACGTGCGCGTTCCACTTCTGGTTGGTCGGCATCAGCGTGTCGAACACGCGCTGGAATGCAGTTTCGTCGCGCGTGCGGTCGAACACGACGAACCGCCACGGTTGCAGATTGTTCGACGACGGCGCCCAGCGCGCCGCTTCCAGCACGGCGTGCAGATGCGCGTGATCGACCGGCTGATTCGAGAACGCACGCAAGCTCCAGCGCCCGGAAAAAAGTTCGTGGATATCGACGTCGGTGGGAGCTGGTTTTGCTGTCATGGCGTGAGTCCTTGTCGGCGTGTCTGGGAGGCACTACGAAACTAAACGGCACGCATCGGCCAAGCACGCGCGCCGTTCGATCCGACAAGGATAAACAAGGACGCGAGCGCCCGCAGACGAGCCCTTGCCGATTACATCAGCCAGGCTTCAGGTCGCGGGGATGCCCACCGAACGGCGCTCGCGATTGATGCGCAGCACCGTCACCGCCGCGACAAGGCACAGTCCGCCGGAAATCATCGTCGCGACGGTGTAACTGCCGAGGCTCGAGCCCAGCATGCCGCCGCCGAGCGCCGCGAACGCCGCGCCCAACTGGTGGTGCCCGGCCACCACCCAGCCGAACACGATTGGCGGGATTCCCGGCCGTACACGTCGGTCGCGAGACGCACGGTCGGCGGCACGGTGGCGATCCAGTCCAGCCCGTAAAACAGGGCAAATAGCGGCGACCCGAAGAAATCGATGCCGAACGCATATGGCAGATAGATCAGCGAAAGCCCGCGCAGCCCGTAATACCAGAACAGCAAAAAGCGCGTTGAAGCGGTCCGATAGCCAGCCCGAGAGCGTCGTGCCGAACAGATCGGAATGCCCATCGTGGTGAGCAGCGTCGCGCCCTGCATCTGCGTCATGCCGTAGTCCGAGCACATCGAGATCAGGTGCGGGCCGACATAACCGTTGGTACTCGTGCCGCACACGAAGAAGCTGAAGAACAGCAGCCAGAAATCGCGCGTCTTTTGCTGGCCATCGCGAGCGTGCCGAATGCGACCTTGATCGGATTCTTCGGCGGCGAGACCGGCGCGAGCGGCGCATCGGTGGTTTCGCCGACCGGACGCAGGCCACCGACAGCGGCGGGACGCTCCGGCAGCAGCCACGCGACGAGCGGCAACACGATCACGGCTGCGACGGCGACCACCACCGGCCGCCGGCCGTGATGCTCCGAAATCGAAGCGAGGAAGGTTAGAAACACAAGCTGCCCGATGGCCGAGCTGGCTGTAAGAATGCCAATCGCGAGGCCGCGATGCGTCGTAAACTACCGGTTCACCACCGTCGCTGACAACGTGAACGCCGCGACGCCAGTCGCGCTGCCGACCATCACGCCCCAGACGAGCACCATCTGCCAGGGCTGCGTCATCATCGACGACAGTGCGACGCCCGCAGCCAGCGTCGCGATGGCGGCGAGCACAGTGGGACGCACGCCGAAGCGCTGCATCGCAACGGCCGCGAACAGGCTGGCCAGCCCGTACAACGCGAGATTGATCGAGATGGCGAGGGAAATCGTGCCGCGGCTCCTACCGAACTGGTGCTCGAGCGGCAACATCATCAAGCTCGGCGTAGCGCGCGTGTCGGCCGCCGTGAGCAGCACGAAAAACACCACGTCCACCGTGATCCATCTGTATAATGCATGCGGCCGTCCAACCGACTCGCCACCCAACTCATCGCTGCTCCTATGATTTTCACGCTCGCCCCCCCGTATTTCCATTTCGTTACCGATCGATAACAACAGAGTTGCGAGCTTAGAGTGACCGCTCGGTAACATGTCAAGCATGCCGCACAAATGCCGCACAATTTCAATTTATGTATGCCGCACAATTTACGTATGTACGTATTTATGACGCGATGCCGCACAATTTCGAGAGCCTCACTGTAACACAATCAATTGCCGATCAGCTGAAAGCCCTTGCCCAGCGCATTGTCCGCACGGACGGTGCGACCGCGCAAGCGCAATTGCTCGACGCCGCGCAGGAGTTGTTCTATCACGACAGTATTCGCGCCATCGGCGTCGAAGCAGTCGTCGAGCGCGCGGGCATCAACAAGATGAGCCTCTACCGGTGGTTCGCGTCCAAAGAAGATCTCGTTACCGCCTACCTCGACCGCATGCAGAAGCGCTTCGAACACCGCTTCGAGACGAGCGTCGAGAAACACCCGAACGATCCGCGCGCGCTGGCGGAATCGCTGGCCTTGCTGGTGGACGGCATCTACGCAACGAGCCAGACTTACGGCCCCGGCTCCGGCCCGATGATGTCCGCGCCACGCATCGCGCGCACGCTGATCGACGCGGCCTGCGCATCGACACACACTCAGGAAAACTAATGAATGACCGCAGTACCCACGATGACGTGATCGACGTGATCGCGGCCACCGAACACTGGCTCACACGCGCCGTGATTGGACTGAATTTGTGCCCGTTCGCCAAAAGCGTGCATGTGAAGGGGCAGATCCGCTACGTGGTAAGCGAAGCGCTCAGCGTTGAAGACGTCGTCGTGGAACTGACCGACGAACTGCGGGTGCTGCACGACACCGATCCGAAAAAGATCGACACCACCCTGTACATCACGCCCAACGCGTTCGCTGACTTCGCTGAGTACAACGACGCATTGTTCTTCGCCGAGCGCTTGCTGGATCAGCTCAAGCTCGCGGGCGAATTGCAGATCGCGAGCTTCCATCCGGAGTATCGGTTCGAAGGCACGGAGCCTGACGATATCGGCAATTACACGAACCGCGCGCCGTATCCGATCTTCCATCTGCTGCGCGAGGCGAGCATCGACCGCGCTGTACCCGCGTTTCCCGACGCCACCGACATCTACGAACGCAACATCGAAACGCTGGAGCGCCTGGGCCGCGACGGCTTCGACGCGTGGATGAACAAACGCTGACCAGTGCGTGAAAAAGCGCTCGCGCAGTTCGTCCAGCCCAAGCGTTTCCAGCACATCGGACAGACGCTGCGCAGGCCGTCCGCGCGGCAAGTCCTTGAACTGTGCGACTATCAGCTCGTTCTTCATCGAGTATTCCCAGCAGACGAGTTCCGTCACGCTGACCTGATACCCGTGCGATTCGAGTTGCATGCAGCGTAATACGCCAATAATCTGACCCCAAAATTCGCGCGTATGCAGTACGTATGCAGTGGATGCCGCCAGATTTTCGTCAGCACGTTCTTGGCAAGCGAATGCCCTTTGTAAGCGAATGCTCTTTTTGTTCTTGCGTAATACCGACGCGACTTCCGCCTGACAGCACGGTACCACCACGATGTACTGCACCTTCTTCTGGAGAGCGAAGTGGATCACGTCGTCGGTCGCTGTGTTGCACGCATGGAGTGCCGTGACCGCGTTGATGGTCTCGGGCAAGCACGCCGAATGCGTTGACTCGGCGACCGACAGGTTCAAAAACGACATTTCGTCGAAACCAAATCGCTTTGCCAATTCTTCGGACTTTTTTACCAATTCCTCGCGAGTTTCGATTCCATAGATGTGTGACCGATCGCGCAGACTCTTAAAGAACAGATCGAAGAGAATAAACCCACAAGATATGATTTGCCTGCACCATGGTCCACGAGCGATAGGAACCCTGGCGCGCATGCACATCGGCGAGAAGCGGTTCGATGAACTGATAAAGGTGATGGGTGATAGACCTGTTTCAGTTTGCGGCGGCTGTCCTGATTAATCTTGCCGCCGCGCGTGAGGATATGAAGCTCCTTCAGCAGTTCGATCGACTGGTCTGGACGGATGTCGTGTTTGGCGGAAGGGTCGGGCAAACCCGAGGCCGGCGCTGGGGACTTCCTGGTCATCTTGAGTGGAGTGGTCAAAAAAGCGGAGCTAGTTTGCGCTGAATGTGTGCTAACCGCTGATTCTGCTGTCGAGAAAGGAGAAGTTTACCCAAAAGCGCGCAGACGCTCGTTTCAATCGCCGATTCGGCACTGAAAGTGTGCAGCAGTGCGACGCTTGGAATGAAAAGTGCATCATTCGACAATGGGGCCATTGGAAGAGACGACACCACGTGGCCTACGTAGCCACGTCCCGCTGTAACAGAAACAGGAGCAACAAGCTGCCCAGCGAGAAGCGTTCGACACGGATAGTTTGATGTCACGCCCGCTTCGGCTTGTTACGTAACACCTAAGGCAACGCTGAACCAGCCGGTTGTATTCATCGATTCAGGCGCAAACAGCGGCAGATTCATCGTGAGTGAGGCTTTACGCCTGGATTTCCGGTCCACCAGGGTGTTGCGCCTGGGCCTGCGGCCCGCTTTCCCCCATTACGGGCGAACCTGTGCCATCAATCGCTTGCGCGAAAGATAAACGTTGGTCAACGCCAGCGCAACGAAAGCCCGATTGGCGTTCTTCGCCAGACCCCGATAGCGCACCTTCGTGAAGCCCCACAGGCGTTTGACAACAGCAAACCCCTGCTCAACGCGAGCACCGATCTTCGACTTGTTGCGATTCTTGCCGCGCGCTACCTTGTCAATTTCGCCCGCCCGACGCGTACGCTGATTGGTGAAGTCGCGTGCCTTGGCGGCCTTGCCACGCATCAGCGCTTTCTGGCTCGCATAGGCGCTATCTCCATAGACGCCTTGCTC
>LFLF01000095.1 GCA_001184395.1 Candidatus Paraburkholderia calva | reverse complement strand
GAGCAAGGCGTCTATGGAGATAGCGCCTATGCGAGCCAGAAAGCGCTGATGCGTGGCAAGGCCGCCAAGGCACGCGACTTCACCAATCAGCGTACGCGTCGGGCGGGCGAAATTGACAAGGTAGCGCGCGGCAAGAATCGCAACAAGTCGAAGATCGGTGCTCGCGTTGAGCAGGGGTTTGCTGTTGTCAAACGCCTGTGGGGCTTCACGAAGGTGCGCTATCGGGGTCTGGCGAAGAACGCCAATCGGGCTTTCGTTGCGCTGGCGTTGACCAACGTTTATCTTTCGCGCAAGCGATTGATGGCACAGGTTCGCCCGTAATGGGGGAAAGCGGGCCGCAGGCCCAGGCGCAACACCCTGGTGGACCGGAAATCCAGGCGTAAAGCCTCACTCACGATGAATCTGCCGCTATTTGCGCCTGAATCGATGAATACAACCGGCTGGTTCAGCGTTGCCTTAAGCGTTAATATGCCTGCTTCCTGCAATTCGCTCAACATGGTTTGGGCTGGAGTGCTTGGTGGGATAAGGCTTTAGAAATGCTTCAGGATCGGCTATCAAAGGCCTGAACGTCGTGCAGAAGTCGCGCGGCGTCACCGCCGGCGCGTTCAATCTGCGGGAGTTCTTTCACGGAAAAAGTGCCGGGACGATCACGCGCATCAAGTGGATATTCCTGATCGGTGCATTCGGCGTGCCGTGCGCGCTGATGCTGCTCGGCATGGGCGCGCAATCGGTCGCGCTGTTGTGCATCGCGGCGGTGACGCAGTATCTCGGACTCGTTGCCGAGCGCTGGTTCTTTTTTGCCGAAGCGCGGCATCCGCAAAACATCTACTACGCGCGCTTCGTAATAACTCAAAGGCGCGCATCGATGAACTCGTGCGCGCCTTTTGACTCGTCAAGCGGCGCGCTTGAGCGCCTGCTCGAAATCCGCGATCAGGTCGTCGATATCCTCGATACCCGCCGACAACCGCAGCAGGCCGTCGGAAATGCCCATCGCGCGGCGCGTGTCGGCGCCGGCTTCGAAGAAGATGGTCGGCGCGACGGGAATGATGAGCGTGCGCGTATCCGCGAGACCCGTTGCCTTGATCGGCAGCTTCAGCGCGTTGACGACGTCGATCATGCGCTCTGCGTTGAGCAGTTCGAACGACAGCAACCACGACGCGCCCTTGAACAGCGCCTGCGCGATCTCATACTGCGGATGGCTTTTCAGGCCCGGATAAAACACTTTGCCGATGGCCTCGTGCCCTTCGAGAAACCGCGCCAGCGCAAGCGCGTTGTCGCTGCTCTGCTTCACGCGCAGCACCAGCGTTTCCGCGCCCATCGCGATGGAATGCGCCTGCTCCGACGAGAGCGCCGCGCCCATGTCGCGCAAACCCTTCTTGCGAATCTGCAACAGCCCTTGTTCCTTCGAAGCCGAACGCCGGTAGTCGTCCGCGATGTTCGGATAGCCGCCCCAGTCGAGCAGGCCGGTATCCGTCACCGCGCCGCCGAGCGCCGCACCGTGGCCTGCGACCGTCTTGGTCAGCGAGTTGATGACGAGGCTCGCGCCGACCGCCTTCGGCTTGAACAGCGCCGGCGACGTGATGGTGTTGTCGACTACATAGGCGAACCCCCGCTCGCGGCACACTTCACCGATGCCTTGCAGATCCGGAATCTGCGTGCCGGGATTGGCGATGGTCTCGACGAACAACATGCGCGTGTTCGGACGAATAGCGCTCTTCACCTGCGAGGCATCGCACGCATCGACCGTGGTCACCTCGACGCCGAGCGTCTTCAACGTACCGAACAGGCTATTGGTGTTGCCGAACACGTATTTGCTCGACACCAGATGATCGCCCGCGAGCAACAGCGTGAGGAACGTCGCGGTGATCGCGGCCATGCCCGTGCCAAAGCAAATGGTGCCGACGCCATCCTCGAGTTGCGTGATCTTGCGCTCGAGCGCCGCGGTGGTCGGCGTGCCCTGACGCGCGTAATTGAAGCCGCCTTTCTTCGTGCCCTGGAACACGCCGATCAGATCCTCGACGCGTTCGAATCCGTATTGCACCGATGTATGAATCGGCTGGCGCACTCCGCCGTGTTCCGTGCCCGCGATCCGGTCACCGTGAACGATGCCTGTGGTGAAGCCTTGCTTGTCCATCCTGGTCCGCCTTCCAAAAGCTGATTGTCGTGAGTCGCTGATTGTCGTAAGCCGATTACTTGCGATAACCCATCGCGCAGGAAATCTTCAATGCCGCATCCTGGACAGACGGCGCGAGTTCCTTCATGCGCTTGGCGCTCAGACGCTCGAGCGGCCCCGAAATGCCGATGGCCGCAACGGGCATGCTGAACGCATCGAAGATCGGCGCCGCGACGCCGCCGACCGCCTCCCGCCATTCTCCACGATTGACCGCATAACCTTTGGCCGACGCGTGCGCGAGTTCGGCCTTGAGCGCCGGCAGATCGGTGATAGTGACCTTGGTATAGGCGGTGAGATGGGTGAGATGGCGCGTGAGGAACTCCTGACTCTGATGCGCGAGCAGGATCTTGCCGGTGGCAACGCAATATGCGGGCGCATGGCCGCCGAGCACCGAATACGCGCGCACCGGCTGCGCGCTCTCGATCTTGTCCACATAGACGACCGAATCGCCGTCGAGGATCGACAGATGCACCGTCTCCTGTGTGAACTCGACCAGCGCACGCATATGGCTCGATGCGAACTGCCGGACGTCGATCTGCGCCATCTGCTTCGCGCCCAGCTCGAACAGCTTGAAGGTGCTGCGATAATTACCCGTGACCTCGTCGCGGGTCGCGTAACCGGCATGCGCGAGCGTCTGCAAGGTGCGATGCGTGTTGCTCTTGGTCAGCCCGACTTGCTCCGCCAGCACCGGAATGGTGACCGGCTTGCCGTTCTGGTCGGCGAGCGCTTCGAGCAGCATCAGGCCCTTCAGCAACGTCTTATCCATGGTCCTAAAAATTAGGATTAAAAGCTCATTCTACACCGGCGATTTCCTGTCAGCCCCGCCGCCATTGACTGCGCATCATGGAAATCCCCACCAGCGGCCTCTTGCACCGGAACGGAATCGGTGTTTTCAAGAAGCGTCTTATCCTATTTTACAGGATTTACGCTTCAATTTATGGTTTACACCCTCGCGGTGGCGCATCACAATGAGTTCAGCGGGTTCGGGAGGATCGCTTCGGGCGAAGTGTGAATGGGTAACAAAAGGAATGCGCAAGCGACGCATCCGACAAACTGCCGGAGGGAAACAATGGATCAACCGCTTCAGGGAATCAAGGTCATCGAGTTTTGCAACGTCGCGGCGGGTCCGTATTGCGGCATGCTGCTCGCCGACATGGGCGCGGACGTCATCAAGGTGGAGCATCCGCAGGGCGGCGTACGCTGCGCGCGTGGCCGCCCATTTCCGACGGCTATAGCGAAAACTTCGCTTCGCTCAATCGCAACAAGCGCTCGTTCACGCTCGATCTGAAGCACGCCGACAACATCGAACAGGCAAAGGCGCTCATCAAGACAGCGGATGTCGTCATCGAGAACAATCGTCCGGGTGTGATGAATCGGCTGGGACTGGGCTACGAGGATATGCGCGCGCTCAAGCCGAGCCTCGTCTATTGCTCGATCTCCGCTTACTGACAAACCGGGCCGCGCTCGCAGGAGGGCGGTTTCGACCTCACCGTACAAGCGATGAGCGGCATCATGATGCATCACCGGCGAACCCGGCGGCGCGCCGGTCAAGGTCAAATGCGGCGTCCCACTCGCGGATTTCGCCGCGGGCCTGTATGCCGCATTCTCGGTAACGTCCGCGCTGCGCGGTGTCGCGCAAACCGGGCGAAGGCACGCATATCGATGCGCCGATGCTCGGTGCCACGCTCGCCATCGCCGCGTTGCAGACCTCCGAATACTTTGGCACGGGACGCGATCCGCAGAAGCTCGGCTCGGCGCATCCCTGCAATGCGCCATATCAGGCATTCAAGGCGTGCGACACCTACTTCGGCATGGCCGCCGGCAACAACGCGTTGTGGAAGTCGGTCTGTAAGGTCGTCGAGCGTCCCGAACTCGAACAGGACGCGCGCTATACGAACACCACTCTGCGCGCGCAGCATCAGGTCGAGTTGCGCGACACGCTCGAAGCGATCTTCGCGCATCACGACGCCGAGCACTGGATCGCGCGCTTCCGCGAAGCAGGCGTGCCGTGCGCGTCGATCAATACCTACTCGCAAGTGCTGAACGACACGCAGGTCGATCACATGCAATGGGTGCAGCCGCTCGACCTGCCCAACGGCGTGCAGACGAAAACCTTCGCTTCGCCGGTGAAGTTTTCCGGCAAGACGCCGGAGATCCGCTTGCGTCCGCCGGGACTCGGCGAGCATAACGCCGAGTTGCTGAAGAAGTCGGAGATCGAAGCATTAGCAGCATCGTCATCGACCGGCGGGACACGCACTGGACCATCACGCTGAATCGCCCGGACAAGCTCAATGCGCTTCGGCCGGCATCGTCGAAGAACTGCTGCAAGCATTCGACAATGCGCAAGCCGCGCGCGCCGCTCGTCGTGTTGCAAGGCGAAGGCCGCTGCTTCAGCGCGGGCTTCGACATGAGCGACATGCAGGCGCAGAGCGAAGGCGATCTGGTGTTGCGCTTCATCCGCATCGAAATGCTGCTGAACCGGATCGCGAGTTCGCCGTGCTTCACTGTCGCGCTCGCGCACGGGCGCAATTTCGGCGTGGACGTCGATCTGATCGCTGCGTGCAATCTGCGCGTGGCCGCGCCCGGCTCGACCTTTCGCATGCCGGGGCTCAAGTTCGGCCTTGTGCTCGGCTCGGCGCGATTCGCGTGCATCCTCGGCACGCGCGAGGCGCAGCGCATTCTGGAGATGGCCACCACCTTCGATGTGGAACGCGCCAGCGCGAACGGCTTCATCGAACTGATCGCGGGCCCCGAGGAACATGCCGATGTGATCGCCGCCGCCTTGGAACGCGTGACTGTGCTGCCCGCCGAAAGCCGCGCACTGCTGCGGCGCGCGCTCGATGCCGAACAGGCCAATACCGACCTCGCGGCGCTCGTGCGTTCTGCGGCGGTACCCGTTATCCATGAGCGTATCGGAGCCTATCTCGCGTCGCAAAAGAAGGCGTAGGAGACATCGACATGAGTTCGGGATTCGCCAGCAAGAAGAAGCAGGTCTCGTTCGCGGAACTGGTGGCGCTCGCGCCAACCGCGCATCGGTGGGACTGGGCGGCAGCTTTCTGCATCGCGGACAGTTCGCGTTCGTGCGTGAGATGATCAGTCAGGAAAAGCGCGGCATCGAGATCGTCAAGCAATCGCCAGGATACGACATCGACATACTCTGCCGTGCAGGCGTGGCGTCGCGTGCACGCTGCGGCATCGTCGCGATGGAAGGCAACTTCGGGATCACGCCATACTACCGGCGCGCGGTCGAAAAAGGCGCGCTCGCACTCGAAAAGCACGCCTGCGCCACGCTCACGACCAGCTTGCGCGCGGCCGCGTTCGGCGTTGCCGTTCATGCCTTGCGGCGGCGTGCACGGCAGCGATCTGGTGCGCGTCAACGGCTGGAAGTGTCTCGACGATCCCTACGCAGCGGCCAGCAAACCTACGTGATTCCCGCGATCTCCCCGGACTTCGCGGTCATCCATGCGTCGTGCGTGGACAGGCTCGGCAACGTGCGCATCGCGGGCACGTATCACTGGGACCGCATCATGAGCCGCGCCGCGAAAAGCGTGCTCGTGGTCGTGGAGGAAGTATCGGACGAGTATCGGACGAGAACTTCGTCGACCAGCCCGAACTGACCGTGGTGCCGTATTTCATGGTGCAAAACTACGCGATCGTGAAAAACGGCGCGTGGCCGGGATCGTGCTAGCCCGCGTATGCGATCGATTATCCGGTGGTCGAGGCGTATCTCGAAGATGGCACGGATGCGCTCGCCCGCCATATCGATGCCGCACCGGAAACAGAGGCGCATCAGCATGGCTGACAACTGGAGCGGCTTTTCCTACATCGTCACGAATCTCGCGCGCTTCATCCGGCCGGACGAGATCTCCTTCAGCGGCGTGAACTCCACGCCGACGATGCTCGCCTGCCTGCTCGCCAAGCGCGCTTACGACTGGGACTTCGTGTATCAACGTCGCGGGCGGAGTCGATCCCGCGCCCTCTTCAATTCCCATTTCGAGCTCCGATCGTCTGCTTGCCGAGGGCTCGGCGTTAATCTTTGCCAACGAGGATTTCTACGACCTCTGCACGCGCGGCCGCATGGATCTGACCTTCCTCGGCGCGGTGCAACTCGATGGCGCGGGCTGCGCGAACAACTCCTGCATCGGCGAATGGGCGCATCCGAAGGTGCGTCTGCGGGGCGGCGGTGCGGTCATGTTGCCCACGGCGAAGCGCGCCTGCACGTGGCGTACCGAGCATTCGACGCGCACGCTCGTCGAGAAGCTCGACTTCGCCACGTCGTGGGGCGGCATGCATGGCGTCGTCACGCCGATCGCGGTGTTCGTCAAACGCGATGGCCGCCTCGCGCTGCAATCGTGGCATCCCGAGGCGAGCCTCGACGAAGTGCGCGAACGCACCGGCTTCAGCTTCGATGCGACCGGCGTGGAGCCGACCGCGCCGCCCACCGCGCGAGCAAGAGGCACTTCGATCGCTTGACCCGCAAGGGCGATTCGAAAGCGATGCTGCCATCCGGCTCAGATAACCCGCTCAGGTAGCCCATTCAGGTAACCAACGTGACGACATCCACCGCCTTGAGCTTCACCGCGCGGCCGGCGAGCCTCGCGCAAGCCTTCGAGCAATACTGGCACGCGCACAACGTGCGGGACCTGCCGACTCTGACCGATGGCGCACGCACGCTGACGTACGCGCAACTCGCCCACGAAACCGGTGCTATCGCGGCGAATCTCTCGGGCCGCGATGCGCGTCCCGGCGATGTCGTCGTAATCGCGATGGAACGCTCCATCGACGCGGGGCCGTGTCCTTGCGTGATCGAACCTAAGCTGTCGGCGCAGGAAGTGAGCGCACGTCTGGCCGAAACGCAGGCGCGTTTTCTGGTGCACGACGCGGAACATGCGGCGCTTCTGGACCCGCTCGAAATCCCTGGCGCCACCCGCACGCTCGACATCGAAATACTGAAGGATGTGCCATATTTTCCGCTGGCCGATGTCGAGGCGGATTGTCCCGCGCTGCTGTTCACATCGGGCAACACGGTCGGCCCAAGACGGTACAGCTCACGCAGGCCGCGCTGCTTAGCAATGCGCTGAGCGTGCTCGAACAAAGCGCATTGTCGAGCGACGACCGCCTGCTCCACGTGATGCCGATCCATCATATCAACGGCGTCAACAACCAGCTACTCGCACTCTTGCTCGCGGGCGCGACCATCGTGTTCTGCGCGCGCTTTCGTGCCGAAGACATGCCCGGGCTGATGACGCGTTTCGCGCCCACCATCATCACCAGCGTGCCGACGATGTACTCGCGCATGCTCGCGCAAGAGTTCATGCGGCCTCGCTCGCGTCGCTGCGCATGGCGCGGTGCAGCTCCGCGCCGATCACCGAAGCGCTGCATTGCGAGGTGGAAGCGAAGCTCGGCTGCCCGCTCGTGATTTCGTACGGCTTGTCGGAAACGACCTACACGAGCACGCTCAATCTGCCAATGGCGCGAATCGGTTCGGTCGGCTGCGTGCTGCCGGGACAAACCGTGCAGTTGCGAACCGCCGACGGTACGATGACGGATGCGCTCGACGTCGAAGGCGAGATTTGCATCGCGGGACCGAACCTGATGACCGGCTATCTGGGCGCAGCGGCCGCCACCTCGCGCACCGTCACCGACGGCTGGCTGCGCACCCGCGACCTCGGCCGCTTCGACGACGACGGCTATCTCTACGTGACGGGCCGCATCAAGGACGTTATCATTCGCGGCGGCGAAAATCTGTCGCCCTTGCTGATCGAGAGCGTGATCGTCGCGGCAGGCGATGTAAGCGCGTGCTGCGTGGTCGGCCAGGCGGATCGCTATCTGGGCAAAGTGCCGGTCGCGGTCGTCGTGCCGAAGGATCTCACCGCGATGGACGCAGCGCGCGTGCAGGATGCGGTGCGCAAGCGGCTATCCCGCATCTACGTGCCGCATGACGTGATGTCCGTCGATTCACTGCCGGAGACCGCCGTGGGTAAAGTGGATCGCAAGACGCTTGCCGCACGGCTCGCGGCAGGGCTTTACGACGACAGCGAAGCGGCCATTTGATTCGGTGCTTCTAGCCGTCTCGTGACCTGCGACGCGTGACCGCGGCGGCGCGTATGCGCTCGCGCCCACGCGCCGGGAACGTGTGTTGCTTGCTCTGTTTTTCGTCCACGCACCGCGCATCCACGCGCCGCTGCGTCCCACCTCCGATGAGAATCCGACACATGCCTTACGAACTCTACTACTGGGACGGCCTGCAAGGGCGTGGTGAATTCGTGCGCCTGGCGCTGGAAGATGCCGGCGCGGAATACGTCGATGTCGCGCGCGGCCCGAATGGCACGAGCGCGATGATGAAGATCATCAACAACAAGACCGAGCCGGACATTCCGTTCGCACCGCCGTTTCTCAAGGATGGCGATCTGATCGTGCCGCACGTCGCCAATATCCTGCTCTACCTCGGACCGAAGCTCGGATTTGCGCCAAAGGACGAAGGCCTGCGCTACGTCGCGCACGGTCTGCAGCTGACCATTGCTGATTTCGTCGCCGAGGTGCACGACACGCATCATCCGCTCGCGACCGACCTCTACTACGAAGATCAGAAGGATGCCGCCCAGATCCGCACGCGCAATTTTCTCGATCAGCGCGTGCCGAAATTCATCGGCTATTTCGAGCGCGTGCTGAAACAGAATCCGCACGGCGACAAGCAGATGGTCGGCGACCGAGCGAGCTATGTCGATCTGTCCGTTTTCCAGATCGTCGATGGCTTGCACTACGCCTTTCCGCGCGCGATGAAGACCTTCGGCAAGCAATATCCGCGCGTGGCGGCACTGCACGACGCGGTGCTCGAACGGCCCAACATCGCCGCATATGTGGATTCGGAACGGCGCCTCGCCTTCAACGAATCGGGCATCTTCCGCCACTATCCCGAGCTCGATCAGGACGCGAAATAACGCGCGCCGAACGCGAGAATCATCGTAAAAGGAGCAGCATGGTCAAAACGATTCCATCCTTCGGTCTCGGCACATTTCGCGTCGATGCCGAAAAAACCGCGAACGCGGTATCGATACCGCACAGTACTACGGCAACGAAGCCGCCGTCGGCGATGGCCTACGTGCATCGGGCGTGCCGCGCGACGATATCTGGGTGACGATGAAGGTGTGGTGGGAGCGTCTGGAGCACGATGCGCTGCAGGAAGCGCGCGAGCTCTGGCTGATACGTCATTACGGCGTGTCGAACTTCACCGCGCCGCTGCTCGAAGAAGCCATGAACGCGTCCGGCGGCAAGGGCATCATTAACAACCAGTTCGAAGTGAGCCCGTTCCTCGCCAACCGCAAGCTCGTCGATGCGACGCAACGGCTCGGCGTGACGGTGACCACGTACATGCGGCTCTCCGAAGGCCGCGCGCACAACGATTCGACCATCCGCGCCATCGCGGAGAAACATCATGCGACGCCGGCGCAGGTGGCGTTTGCGTGGCTGTTGACGCGCGATATCATGGTGATCACGACATCGACCAATCCGGAGCATCAGCAGAGCAACTGGGAAGCGCAAAAGCTCAAGCTCGATGCGACGGATATCGCCAAGCTCGACGCGCTCGACGAGGAACGGTGCAATGCGAACCCTTCGTTCGCGCCGAAGTGGTGAGCGCCCGAAGCACAATCGTTCGTCGCACGTTCGTCGCACGAATAGCCCGGCACGCAACGTGCCGGGCTATTCGTGCATCGTATTCGTCTAAAGCAAGTGCCGACGGCCGCGCCTAATGCTATCCTTCCACCTCCATTATTCCATTTACTTCTAAGCTTTCCACGATTTCGCAAAAGTGCTCTCATTCCTGCTCAAACTGCGCACGCGCGCCGAACAGCTTTTCTGTCTGTCCGATTCGCACACGATGCTCGTCTGGGCAGTCATCGTCGGCGTCGCCGGAGCGTTTGCGACCGCGGTGTTCCGTGAAGGCATCGCTATTCTGGAACGGCCGCTCGGCAATCATTCGGAAGGACTCGTCGCGCTGGCCAAGGGTTTGCCGTTGCCCGCGCGTATCGCGTTGCCGGCTATCGGTGGACTGATCGCGGGATTTTGTCTGATCGCCGCGCGCCGTCATGCTGGCAAGCACGCGAGCACGGACTACATGGAAGCGGTCACCATCGGCGACGGCATGATGCCCGTGTGGCAGAGCTTCTGGCGCAGTCTGTCGTCGCTCATCACCATTGCGAGCGGCGGGTCCATCGGGCGGGAAGGCTCGATGGTGCAACTCGCCGCGCGCTCGTCCTCGCTCATCGGACGACGATGGGTGCATTTCGATCCGCCACGTCTGCGCCTGCTGGTTGCATGCGGCGCAGCAGCCGGTATCACGCCGGCGTATAACGCGCCCATTGCCGGCGCGTTCTTCGTCACCGAACTCGTGCTTGGCTCCATGGCGATGGAAAGCTTCGGGCCGATCGTGGTCTCGCGTCGGTGGTCGCCAACATCACCATGCGCGAATTCGCGGGCTATAAGCCGCCTTACGAGATGCCGGTGTTCCCGATCGTCACCGGGCTCGAAGTCGTGCTCTTCGTCGTGCTCGGGCTACTGTGCGGAGCCATCGCACCGCGCTTTCTGAGCCTGCTTGCGGCATCGAAGAAACGCTTTTCCACTCTTCCGCTGCCCTTGCCCGTGCAGCTCGCGCTAGGCGGCCTGGCGGTCGGCATCATCTCCATTTGGTGGCCGGAAGTCTGGGGCAACGGTTACGAAGTCGTGAACTCGCTGCTACACGAGCCGTGGACCTGGGGCGCGTTGCTCACCGTGCTGCTGATGAAGATCGTCGCGACGGCCGCCACCGCTGGTTCCGGCGCGGTCGGCGGCATCTTCTTCACGCCGACGCTGTTCGTGGGCGCGGTCCTCGGCTGTCTGTACGGCCTCGCCGTGTATGCGATCTGGCCGGACTCGATCCCCCCGCGCCCTTCGCCTACGCGATGGTCGGCATGGGCGCATTCCTCGCGGCCGCCACGCATGCGCCGCTCATGGCGATCCTCATGATCTTCGAGATGACGCTCTCGTATCAGGTCATGCTGCCGCTGATGCTCGCCTGCGTGATCGCCTATTACATCGCGCGGACCTCGGAGCAGACCTCGATGTACGAAGTCACGCTGCGCCGCACGCGCGAGGAAAAAAGAGCGCGTGCGCCTCGCCGCCACGCAGATGCGCGAACTCGTGAAGCCCGCCGACACGGTCGTCACGCTGGCGGCCAACGTCAAGGAGATGACGCGCGCTTTCCTGGAGTATCCGGTCAAGTATCTGTATGTCGTGGATGACGCCGAACACTTTCGCGGTGTGGTCGCGCTCAAGGACATCACCTCCGATCTGCTCGACGAGAAAGGCACTGAAGCCAAGACTGCCGCCGACTATATTCAGCCGCAATTCGAAGTGCTCACGCCCGACATATCGCTCGGCGAAGCGCTTCAGCATTTCCTCGCCTTTCAGGGCGAGCGATTGCCGGTTATCGAACAGAAGTCGGAACCTTTGCTGCTCGGTGTCGTGTACAAAACCTCTCTGCTGGACGCATACTTCCGTTTGAACCTGACCTCGCGTTGAAACTACGCAGCCGTGAAATTTCGCGGTGCGCGCGCATGCTGCCGCTTCGAACGAATGCGGTGTCGGCCCATTTAAACCATCACTTGAAGTATGTCGGCGCGATGCCCGGACATCGCGCCCGTGCACCGGCAGAATCGAGCGGCCGGCGACGCGCCAGGCGGACGGGAAGCGCATCGGCATAGGCCTTGCTTGATGCTTCTCGCTGTTCACGTGAGGAGGGGTGCCCGATGAAGACCTCAACGTTGTTATCGATGGCTCTGGTGTCCATCTCGTGCTACGCCGCACCGTTGCACACGAGTCCATCCGACGAAAACACCGCCGCCGTCGAAGCGACCCGCGCCGCCATGCGCGTGAACGCCGCGCCGGTGTCCCCGCCCGCGCCCGATATCGCGGCGAAGAGCCTCGATCATACCCGCTGGCGTCACGTGCCGATGCCTAAGTCGCGAGCGCCGAGCCACGGCATGGCGAGTCAGCAGATTCAGGTGCAGACCTGAGGTTCGAACTCCTCTTACGCTTTCACTCTTCATCACAGGACGCATAGGCCACATGTCGGACAAGCCCGCCAAGCACGTACCCAACGAGGAACCAATCGACGATGAAATCGCCCAGGTGCTCCAGGCGGTCGCCTATCCCGCCAACAAGGACGCGCTCGTCGATGCCGCACGGGCGGCGGGCGTGAGCAACGACGTGGTATTTCTGTTCGACGGTTTGCCCGAGCAGGACTATCGCGATGCCGACTCGGTCGAGCAGCTGCTGGGGAGCAATGGCGGGCCGGGATTGTCCATCTGAGCGACCCCGAACCCGCCGTTTTCGCGCGCGCCGAGGTTGTAGACCACCTTGTTGAAAACCCGCCTGTAACTCTTCTAAGTCTCTGACGCGCAACGAAAACCTGTTGCCGCCTCCGGTTGCATCAAACACGTGTTTTACTATCCCGCCTCTGCATAACTTATCCCCAGCCCACGGGGAAAGCCTGTGGAAAAGCGCTGCAAGACTCAAGCAAATTCTTGATTTTTTGATTTTGCGCGGAAAACACCGTGCGATGCGGTTCGCGCCACCCACCGCCGCGAATGTAACCGTCCGAAGAGACGCGCGAGTTATCCACAATTTCTGTGGAAAGAACTGTTGAAAAGCTGCGCACGACGGGAGTTAAGTCTCTGACGAATAAAGATTTGTAGGACGCGAGAACGTTTGCGCGCACCGCGGGCCGCCTATGCTTTGCGCACAGGATGTAAATACCAAGGTCCGCACCCGCCGCGCTCAGCTTCCCTTGTAGACCGAAGCGCTCGCCGGGCTCGGCGCAGCCGGCTTCTTCTTTGCCGCTCCCGCCGCCGCGCCCGACGACATGTACGTGGGCGCGGCCTTGGCCTTTTCCTTTTGCCCCGGTGCGGGCGCGGTCGGCGCATGGCTCATGTCGGCGAGCATCTGCTGACACGGCAGCGGCTTGTTGTTGCTTGGCGCGATCAGCGGGATCAGCGCCGCGAACGGGTTGATGAAGCCCAGGCCGACCATCGCGCCGCCACGTGCCGCCAACGCCCCGACACTCACGCCCACATCCGGCTTCTTGAAGGTGCCCTTCACATACAGCGGCGAGCACAGCGAAAACACGCGGAAGCCCTTCGTGTGGGGATGAATGCCCAGGTCCATCTCCTCGCTCTTGAGGTTGATATTACCGTCCACGTTGATCACCGCATCGTCGGTATCGAGCGCGAACACGCGCGAGTTGAGCACGCCATCGGTGACGACGAAATCCGCGGCCGCGCAGTTGATGTTCACACCTCGCTTGCCGAACAGCTTTTCATAGACCACGTTCGCGACGTTGAGTCCCGCCGCTTCCATGTAGAGCCGGCTGACCGTGCCCTGCGTGATCAGCAACTTCACTTCACTGTTGGGTGTCCCCGCCAGCGCCGCCGGCGAATTGCCGGTCGCGGACAGCGTAGCGTCGCCGTTGATCTCGCCCAACGCGGATTGCATCGTCTTCACGGTCGGGAACAGTTGCTTGAGCTTCAGATGCCGCGCCTCGGTCGAGAAGCGCCCCTTCAGCAGCGACGCGCTGCCATCGAGATGGATGGATATGTTGTTCGCAATCGTGCCTCCCGCCACGCCAAACTTCAGCGGTTCGAACGAGAGCACACCGTCGTTCATCACCACATGCGTGTAGAGGTTCATGATCGGCAAATCCGGGTCCTTGATGATGCGCTCGCCCGTGAACTTCACGTCCGCGTCGATGGCCTTCCAGCGGTCAGTCTTGAACTTCTCGGTCGGCAGCGCCTTCGACGGACGGCTGCTTCTCCGTCTCGCCGGGCTTGGCCTTGCTCGCGTTCGAATCCGCGCCGATGATCGGCGCGAGATCCTTGAACTGCAGCAGATGCGACACCAGTTCGCCCTTGAGCAGCGGACGCGGCTTCTTACCTGCATAGACCAGCGAGCCGTTAATATCGCTGCCACCCACGCGCCCGGTGAATTTTCGTAGTGGAAGACGTTGCCGTCCCCGGTGAGACGCCCTTCGGTCGCGAACAGCGACGTCTCGGGCAAGGTGACGCCGGTGAACGGATACAGATACGCCATGCTGACCGCCTGGATCCATAGCCGCAAATCCAGCGCCGCGAGATGCGCGGGATCCGTGACGGTGCCGACGAAGGCGATATGCGTATCGCCCAGGCGCACGTCGGCTTGTACGGGAAACGGACGCGTGGCATCCTGCACGGCGAGCACGCCGCCGAGCTTGCCGTCGTTATACGTGCCATTCACGGTCCAGCCGAATGCATAGGGCGGTATGGGCGGTTTCGGGCCTTCCTTGGTGGTGATGCTGGTGTTGGCCGACACGCTCGCCGGATTGGGCGCCGATGCCTGCGCCGCCGCATCGGCCTGCTTGTCGAGCTTGACCGCGCCGCTCTTGCCGACCATCTCCGCAGACGACTTGGCCGATGCCGCTTCCTGCTGCTTCATCACATCGCCGATCAGCACGGGCTGGGGCCGAGCGTATCGACGACGACTTGCATCTCGGCTTTAGTCACTTCATCGTGAACATCGACGGTGCCCTTGGCGAGCGAGATATCACCGAGCTTGAGATTCCACGTCGACGGTTCGTTGGATTGCTTGAACTTGAATGTCCAGTTATTGCGATTGTCTTTCAGGCGCTCGATATCGATCGACGGATTCACCAGATTGATCGACGGAATCACGATGTCGTGCGCAAGCAAGGGCAGCACTTCCACCTCAAAATCGATCTCGTCGAGCGTGGCGAAGTGCTGCTGTCGCGCCCAGTCCGGATTCGCGATGATGATCTTTTCCGCGGAGAAGCGCGGCCACTGCACCCAGCGCTTCCAGCCCGTTTCGTTGGGCAACCGGTGCCAGCCGACTTTCAGATCGCCGGTGATCTCGAAGCGGCGGCCGATCGCCTCCGACATCTTGTCGTCGACATAGTGCCGCAGCCGGTTCCAGTCGAAGGTCAGAAAGATAACGACGAGAATCGCGATCAGGATCGCCAGAATGCCGAACAACCACGCGACGATCTTGCCGATTCTCCTGCTGGTATGGGCTTGCGCCATGACGGTTCCATCCGTTTTTCTGATTCTTCGTGGCACAGCACGGGACGTGCCCGCGTGAGGCGTTATGCAGCGCGTAGGCAAGCCCTAAGGCAACGCTGATTAAGTCCACCACTAGTGCTTGTCAGGTGTTATAGAGCGCACGTGCAAGGAGAAAGGCAAACGACGATGAAGCAGCAGACGCTGGCGATGGCCGCGGATCAAGGTGCGGGGTTCGAGACTTGCCGCAAGCGCACGCGACGCGACGAGTTGCTTGACACGATGAACACGATCGTTCCGTGGACCGAACTGTGTGCGGTAATCGAACCCTATTACCCGAAACACGGCAACGGTCGTCCGCCGATGGGTTGGGAGCGTATGCTGCGGATTCACTTCGT
>LFLF01000094.1 GCA_001184395.1 Candidatus Paraburkholderia calva | reverse complement strand
ATTCTCGAATGACTCGGAGTGGCAGAAAGTCAAACTCATCATCGCTTATGGCCTGTGTCCCCAATGTAGGTTGCGGACGCAATCGTCACTCTTAAAAGCCGACGAAGATAGGCGGGCTCGTTTTAGCACTTACCGTATATCAACGTGCTGACCGCGCAGACCACGGCGTTCACCGCGGAGCAGAAGCTCGCGAATATCGCGGAACAGCGGATGGTGTCATCGGTCGGCCTGGTGAAGGCGCTCGGTAGTGGCTGGGACGTGGCGCAGATGGATCAGGAAACTGGCAGTATGGCGGCGCCTATTGCTGCCTCGGCACTCACGCAGCAGGCCGCTGTGCACGCCGTTCGCCGGTCAGCGTTGGGCGGTCATAGTGCGAAGGTGAGTTCCACCGTGTTCTCGTCGGTGTGACGCCCGAGCAGATTGAGCAGGCCGGCTAGGTTTTCACGCTGATCGGGCGCGGACGTCGCCTTGCCCTGAAAGGTCATCGATCTCTGCGAGACCGCGCCGTTGCCGGTTAGCGTTAACGGACCCTTGCTCGTCGACAGATCGATGGTCGCTTGCGCGCCCTGCGCCTGCAGCGCGACCCGATACGAACCCAGCGGCCTCACACGCGCGACACCATGTCGTCAAGCGTAACATGAGTTGACCGTACGCGTTCTGGGCGAGCACGTGGAAATCCGTCCACGAGAGCCGCACGTCGCCCTCGAAATTCAACGTGTTGAACGGCGCGCCCAGCTCTGCTAGCAGCGTCGCCGGCACGCCGATCTGGCGACCCACCGACAGCGTGGCGCCGCGCGTGGTCGCATCGACGGTGACGGCGTCGGGCATCGCTTCGCTCTGGCGCATCGTCATATGCACGCGACCCGTGAAGAGCGGCCAGAACGCGGTCGTCCATTTGATGCGGCCGGGCAGCAGCGTCGCGCCGCCCGCGTTGGTGCTGGCGGCGAGCATCAGGGTAGCCGAACCGTGCCACAGCGATCCCGCCGGGTCCACCAGATTCACGTGCCCACCGGTCGCGCGCGTCAACTGCGGCGTGATCCAGGCCGGCGGGCATCATCACGAGCAAGGTCAGAAAGACCAAAACGAACACCACGAACAGCGCGGGCAGCGCCATCTTCAGGCGGCGAATCCAGTAACTCATTTCACGTTGGCCGGTTGCACCGATGCCGTCAGATCCACCTGACCGTCTGGTTTGAGCGCGGTGATGTGCGCGTCGTTCACCTCTGCACCTTGAACTGCTTGCGCGCCTCGTCGAGCCACACGGTCCAGTTCGGGAACGACGCGTTTTTCAACGGAACTGCACCGCCCCGCCGATCACCTGCACTTGCGTTGGCTGCATGCCGGCATCGGCGAGCGACTTGGACAACGCGTCGCGCAACGCGCCGCCGGTCGGCGTGACGCTGTCGGCGTTGCCTGCGAGCGCACGCGCCTCGTTGGCTTGCGCGGTCATCGTGGCGAGCCGGTGCTGCATCGCGGGCGGCTCCTCGTGCGCAGGCGCTCGCGGTCTTCATAGGCGGGTACCCACAGCACCAGATAAACGATCACCAGCGCAAGCGCCAGACCGCCCCACATCAGGATGGTCTTTTCGCGCGGCGTGCGTTGTTCCCAGAACTCAGAGAGCGTTCGTCCGATTTCCGCTTTCATTGGCCGCCCCTGATCGTCCACTTGCCGGTATTGGTGTCGATGGCGCCGTTCAGGCCGTTGGCCGAGAGGCGCTTCTGCAAGTCAGGGTCCACTTTGGTTTCCGGCTTGAACGTTACTTCGAGATGCCGGTCCCGATAATCCAGCCCGGCGATGCCGTTTACCGGCACCGGCCCGAGTGCGCGCGAGTCCATCCGTGAGCGACAGGAAATCCGACGGCGACAGTTCGCCCGACGTCGTGCGCAGGCGATCGAGATTGCGCGTCATCTGGTCAGGCGCATCCAGCACGATGGTCGTCTTCGGAAACGCATTGAGCAGCAGTTCGGTCATCTGCGCGCTGATGGCGTCGCGTTGCCGCGAAAGCTGCAGCCACTGCACGTTCACGCCGATGATCGACACGATGACCGACGCCGCCACCAGTGCGATGGGCACGCGCAGACGGCGCATCGTCGAACGGTCCAGTCGCCAAGGCTGCGCCGCGAACTCGAACTGACACAGATCGAAACGGCTCGCCAGCGCGTGACGCGCGAGCGCTTCGAAGGCCAGCGGCTGCGCGCCCGCCATATGCTGCGCCGCCTGATTCGCGCCGCGCACGGACGACAGACGCGGCTCGTCGCCGGGCAGATCAACGAGCGAATACAGCACGACGGGATGATCGCCCGCGAGCGCGTGCAGCGTAGACGCGACCGACTCCTCAGGCAGCGCGAGCCCTTCGCCGAGTGCCGCACGCGCGCCGCGCGCGATCGCGACTTCCATGAGCGTGGGCACCATCTGCACGGACGGCAACAATTCGCCGATCAACGCGGGCGCGGTCGAGATGACATGTCCGAGCAGGCCGGCGATGAACGGCGTAGGCGGCGCTTCGGCCGCGTCCTCGTTTTCTTCCGGGCGTTCTTCAGCGCCGGCGTTGTCCGCCGCACCAGGCAAGATGGCGGCCGGCACTGGCAGGCAGCGCATCGCCGGCACGGCCTTGATGTTGCGATGCCCCGCTGCGCCGAACGCCTCGCGCACGAAGCGGAACCAGCCGCGATCGATCACCGCGACCACGCGGCGCCCGTCCGGCAGTGTGACCGGATCGACCGCTATATGGTAGGTCTGCGGGTCCTGAATCAGCTGATCCTCGACCACGTTCGACAGCGCCTGACGCAGACGCGGCCCTTTGAGCGGCGGCACGGCGGCGGACAGCAGCAGCGTGTCGCGCGCGGCGACGATCGCACGGTCGCATTCGCGTGCGGCAGCAGCCCGAGCGCGGCGCGTCCCGAACGCTGCGGCTCGCCGCGCTTGTCGAGCAGCATGAACGGCAAGTCCGGCAGTTGCCACTCTTCCGAGCGCACCGCCGGATCGCGCGGCGGGAGAAGAACGATCAGTGTGCTCAAAGGCCACTTCCTTTTGTCAGTGCATCGTCGTCAGTTCGCGTCGCGCGAACTGACGATGCGTGTCGTATGCGTATTCGGATCGCGGTACACGAGCGTGGTGCGCTGCAGTCGCGTGTGTTCGTGCCCGACGTCGCCGTGTACGAAAAAATACTTGGTCGTCACATCCATTTCATCCGGATCGACCGACGTGGCGGTTTTGACGCCCGCGCCGTTCAGCGCGAGCTGCACGTTGCCGACGTCGTGGAAGAACACGGTCGCGCGCCGTGCGACGAATGCCTGTGCCTGAGCGAGGTTCATCCCCGGCACCACGGCCGCGATCACTTCGGCGGGCGCGGTGTTCATGTTCACCGCCGTCGTCGTTGGCAGAATGGTGACGAACGGCCTCAGTTTGGCGATGGTTTCCGGTGTGAAGCCATTGACGTTGAGCAGCGAGTTGACGCCGATCATCTGCAAAGGCGCGACCGGCGCGTTGCTGTCGGCGTCTTTCAGGCCGGGATCGTTGGAAAAATTGCCGCCGCCCGTCGCGCCGCCTTGCGCCAGCGCCTGAATCGTCTCTTCCGCTGAATTCGTCGAGGTGCTGGCGGTCGGGCTGCTCTGCTGCGTCTGGAAGCGCGTGGCGGAGCACGCGAGGCCCGCGCGCATCTGCAAGGCCACCGTCTTGGCCAGCGACCCGTTAGCCCGAGTTCCGCGAGCAGCCGCTGAAAAGCCTGAATTTGCGCGCCGTTGATGGTCAGCACGCCCGGCGTGGGCGTCGAAACCAGATTGCGCAGATTGAACTTGGCCTGCGCGTCCTCGATCGAGCCGGACAGATAGGTGGACTGCCCTTCCTGCGCGCGCACTTCGCCGATTTGCCCGAGGAAATCCGATAGCCGCGTCTTGGCGATCGGAACGCCCCACACGCCGTCGAGATACGTGACGGTCGCTTCCGAGCGCAAAATCAGCCGAGTCCAGTCGAGCGCGCTGCGCGAAATCCACTGCGCCTGCGCGAGCAGCCGCTGATTCTCGATACGCCGCACCTGCACCTGCTGACGCCACCGCATGCCCGACACGAGAATGGCCGACATCGCGACCACCAGCAGCGCGCTGATGATCGCGACGCCGCGCTGTCTCGTCTTGTTCGGAACACGCCGATGAGCCCGCATCGTCAATTTCCGACCAGAAATACGCGCGTGATCGGCGCCGCGAGATTCTTCGCGACAATCGCCACCTGAATGCCCACCACTGCGCGCGGCAGCGGCGCGTTGCCGAGTTGCAGCACCTTCAGGTTGTTGTCGTTTTCGTTGATTTGCGAGACCACGTCGTTCATCCTCGTCGTCCAGCTTTTCTGCGGGATATAGACGCGCGCCGCGAGCGAGCCGACACCGCCCATCAGCTGGATGGGGTTCCAGCCGTCCATGTGGCTGGAGCCGAGCGCGCGGCGCACTTCGCCCACGTTCGACAGCGGCGGCGACGCGTAGCGCACCACGCGTCCATCCGACAACCTATACCGCACGACCTGCAGACGCGGCGCCGTATCCGGTGCGAACAGCCCGCGCACGATCTGCAACTGCCCGTTCGCGACCGACACGGCGGGTTGCTCCGCTTCGTCGTCGGTTGCGGCCTGGTGCGCGTCGATGCGCATCTGGTCGAACAACTGTGCGACCACGCGTTCATCTTCCATCGCCGCCGTGATGGTGGCGCGGCCGCGAATCACCGAGTCGAGCCCGCGCCACGACAACACCGCGATGACCGCGAGAATCGCGATGGCGATGAGCATTTCCAGCAGCGTGAAGCCGCGCTGCCCGCGGCGGCGGCCACGCCGCGCTACCGCGACGTCAGAGGGAACGGTTCGTTTCATTCTCTACCACCGTGACCATCTGCGCGAGATTGCCTCTGCCGCCCGGCGTCGTGACGAATATCTCGACGCGCCGGAACAGCGGATTCGGCGTACGGCTCACGCGCTGCGTGCACACTAGTTTGAGGTTGCCCTGCGAGCAGTCGAAACTCTTCGAACCGATATCCGGAAACTGCCGCGACAGCCGCAACTGCGCGAGTTCGTTGTCCGCGCTCCAGCCCGCGAGCAGACGCCGGTGCAGATTCTGCTCGCCAGCCGCCATCGCGCCGACCGCGCGCAGTGACGCCGCCAGCGCCACCGCGATGATCGCCAGCGCGACCAGCACTTCGATCATCGTGAAGCCTTGCTGCGCACGGACCCGACGCATCAGCGCACCTCGAACCGGCCATTGCCGCTTCCGACGATGGTGGCACGGCCCACCGGCGAGATGAGCGTGATTTCCATCGGCGTGTCGATGGCTTCGGTGCCGAATACCAGCCGGTCTGCCGACTTGTCCGAATCGAGGAAATTGATCGTGACGCCGGTCACGCCGCCTTCCCAGTGACGCGCGCGCAGCAGATCGTCTTCGCGCAGCGGACGCCAGCCGTTTCCGGTGCGGACATCGAAACGAAAGCCGCCCTGCGTAAGCTGCCACGCGATGGGTCGCGCGCGCACCTGCGCCTCGTCACCCGCCGATTCGAACAGCAGCGCGAGCCGCTGCGCTTCCTCGTTCAGATCGGTGCGCGGATTACGCGTGAGCGGCAAGGACGCGAGCGACACCAGCAAGCCCGCGATCACCAGCACGACGAGCACATTTCGAGCAGCGTGAAGCCCGCATTGCGCTGCTCTGCCCGATGATGCCTGCCGTACCTGTTCACGTGAGTTGCCTTGGCTAGATGAAACGGGGCGCTGCTATTGCCACGACCCGACATCGGCATCGTTGTCTTCGCCGCCCGCCTTCTGGTCCGCGTCGTAGCTGAACACGTCGATTTCGCCGTGCACGCCCGGATTCAGATACTGATACTGGCCGCCCCACGGGTCCGCCGGCAGGCGCTCGAGATAGCCGCCGTCCTTCCAGTTGTTCGGCACAGGCTCGGTCGACGGCTTCTGGATGAGGGACTGCAAGCCCTGCTCCTGCGTCGGATAGCGGCCGTTGTCGAGACGATAGAGTTTGAGCGCCTGCATGATCGTGCCGATGTCCTGATGTGCCGCGACGCGGCGCGCTTCGTCCGGACGGCTCATGATCTTCGGCACGATCAGCGCGGCGAGAATGCCGAGAATCGCGATCACGACCATGATTTCGATCAGCGTGAAGCCGCGCTGGCGGCGACCTTGTGCTCGTGCTGCCTGTGCGGCTTGCGCTGCCCGCATGCGGCGTTGGGTCCACAATTGCACGACTACTACCTCTTCGATGGATATTGTTTTTCGAGCTTCGCCCGATATCGTTCAAACGTGTCCGGCCCGGGCGTCGCCGCAGCGGAGCTGGATATTCTAACGACGCGCTTTCATACGCGTCACGCGCGCCGGTGTCCGGCCTTATCGCGCATCAACGCACTTAGATCGTCGGTCCGGCGGGTACCTGCGGCAAAAAAATTTCCGACTTCGCGCCGCCGTTGCGCTGGATGACGATCGACCTCGCGCGCACTTCCGACAGCTTCACGCCGTCCGCGAGTGGGCTGCCGAGCGCGACCGCCTTGGCCGGTTCGCCGCCGAAGCTGACGATGGCCGCCCCGCCGTGCTGCAACGCGAGGATGCCGAACAATAGATGCACGTCCTGATTCGCCTGCTGCTGCAACTGCCCGCCGAAGATCGCCGCCGCCTGTTCAGTCGATGGCGTGCGCGTCGCGGCGGCAGCGGGAAGCGGCGCGGTCTGACGCGAGGTCAGCGTGACGACCCAGTACGTCACCGTCACGCAGAACAGCGCGAGGGCGGCGAGCATCAGCAGGCGGGTTTGCAGGGCATTCACTACTGCACTAGGTTATTCAGTTCGATGATCGGCAGCATCACCGCGAGCACGATCACCAGCACGATGCCGCCCATCGCGAGAATCAGCAGCGGTTCGAGCAGGCTCGTGAGTAACATCGTGCGGGTGTTCGAGTTCGCGCGCTTCGCCTTCGGAGGCACGGTCCAGCATCGTGGTGACGTCGCCGGTCGGCTTCACCCGAGCGGATTAGGTGGACCAGCACGGGCGGAAAGGTCTTGGTATTGCCGAGCGCGCGCGACAGCGACGAGCCTTCGCGTACCCGCACGATGGCGTCGTCCACGTTGTTGCGCATCGCCGTGTTGGAAAGCGTCTCGCCCGCCGCCTGCAACGCGCGCAAGATCGGCACGCCGGCGGCGGTAAGGATCGCGAGCGTGCTGGCGAATCGCACTGTATTATAGCCGCGCACCAGCTTGCCGACCAGCGGCGCGGTCAGCAGCCAGCGGTCGAAAGCCATGCGCGGCCCGGGCCGCGAGAGGATGCTTTTGATCATCCACGCCAGCACGATCACGCTGAGCAGGACCGCCCACCAGTAACTGCGCACGAAGGCGGACAGTCCATCATCATCACGGTGAGGAACGGCAGCGCCTGCTTCGTGCTGGCGAACACATTCACGACCTGCGGCACCACGTAGCTTAACAGGACAGGAACGTGACGATGCCAAACGCGATCAGCGTGACGATGCCCGGATACGTGAACGCGAGAATGATCTTCTGTTTGAGCGCATTGCGCTGCTCGATATAGTCCGCGAGACGCGACAGCACGAGCACGAGCTTGCCGGTGTGCTCGCCCGCCGCGACCAGCGCACGATAGATCTCCGGAAAGTCTTTCGGATGCTGCGCGAGCGCATTGGCGAACGAATCGCCGCCGAGCACTTCGGTGCGGATCGCGGCCATCAGTTCGCAGATATAATCGCGTTCCGATTGCTCGGTTAGCACCTGCAGCGTTTCGCCGAGGGGCAGGCCCGCGATCAGCAGACTCGCGAGCTGGCGCGTCAGAATGGCCTGTTCGCGTTGCGACAGCCGTCGCCCGAGCGACAGGCGCTGCTGACGCTCGCCGCGCGTGCGCGAGGCGGCGGCCTCGACGATTAGCGGCGTCAAGTCCTGTGTGCGTAACTGGCTGCGCGCGGCGCGGGCGCTATCGGCATAGAGTACGCCTTTTTGCGTCTTGCCCGCGGTGTCGATCGCTTCGAAACGGAACGCCGGCATACCTTATTCTCCGTCTCTCATTCGCCACCCGTCACACGCAGCACTTCTTCCAGCGATGTTACGCCGGCGGCAAGCCACCGGTCGCCGTCCTCGCGCAAGGTGCGCATGCCCTGTTCGCGGCCCGCCTGCAGGATTTCCGCATCGGCAGCGTTGCGATGGATGAGCGGGCGAATGCTTTCGTCTATCAACAGCAATTCATAGACCCCGCGACGGCCGACATAACCCGACTGCCCGCAACGCTCGCAGCCGACCGGATGCCAGTGCTTCGAGCCGTCTTCGTCCTCGCGCTCTTCCTTGCAGACGGGGCACAACTGCCTGATGAGACGCTGCGCCAGCACGCCGAGCAACGACGACGCCAGCAGATAAGGCTCGACGCCCATATCCGTCAGACGCGTGACGGCGGAGGCCGCGTCGTTCGTGTGCAGCGTGGCGAGCACCAGGTGGCCGGTGAGCGACGCCTGCACCGCGATCTGCGCGGTTTCGAGGTCGCGGATTTCCCCGATCATGATGATATCCGGGTCCTGCCGCAAGATCGAGCGCAGTGCCCGCGCGAATGTCATGCCGATGCGCTCGTTCACCTGCGTCTGACCGATGCCCGACAAGTCGTATTCGATCGGGTCTTCCACCGTCATGATGTTGGTGGTGGTCGTCTCGAGCCGCGACATCGACGCGTACAGTGTGGTCGTCTTACCCGAGCCGGTCGGCCCGGTCACGAGCACGATGCCGTGTGGTTTGCCGATCAGCTTGTCGAAATGCGTGAGCGTGTCGCGCGCCATGCCGAGCGTTTCCAGATTCGGGCGCTGCGCGTCTTTTTCGAGCAGACGCAGCACCGCCCGTTCGCCGTGCCCGGTCGGCAGCGTCGAGATGCGCACGTCGACCGGCCGCCCACCCACGCGCAGCGTGATACGGCCGTCCTGCGGCAACCGTTTTTCGGCGATGTCCAACTGCGCCATGATCTTGATCCGCGAGATCAGCGCGCCATGCAGCGCTTTTTTCGGGTGCACGACGTCGCGCAACGTGCCATCCACGCGGAAGCGCACGACCGACGCGTTCTCGAACGGCTCGATGTGGATATCCCGATGCCTGTTCGCGCGCCGTCTGCGTTAGCAGTGCGTTGATCATGCGGATGATCGGCGCGTCGTCTTCCGATTCCAGCAAGTCTTCGATTTCCGGAATGTCCTGCATCAGACGCGAGAGATCGACCTCGCCTTCCACCTCGCCGACGACCTGCGCCGTGCTGCCGTCGTTGCGGGCATAGGCGGAATTGATGGCGGAGGCGAGTTCATCGGCCGGCTTGCACACGATGGACAGCGCGCCGAAATTGCGCGCGACCTCGGCGAGCGCCGCATCCGACGTGCGCTCGCTGATCCACACCTCGATGTTGTCCACATGCTGATGCGCGAGCAGGATTTGCCCGGTGCGCGCGAAGCCGTATGGCACCAGCCGCGCGGCGAGCGGTGAAGCCGTGGCGCTCGCTTGATCGGCGTCGCCGTTGACCGTGTTTACGGTAGTGCTCCTGTAGACTCGTTGTTGTGGTCGGGGCGGGACTCGGCTGCACGTTCGGCTGGTTATTGGGAATCGCGTAGCTGTTCGCGCCGGTGCCGTTATTGTTGTACGGTTCGGGCTTCGGCGCTTGCTGCGGCGTCTGGATCGGCAGCGGCGCCGGGCCCGCGTTCGGATTCTGCGGCAGCGTCGTGCTCGGCTGGCCGCGCGTGGTCGCGTTCCAGTCGAACAGATTCTGCGACGGCGAACCGCCGCCTTCGCTCGGACCGAGCGGCTTCGGCGGCATCATCGGCACGTTCTGGTCGCGGATCAGGCGGTTGTCCGTCGTCGAGCCGTACTGCTGCTGACGCAGATAGTCATAGCGCGTGTTGGCGATCTGTGTCGACGTCGCCTGATCGCGCACGATGACCGGGCGCAGGAACACCATCAGGTTGGTCTTCGAGCGCGTCTTGTTTTCGCTGCGGAACAGGCTGCCGATCCACGGAATGTCGCCGAGCAGCGGAATCTTGCTGTTGCCCGCGTTGTACTGATCCTGCATCAGGCCGCCAAGCACGACGATCTCGCCGTCGTCGGCCAGCACCGTCGACTGGATCGAGCGCGTGTTGATGGTCACGCCGCCCGGATTGTTGGTCGTGGTGGCGTCCACCGTCGAATCTTCCTGATACAACTGCAGCTTGAGCACGCCGCCTTCGGTGATCTGCGGCTTCACGTGCAGCGTCACTCCGACGTCGCGGCGGTCGAAGGTGTTGAACGCGGTCACGGACGTCGCCGCGTTGGCAGTCAGCGTCGCGGACGAACCGGTCACGACCGGCACGTTCTGACCGACGACGATCTTCGCTTCCTCGTTGTCGAGCGTGATCAGGTTTGGCGTGGAGAGGATGTTCGCGTCCGACGACTGCGACAACGCCTGCAAAAGCCCGCCCAGCCCGAAAAAGTTGCCGAACTTGTGCAGCAGGCCGACGTTCAGGCCGTTCGGCAGCAGTCCGGCGGCCGACGCGCGCGCCGACGTATTGCTGCCGGCCGGCTGCCGATCGCGGTCAGATCGACGATGTTCGAGTTCGACGAGCCGAAGCTCGTGCTGCCGTACAAGGGCATTGTTGCCGCCGTTCGAGAGCAGTGCGCCCTGCCATTGAATGCCCAGATTCGCCGACGTGGTCGCCGACAGTTCGACGATCAGCGCCTCGATGTAGACCTGCGAACGGCGCGCGTCGAGCTGGTCGATCACGGTGCGCAGGTTGCGATAAACCGGGTCCGGCGCCGTGATGATGAGCGAATTCGTCGCCGAATCCGCCTGGATTATGCCGCCGCCCTGATCGTTGCCGTTGTCGTTGTTATTGTTGTTCGAGAAGCTTTGGTCGCGCGTGCCGCCCATCGGGTTGCTGCTACTGCTGCTGCTCGAATTGCTGCCGAAGCCGCTCGGCAACGGCGGCGTGCTGGATGTGCCAGTGGACATCGATGAATTCGAGGCCGCTGCCGCTGTTGCCGAAGGAATTTTGCGAGTTCGAACCGGAACTGCTCGACGAGTTGTCGTTGCTGCCGCCCTCGCCGATCATGCCACGAAAGGTTTTCGAAAGGCGTGTCGCGTCGGCGTTGCGCAATGCGACCACGTGCATGTTGCCGGGCTGCGAAGTGGGCGCGTCGAGCTTCATGGCCAGTTGCTTCGCGGCGGCGAGACGCGCGCTGCTCGAGGCGCGGAACATCAGCGAATTGGTCCGGGCGTCCGGCGTGACAGTCACTTTGAGCGTCGCGTCCGTGCTGCCGATGGTGCCGGGATCGAGCAGCTTGTTCATCTGCTCGGCCACGTCGATGGCGTTCGCGTTCTTCAGCTGGAGGATATCCACCTCGCGGCCCGCTGCCGTATTCACACCCGCGATGATGTCGGCGATGCGGCGCACGTTGTCGGCGTAATCGGTGACCACCAGCGTGTTGTTCGCCGGGTAGGCCGCAATGGTGTTGTTCGGCGAAATGAGCGGACGCAACACCGGCAACAGATTGTTCGCCGATTCGTTCTTCAGCGTGAAGACCTGCGTGATCACCTGATCGCCGCGCGCGGCCGGCGCGTTGCCCACGTAGGTCGGCACGCCCTGGAGCTTGGCGTCGGCCTCGGGCACTACCTTGAGCACAAGGTGATCCTGAACCAGCGAGAAGCCCTGCATGCGCAAGGACGACTGGAGCGTCTTGAGCGCCTGATCCTCGGGCACCGGATTTTCCGACACGAGGTTCAGCTGCCCCTTCACGCGGGGTGGCGGCGCCGATGGCCTTCGCGACCTGATCGATGTCCGCATTGACGAAATTCAACGTCACTTGCGCATGCGCGGCTTGCGCGACGATAAGTCCCGCCGCCAGCAGTGCCGCCGCGATGCGACGCAGTGCCATAGTTGTCTTCTCATGGATATCTTGTCTAAGCCGGTCTGATCGAGCCGGCTAAAGGGCAGCGCCACCCGACTCGGCCGAGCGCCCCACCATTCCACAGTTTGAGCTGTTTCGCCCGCCGCGTTCAATCAAAAAGTGATGACGATAGCAGCTTTATGTAACGGAATTGTTCCTCTGCGCGACGTTCGTGTTCTGCTTGCCGCAAGTGGTGCAGATCCTGTTCGGCCGGCGTCGACATGCATACGGCCTATGTGGAACTGCACGGCAAGATCATCGGCTGCGCGCTCGCGCTGTTCTGCGCGCCGATCGTGAGCCATCGGATCGGCTACGAATAAAAAGCCGGAGTCGAAGCGCTGGCGATACGTCGCTTTCGGCCCATCATCGACATTCCCGGCACGCTGTGCGACAGCACGGAAGCCGTCACGAACACCCCACCATCGAAACTGCTTCGAGCCGCATAAGATTGACGACCGTGCGCGCGTCGATCGCGGAGCCGGTGCGTTGCAGGCTTGGCATCGCGCGCCAGCGGTTGATCGCGACGAGCGCGTGACTCCACGTGCTCGTCGCAGCACCGACACCGATCTGCCGATACCCCGCCACGCGTTATAGAGACCCGTGGCGATCACACACGCGATCGCGATCATCGCCGTGCGCGACCTCGACACGATGCACATCAGACTCGCGCGCGCCCGGCGCGCCGAGCGCCGGCAAGGCCGCCGCCGCGCCCGATATCACGCAAGACTCCGCCCCACACGCCGGTCGCGAGCAGATGCACCGTCTGGACTGCCTCGGCAAACGAGAACGCGCCCGCGTCGGCGGTATGGCCGATCGCCGATTTTCCCGCTGCCGCGATCAGCGCGCCCAGCAAGCCGAACGCTATACGCGACGGTGTGAGCGGTGCGCGGGTGATCGCCGCCGCGACGAGCAACGGGCTGCCGGTCAGGGTCAGCGCCACCGACCAGCCGATGCCCGCATGCGTCGCGCTCGCGACGAGCCACAGGGCTGCGCCCGCATCCGCGATGGACGACCCGCTCATCGCCGCCGACTTAAGCCACAGCGAGACGAAATTGCACAGCGCGAGCAGGATCGCCGCGAGGCGCGTGGCGCGGGCACAGCGCCGCCACGCCGGCTGCACCGGCGAACTCGACATGAACGTTCGTTCACGGCACAGCCAGCCGTCGAGCAGCAGCGCGCCGAGCGCGGCGAACGCGATCAGCGCGGCGTTGAGCGGATCGCCGTTCATGGCGCAGCATCCTCGCCGGGATCGGCGGAAAGGAAAAGAAAAGCCGTCATCGGGTCCGAAATATGCGCGAAGTCATGGCGGCAAAGTCTAAACTAAACGATTCAGCGGTCACCGGCACTTTCCGAATCGCCTTGATACTTTGCAGCGCGCTTCCTAAGCTTGCGACACACGGACCGTGCGAGACGCCATTCGAGTCGAGCGTTTGTCGAGGAAGAAGTGTACGCCGCAGCGCAGCACAAACACTTACAGATTGCATCAAATAGTCATCATCAGCCAACGATGATAGAAATTCCGCGTCGCATCAGAGGCTCGTCGAACCACTGTGGCCGTGGTCCGCCACCTTCCGCCACCTCAGAGTGGCCGTGGTTCGCCACCTTCGCACCGAGCCGCACGAAGCTCGGCAGGTCCCCGAATTTCATGGAGTGTCGCGTGTTTTCAAGACGCATTTTCCGTCCGCTGCTCGCTTTGGCACTGATCGGCAGTGCTGGCGCATTCAGCACGGCTCATGCACAAGCCCCGGCGCCGAATCAGATGATCGCGCCCGACACGATGGCCGCGCGCGTGCAGGGTTGCACTGCATGTCACGGTGTCCACAGCGAAGGCACGGACAACGATTACTTCCCGCGTCTTGCCGGCAAGCCTGCCGACTATCTGTACAACCAGCTCCAGAATTTCCGTGAAGGCCGGCGCAAATATCCGCCGATGAACTACCTCGTCACGTATCTCTCAGACGACTACCTTCACCAGATCGCGACGTACTTCTCGAATCAGCGTCCGCCGTATCCGCAGCCCGTCAAGTCGAACCAGTCGGCATCGACGCTCGCGCGCGGCCAGCAGATCGTGCTGAACGGCGATCCCTCGAAGAACATTCCCGCTTGCGCGGCCTGCCACGGCAAGGGTCTGACCGGCATGCAGCCGGCCATCCCCGGTCTCGTGGGCCTGCATTCGGATTACATCAGCGCGCAGGTCGGCGCATGGAAGTCGGGCACGCGTCACGCGAAAGCGCCGGACTGCATGCAGCAGATCGCCTCGCGCCTAACCGACGACGACGTGACCGCCGTCGCCGTATGGCTCTCCACGCAACAAGCACCTGCCAACCCCGTGCCCGTGCCCGCTGGCTCGTTGAAAACACCGCTCGCCTGCGGCAGCGAACCGCAATAAGGCGTCTAGAGCGACAACACAATGAAACACAAGTCCCTGTTCGCACTTTCCTCGGCTGTTGTGGTGGCAGCCGTCGCAACCGCCGCCGTCCTCTGGTCGGGCGGCGACAACCTGTACTCGGACGGCGCCGTCGCGGCGACGCCAGCCGACAAGGCCGCGCTCATCAAACAAGGTGAATACCTCGCGCGCGCCGGCGACTGTATCGCCTGCCACACGGTTCGCGGCGGCAAGCAGTTCGCGGGCGGCCTGCCGATGGCCACGCCGTTCAGCACGATGTTCACGCCGAACATCACGCCGGACGATCAGTACGGCATCGGCAAGTGGACCTCCGACGACTTCTATCGCGCGATGCACACCGGCCGTTCGAAGGACGGTTCGCTGCTGTATCCGGGCTTCCCGTTCACGAGCTACACGAAGGTCTCGCGCGCCGATTCAGACGCGATCTACGCGTATCTACGCTCGGTCGCGCCGGTTTCGGAGCCGAGCCGTCCGCACGAACTGCGCTTCCCGTTCAACCACCGTAACCTGCTGATCGGCTGGCGTACCCTGTTCTTCTCGGAAGGCGAGTACAAGCCGGACCCGACCAAGTCGGTCGAATGGAACCGCGGCGCGTATCTGGTCGAAGGCCTTGGTCACTGCGGCATGTGCCACACCTCCATCAACGCGATGGGCGGCCCGGTCAGCTCGGCGGCATTCGCCGGCGGTCTGATCCCGTTGCAGAACTGGTACGCGCCGTCGCTGACGTCGAACAAGGAAGCTGGCCTGGGCGACTGGGACATCAAGGACATCAACGATCTGCTCAAGACCGGCGTGTCCCAGCGCGGCGCGGTGTTCGGCCCGATGGCGGAAGTCGTCCACAACAGCTTGCAGTACATGACGTACGCGGACATCAACGCGATCTCGACGTACCTCAAGTCGATCCCACAGAAGAAGGAAGCGCCGGAATCGCTGCAACTGGAAACGTCCGAAAAGTTCGGCGGCGAACTGCTCACGATGGGCAAGAAAGTCTACACCGAGAACTGCGCGAAATGCCACGCGGAGAACGGTTTGGGCAAGCCGCCGGCGTATCCGCCGCTGGCCAACAATCAGTCGATCCAGATGCCGTCGGCCGTCAACCCAATCCGCATGACGCTCAACGGCGGCTATCCGCCGAGCACGGAAAGCAACCCGATGCCGCACGGCATGCCGCCGTTCGCGCAAGCGCTTTCGGATACGGAAGTCGCGGCGGTCGTCACGTACATCCGTATGTCGTGGGGCAACTACGGCACGCCGGTGTCGCCGCAGCAAGTGAGCAACCTGCGTTCGGCGCCGCTCGACTGATGACTTTCTAACAGGCTGTTGAAATAGTTTTTTTGAATGTGCGCCTACTCATTCGAAAGAGCCAACGCGACGTTCAGACCCAACTAATTTAACGCCGGACTTCGTTGATTCAGGTGCTGCTAATGTCGCATTC
>LFLF01000093.1 GCA_001184395.1 Candidatus Paraburkholderia calva | reverse complement strand
GCGATTGATGGCACAGGTTCGCCCGTAATGGGGGAAAGCGAGCCGCAGGCCCAGGCGCAACACCCTGGTGGACCGGAAATCCAGGCGCAAAGCCTCACTCACGATGAATCTGCCGCTGTTTGCGCCTGAATCGATGAATACAACCGGCTGGTTCAGCGTTGCCTTAGACTAGGCTCGCCCGCCCAAGCGGTCCTCACGTCTTCATGGCAGCTCGACAACTATGAACACGATTCACGTCGCGAACGGCGATTTCGCGGCCCAATCCCTGACGCAGGCACTGAAGTTTTCGGAGCGCGACGAGCGCGTGATGGCGCTGCGCGACGATCTGGCGGTCGGGCCGCTGCGCGATATCGACGATTCCTCGCTCGCGCGCGACGTTCTGGCGTCAGGTGCTCAACAGCACGTTCGATGTCGAAGACGGACTCGAAGGCCAGCAGGCGCTGCTCGCGCGACTGACGCCCGGCAAAGGGCAAATCGTTGTCTGGGCATGGACAAAGCGCCGGCGATCAGCTGATGCTGCGGCGGGTCGCCTATCACCTGCGCAATGCGCCTCAGCGTTTGAACGAGGCGAAGCTGAATCAGGACGATTTGTCGATCGCGGCGTGTCGAGCCAGGCCGCGTGAGACGTGCCGACGGCGCGACCGCCGTCGGCATGTTCTCGCCGCGCTAGTTGCTGGCCAAGCTGCCGAGCACCGCGCCGATTTCGGTGCTGCGTATCAGCCAGCTCGCGCTAGAGTGGCAGGAAGCAAAATACGCGAGCGCCGATACGCGCCGCATGCGCGACAACATGCTGGTGTCCGGCGCGTGGCACGACGTCGACGAGACGCTGCTGGAACTGGCTGGCACCGAGTGGCGGCCGGCACGCAGAATCGTCGGCGAAGCGATGGCGAAGGACTTCGACTTTATCCTGAGCGATTCGGTTAGTTTCTGGCGATGCAGGGAACTCGTCACGGCCGGCCGACTTAAAATTCGCGGCACGCTTTCGGAGATCGTCGAGGCCGAACTGTGCCGCTAAATCCAAATAAAAGCATTGCGATATGGCTTGTACCAAAGCGCCTGATCACGAAACACAACGCGAACAGATTCTAGAACTCGTCGCGACGAAATTCGTGCAGATGAGCTATTTGAGCACGTCGAAGGCTCGCCTCTATCACTACTACGAGAGCAAGGAAGCGATCCTGTTCGATCTGCTCGACCGCTACACCAAGCGGCTAATGCTGATCATCGCGGAAGTGGAAGGCGCCAGCCAGCGGCGCGGACTCACCGAACGCGATGCCTTTGCGGAGCTGGTGCGCACGTTTCTCGTCGAGTACGAAACCTCGCACAACCGCCACGTGGCGCTGCTCAACGACGTCAAATATCTTGAAGATGCGCAGCGGGAAATTGTGCTCGATCGCCAGCGCGATATCGTCGCGGCGTTCGTGCGTCAGTTGACGCGCATATCCGAAGCGTGTCACGAAAGACAACCAGACCGCGCTCACCATGATGGTCTCGGCATGATCAACTGGACCTTCACCTGGCTCAAACCCGGCGGCAAGCTCGGCTACAGCGCGTTCGCCGAGCAGGTGGTCGATATGATCGAGCGCGGTCTGAGCGGCGAAGCCTGATTGCTGCGGCACAGCAACGTAGGATTACGGTCGCGTTGCGTTTACGCAAAGCACCTAAACATCCAAAATTAAAGCAATTATTTCATTTTCCGTAGCTGTTTAGAACGCTCACTCCAGCAATTTTTAAGGGTTTTCCTGTACTCGACCTCGCGGTATACCCATAAAATTATCTTGCTATGCAGCACGCTGTACGAACGAGATAAAGGAGGAATACCGTGGAACTAGCCATCAAGCAGATCGTCGCGAGCGATCGTCCGCTGCCGGACGCCGCGCTTGCCGGTCCTCGTTCGCGAATTGTCCTCCGCGAATCGCGATCGCTTGCGCACGCATTTTCTCGTGCTCGACGAGGACGACCGCCTGCTGCGTTTCGGCCAGATCGTTCCGGACTATGTGATCGAAAGCTACGTCCGCAATTTGAACTTCGCAAACGATACCGTGTTCGGCGATTCGCTGGAACTGGTCGGCGTCGGCCATCTGGCCTATCTGCTTACCGAAGGCGACAAGCGCACCGCCGAATTCGACGTGTCGGTGCTCGAATCCGCGCGCGGGCGCGGCATCGGCTCGAAAATGTTCGAGCGCGCCGCCCTGCGCAGCCGAAATACGCATGTCTCCGAGTTATACATGCACTGCCTGTCGCGCAATGCCACGATGATGCACATCGCGCGCAAGTCGGGCATGAAGATCGAATACGCCTACGGCGAAGCGGACGCGTATTTCTCGCTGCCGCCGGTGGATCAGACCAGCATCATGGCGGAAATGCTGCAGGAGCAAGCCGCCGTGTTCGACTACGCGATCAAGCGTCAGGCGCATCGCGCGTTGCAAGTGTTCCAGGCGTTCATGCCGACGGCAGATGCCGCGTGAGTTGTAAAGTTGTGCATGTAGCGAGAGGGGCGGCTTCGGCTGCCCTTTTCGCTTCTTGCCGATTCAACGCAGCGGCAACGCCATCGTCTCCTTGATGTGCTCCAGCGAAAAACTCGAGCGTACGTCGATGACCGAAGTGTGATGCAGCAATTGCTCCTGAACGAAGCGCGAAAAGTTGTCCATGTCGCGCACCTGTTCGCGCAGCAGAAAATCCATCTCGCCGGTCATGGCGTCGCGGGCGACGACTTCGGGCCACGAACGCACGGCGTCGCGGAAGAGATCGCCGTGTGTCTGCGCCTTGGGCGTGCCGGCCGGCGCCTGCGTGCCGCCGCGCTTTTCCAGCCGTACGTTGCGCGAGCCGTCCGAGGCCGAGCCGCTTGGCGTCGAGTAGCGCGACATAGCCACGAATCACGCCGATTTCCTCCAGACGCCGAATCCGCCGCAGACACGGACTTGGCGACAGATTCACCCGCTCCGCGATCTCCTGATTCGACAACCGCCCATTTCCCTGAAGTAATCGCGAGAATGCGGCGATCTATCGTATCCAGTTCGGCTTCGGCCATTTTCTGTCTCTCTTCTTGTTTTGCGTGGCAGCATCGGGCGCAATGTTCGGAAGTGCCGCTTTGTTTCGCAAGTTTTTGCCAGAACCGACTGTCTAAATTGTCTCGATATTGGGCCATGACAAACGGAGATACGCATGACCGCCTCGAACTGGGACAACCCCCTCGGCACCGACGGCTTCGAGTTCATCGAATACACCGCACCGGACCCCGTCGCACTCGGCAAACTGTTCGAACAGATGGGATTCACCGCCATCGCAAAGCATCGGCACAAGGACGTCACGCTTTATCGGCAAGGTGAGATCAACTTCATCGTGAATACCGAGCCGGATTCGTTCGCGCAACGCTTCGCGCGGCTGCACGGGCCGTCGATCTGCGCGATCGCCTTTCGCGTCGCCGACGCCGCGAAGGCTTACCAGCGCGCGCTCGAACTCGGCGCGTGGGGCCTTAGACAACAAGACAAGACCGGGCCGATGGAACTGAACATTCCGGCGATCAAGGGTATCGGCGATTCGCTGATCTACTTCGTCGACCGCTGGCGCGGCAAGAACGGTGCGCAGCCGGCAGCATCGGCGACATCAGTATTTACGACGTCGATTTCGAACCGATTTCCGGTGCGCAGCCGAATCCTGTCGGGTACGGACTGAACTACATCGATTACCTGACGCACAACGTGCACCGTGGCCGCATGGTCAAATGGGCCGAGTTCTACGAGCGGCTGTTCAATTTCCGTGAAGTGCGTTACTTCGATATCAAAGGCAAGGTCACGGCCGTCAGTCAAATCGGAGGCGATGACGTCGCCGTGCGCAAGATCCGCATACCGATCAATGAGGAAGGGTCCGAAAACGCGGGCCAGATTCAGGAATATCTCGACGCGTATCGCGGCGAGGGTATCCAGCACATTGCGCTCGGTACCGGCAATATCTATGAAACAGTGGATGGCCTGCGCGGCGCGAACATCGTGCTGCTCGACACCATCGACACCTATTACGAACTGGTAGATCGGCGCGTGCAGAATCACGGCGAATCGGTCGTGGAACTGAAGAAGCGCAAGATTCTGATCGACGGCACGAAAGACGAAATCCTGCTGCAAATCTTTACCGAGAACCAGATCGGGCCAATCTTCTTCGAGATTATCCAGCGCAAGGGGAATCAAGGTTTTGGCGAGGGCAACTTCAAGGCGCTGTTGTTCGAATCGATCGAACTGGATCAGATGCGGCGAGGCGTGCTGAAGGACACGAGCACGAGTTGAGGACCGGCGCTGGCTAATAAAAAAGGGATATCATGCGATGTCCCTTCGGTTTTTTTGCGATCCATGCTTGAGGCACGGACCGCGTTCGATAGGGTCAGCCGACCGTGTCGTCGTCGCTGCGCTCAGTGTCGCGGCGTTTTTCGTTGGTGGTGCGGACCGACTGGACGCGCGCCTGCGCGACCTGCCGAACGGGAGATGCCTCGAACGGTGATTGATTCGCGTGCGCACCGCCCGTGGGCGCGTTGATCGCGAAAAAGGCCGCCGAGACCATCAGGAAACTCTGGATGTGGTGTTGTTTCATTGTCGTTATTTCCTTCTAACTGCATGTGTACGGCTTGCTTTCAGGCTCAAACCGTCACAAAAGTATGACAGCAGAAAACCACGAAGGCACTATTTTAGACAGGAATGGCCCGTCAGGTTCCGTTGGTTGGTCATTTTTACACGCTGTAACAAGATCTCCTGCCTGCGCGCCGAAACGTCAAGGAAATGACGCAAAGCGGTGTTACGTGAGTGATTTTTAACGGGTTTGCCCCACTGTCTGGGTGGTCCGCGCCCCGGCAAACTGAAATTCGGGCCGAGTGTTCACAAGACGCGAAAGGGCCCGAAACATGCTTTGGTGATCCCAAACCTCGGGTGGAGGAAGACACAGAATGAACGCCCCGCTAGACGCAGAACAAAGAGCTTCGCTAGAAGCTGCCCTGAAATCCGTCACGCTAGACGACAAATACACGCTTGAACGCGGCCGCGCGTATATGAGCGGCATCCAGGCGCTGGTACGGCTGCCGATGCTCCAGCAGGAGCGCGACAAGGCCGCCGGCCTCAATACTGCCGGTTTCATCTCCGGTTATCGCGGTTCTCCTCTCGGTGGTCTCGACCAGTCGCTCTGGAAAGCGAAAAAGCATCTCGCCGGGTATCAGATCGTATTCCAGCCGGGCGTCAACGAAGATCTCGCCGCGACTGCCGTCTGGGGATCGCAGCAGGTCAACTTGTATCCGAGCGCGAAGCACGACGGCGTGTTTTCGATGTGGTACGGCAAGGGTCCGGGCGTCGACCGTTCGGGCGATGTCTTCAAGCACGGCAACTCCGCTGGCTCCGCCCGCCACGGCGGTGTGCTGGTGCTGGCTGGCGACGATCACGCCGCGAAATCCTCGACGCTCGCGCATCAGTCCGAGCACATTTTCAAGGCGTGCGGCCTGCCGGTGCTGTTTCCGTCGAACGTGCAGGAATATCTCGACTTTGGCTTGCACGGCTGGGCCATGAGCCGCTACGCCGGTCTCTGGGTCGCAATGAAATGCGTGACCGATGTGGTCGAATCGTCGGCTTCGGTAGATATCGATCCGCATCGCACGAAGATCGTGATTCCGACCGATTTCGCCATGCCCGACGGCGGCTTGAATATCCGCTGGCCCGATCCGCCGCTGGTGCAGGAAGCGCGTCTGCTCGACTACAAATGGTACGCCGCGCTCGGCTACGTGCGCGCGAACAAGCTGGATCGTGTGGAAATCGATTCGTCGCATGCGCGCTTCGGCATCGTGACCGGCGGCAAGGCGTATCTCGATGTGCGTCAGGCGCTGACCGATCTCGGTCTCGAGGACGCGACGTGCTCGCAGATCGGCATCCGTCTGTACAAGGTCGGCTGCGTGTGGCCGCTCGAAGCGCAAGGCGCGCACGAATTCGCGAAGGGACTGGAAGAAATTCTGGTTGTCGAAGAGAAGCGCCAGATTCTCGAATACGCGATCAAGGAAGAACTGTACAACTGGCCCGACGCGCAACGTCCGCGCGTCTACGGCAAGTTCGACGAGAAAGACGGCGCGGGCGGCGAATGGTCGGTGCCGATGGGCAACTGGCTGCTGCCGGCGCACTACGAATTGTCGCCCGCGATCATCGCGAAGGCCATCGCCACGCGCCTCGAAAAGTTCGATCTGCCCGCCGATGTGCGTGCGCGCATCGCGGCGCGTCTCGCGGTCATCGAAGCGAAGGAAAAGTCGCTCGCGCGGCCGCGCGTCGAGGCGGAGCGCAAGCCGTGGTTCTGCTCGGGCTGCCCGCACAACACATCGACGAAAGTGCCGGATGGCTCGCGCGCGATGGCTGGCATCGGCTGCCATTACATGACGGTCTGGATGGACCGCAACACCAGCACCTTCAGCCAGATGGGCGGCGAAGGCGTCGCGTGGGTCGGACAGGTGCCGTTCTCGAACGACAAGCACGTGTTCGCCAACCTCGGCGACGGCACCTATTTCCACTCAGGCCTGCTCGCGATTCGCGCAGCGATTGCGGCGAAGGTGAACATAACCTACAAGATTCTCTATAACGATGCGGTCGCGATGACCGGCGGCCAGCCGGTGGACGGCGTGCTGACCGTGCCGCAAATCACGCATCAGTTGGCAGCCGAAGGCGCGACGAAAATCGTCGTCGTGACGGATCAGCCGGAGAAGTACACCGCGACGACCGGCCTCGCACCGGGCGTGGATGTGCATCATCGCGATGAACTGGATGACATCCAGCGCCAGTTGCGCGAGGTTGCGGGCACGTCGATCCTGATCTACGACCAGACCTGCGCGACCGAAAAGCGCCGCCGCCGCAAGCGCGGCGCGTTCCCCGATCCGGCGAAGCGCGTCGTCATCAACGAGGCGGTGTGTGAAGGCTGCGGCAATTGCTCGGCGACGTCGAATTGCCTGTCGGTCGAACCGCTGGAAACCGAGTTTGGCACGAAGCGGCAGATCAACCAGTCGACCTGCAACAAGGACTATTCTTGTCTGAACGGCTTCTGTCCGAGCTTCGTCACCGTGGAAGGCGGTCAACTGAAGAAGCCGAAGGCGACGAGCGTCGACAGCGGCGCGATGCTTGCCGTGCCGATGCCGGAACTACTGGAGATCGGGCGTCCGTACGGCGTGCTGGTGACGGGCGTGGGCGGAACGGGCGTGGTCACGATCGGCGGGCTGCTCGGCATGGCGGCGCATCTGGAGCAGAAAGGCGTGGCAGTGCTCGATGTCACCGGCCTCGCGCAGAAAGGCGGCGCGGTGATGAGCCACGTGCAGATCGCCAACCGTCCGGCCGATATTTACGCGACGCGCATCGCGATGGGCAAGGCGGATCTCGTCATCGGCTGCGATGCGATCGTTACCGCGAGCAACGAATGCGGCTCGCGGATGCAGCTGGACCACACGCGCATAGTCGTAAACAGCGCGGCGACGCCGACGGCCGAGTTTATAAAGAATCCGAACTGGAGTTTTCCGGGTGCAAGCGCCGAAGCGGATATCCGCGAGGCGGCGGGCGAGCACGTGGCGCTGGTCGATGCGAACCGTTTCGCGCTCGCGCTGATGGGCGACGCAATCTACACCAACCCGTTCGTGCTCGGCTATGCGTGGCAAAAGGGTTGGGTGCCGCTGCGCCATGAATCGCTGACGCGCGCCATCGAACTGAATGCGGTACAGGTCGAGAAGAATCTCGCCGCGTTCGAATGGGGACGCCGCGCGGCGCACGATGTGGCCGCGGTCCGGCGTCTCGCGGATACGCAGCACGGCGTGCAGGAAGCGCTGGGCAAAGTGATTGCGCTGCATACGCCGAGGTCGCTCGACACGCTCATCGAAAAGCGGCTCGATTATCTAGCGAAGTACCAGAACACGGCTTACGCGTCGAGGTACGGGCGGCTGGTGGCGGAAGTGCGGGCGAAGGAAGCATCGCTCGGTCTCGGCGACGGACAGTACGCGCTGACAGAAGCCGTTGCGCGGAATCTGCATAAGCTGAAGGCGTACAAGGACGAGTACGAAGTCGCGCGTCTGTATGCCGATCCGGCGTTCATCGAAAAGGTGAAGAACAGCTTCGAGGGCGACTGGAAGATCAAGATGCATCTGGCGCCGCCTTCGGTCTCGAAGAAGGATTGGCACGGTCATCTGATTAAAAAGCAGTACGGCCCATGGATGATGTCGGCGATGCGCGTGCTCGCGCATTTCAAGTTCCTGCGCGGCACGGGGCTCGATCCCTTCGGCAAGACGCAAGAACGGAAGATGGAGCGCGCATTGATCGGCGAATACGAAGCGCTGGTGCGCGAACTGACGGCGGGGCTGACGACGCAGAAGCTCGCGCTGGCAGTGGAACTCGCAAGCCTGCCGGATTCGATGCGCGGCTATGGGCACATCAAGGAAAAAAACGTGAAGGCGGCGAAGATCAAGTGGAACACGCTGCTGGCACGGTGGAGGAGCGACGAGGGCGGGGAGAAGCGGGCGGTGGCGTAAAGCGAACACAGCAGACGGCGAATCGAGCCTCGATCGCCGTCTGCGCGGCATCGCGCGGAAAGTCGCGGAAATTGAGACCCGAAAAATCCGATTTTTCAGCAAGATGATTGACAATCAATAGCGATCTTTGGAAGTTTATCGAATCTCGATAAACTTCCAAAGATCGCTATATATGAATCCCGTGGACAACCCGTTTGCACCGGGAGCGGGTAGTTCGCCACCGGAACTGGCCGGGCATGACGCTGTTCGTCACCAGATGGATGTCTGCATCCAGCGCCTGAGAAAGCAGCGAGCGGCGAAAAGCATGATGCTCGTCGGACTTCGAGGGGTGGGCAAAACGGTTCTGTTCGATCAGATCATGATGAGAGACGCGACCGCGTCCGGCAACCTTCTGCCGATCAGAATCGAAGCTCCAGAAGGGTGCTTTCTCCCTGCGTTTCTCGCTCCGAAACTCCGGGTAGCGTTGCTGAAACTAAGTCAGGTCAAAGCGGCGAAAGACTACGCGATTCGTGCGCTGCGCGCATTGGCAGGGTTCGCTGGTAAGCTGAAGCTAACCCTACGGCGATATCGAAGTCGCTCTCGACCACGACGCCGAACCCGGATTGGCAGACAACGGCGACCTGGAAGGGGATCTCACCGCCCTCCTTGAACAGGTTGGCATCGCGGCGCGTGCTGCCAAGTCTCTCGTTGCGATTTGCATCGACGAGTTGCACAGTACGTCGAAGAAGCACAGATGGCTGCGCTGATCTCAGCCTTGTATCTTTGCGCACAATCGCAGTTGCCGGTAACCGTCGTCGGCGCTGGACTGCCGCAACTTCGCGGGCGCATGGGTGACGCAAAATCCTACGTGGAACGCCTGTTCGACTTTCCTTCGATAGGGCCCGTTGTCAGACGATGACGCAAAAGACGCGATCGAAAAACCGATCCACGGCGAGGGTGTGGCAATCCTGGACGACGCCGTCGCGCTGATTCTCCAATACACGCATGGCTATCCCTATTTCCGGCAGGAGTGGGGGAAGCACGCCTGGGATATTGCCGCAGGCAGTCCGATCACGAAAGCCGATGCTGAGAACGCATCGGCATCGGTCATCGCCGCCTTGGACGAAAGTTTTTCCGCGTGCGTTTCGATCGGCTCACTCCCGCGGAGAAAAGATATCTGCGGGCGATGTCAGAACTGGGACCCGGCCCGCATCGGTCAGACGATATTGCCGCAGTTATAGGGCGAGACAGCATCGCTCTTGCGCCGACGAGGAGCAACTTGATCTCGAAAGGAATGATCTGGAGTCCCACGCACGGTGACACGACCTTCACCGTGCGCTGTTCGACGAATTCATGCACCGCATTATGCCCGGAAGCGCTTGGAAGGGCGAAGCATAGGCGTGTGACCGACCAGACGATCCAAACAAAAACGGCGACCCGGTCCCCCGAATCGCCGCTCCAAGCAGAAAACTTAACGGTTACTTCGCCTTACCCACATTGGCATTGGTGCTCGCCACCGCCGTCATATTGATGATCCGCCGCACCGTCGCGGCTGGCGTCAGAATATGCACGGATTTGGCCGCACCCAGCAGGAACGGCCCGACCGTCACGCCTCGCCGCTCACCATCTTGAGCAGGTTGTATACGTGATGTTCGCCGCTTCCACGTTCGGCATGGTCAGCAGATTCGCCTCGCCGGTCAGCGACGTGCCGGGGAACGCCGCCTTGCGCACGGTCTCCGACAATGCCGCATCGCCGTGCATTTCGCCGTCGATCTCCAGCTCCGGCGCGCGTTCCGCGATCAGTTTGCGCTTCCGCCATACGCTTGGCCGATCCGCTCGGCATGCTGCCGAAGTTCGAGTTCGACACCAGCGCGACCTTCGGCTGAATGCCGAAGCGCTCGATTTCCCGCGCCGCGAGAATCGTCATGTCGGCGAGTTGCTCGGGCGTTGGCGTTTCGTTTACGTACGTATCGCTGATGAAGATATTGCGGCCCTGAAGCATCAGCAGATTCATCGCCGCGAAGTTGTCCGCGCCCTTCGCTTTGCCCAGCACCTATCTGATCGACGAAACGTAAGATGATCCTGATACAGGTCGATGAGACCACAGATCATGCCGTTGGCATCGCCGGTGTGGATCAGAATCGCGCCAATCAGCGTGTTGAACTTGTGCAGCGCGGCCTTCGCGCCGTCGGGCGTCACGCCCTGACGCGCGACGATGTCATGATACGCTTGCTAGCTCTTCTGGTAACGCGAATTGTCTTCCGGATTCACGATCTCGAAATCGACGCCCGGTTTGAGCTTCGAGCCCATCTTCTGCAAACGCATTTCGACGACCACCGGACGGCCGACGATGATCGGCTTCGCGATCTTTTACATCAGCACGAACTGCGCGGCGCGCAACACGCGCTCGTCCTCGCCTTCCGCGAACACGATGCGCGCCGGCGCCGCCTTCGCTGCCGCGAACACCGGACGCATCACCATGCCCGTGCGGTACATCGTCGCACCGAGCGTCTCGCGATACGCGTCCATGTCCTTGATCGGTCGCGTTGCCACGCCCGAATCCATCTCGGCCTGCGCGACGGCCGGTGCGATCTTTGATGATCAGACGCGGATCGAACGGCTTCGGAATCAGATACTCCGGACCGAATTCGAGCGAATGGCCTTCGTAGGCCTTCGCGACTTCATTGCCTTGATCGGTTTCTTCCGGGAGTTCGGCAATGGCACGCACGCGAGCTTTACCTCTTCGGTGATGGTCGTCGCGCCCACATCCAGCGCGCCACGGAAGATGAACGGGAAGCGCAGCACGTTGTTCACCTGGTTCGGATAGTCTGAACGGCCCGTCGCGATGATCGCGTCCGGACGCACGCGCTTGGCTTCCTCCTGGCGGATTTCCGGCTCGGGATTGGCCAGCGCCAGAATCAGCGGCTTGTCGGCCATGGTCTGGACCATTTCCGCCTTCAGCACGCCCGCGCTCGAGCAGCCGAGGAACACGTCGCAGCCGTGCATCGCATCGGCGAGCGTGCGCGCGTTGGTCGTCGCCTGATAGCGTTCCTTCGATGCATCCAGATTTCCGCGCCCTTCATAGATCACCCTTCGAATCCGTCACGAGCGTGTTCGACTTCTTCAGGCCGAGATCGACGAGCAAGTCCAGACACGCAATCGCCGCTGCGCCTGCGCCCGAACACACGAGCTTCACTTCGTCCAGCTTCTTGCCTACCACTTTCAGGCCGTTGAGAATCGCTGTCGATGCGATGATCGCTGTACCGTGCTGATCGTCGTGGAAGACCGGAATCTTCATGCGCTCACGCAGCTTCTTCTCGATAGAAGCATTCCGGCGCCTTGATGTCTTCCAGATTGATGCCGCCGAGCGTCGGCTCGAGCATCGCGATGGCCTCGACGAGCTTGTCCGGATCGGTTTCATCCAGTTCGATATCGAACACGTCGATGCCCGCAAACTTCTTGAAGAGACAACCCTTGCCTTCCATGACCGGCTTGGCCGCGAGTGGGCCGATGTTGCCGAGGCCGAGCACTGCCGTGCCATTCGTCACGACGCCAACGAGGTTCGCGCGCGAGGCATACTTCTGCGCGTCGAGCGGCTCGTCGTAGATCGCCATGCACGCCGCCGCCACGCCCGGCGAATACGCGAGCTGATTGGGAAGCGGCTTGGTCGGAGTAACCGAAATCTTGCCGGGACACGGATTCTGGTGATGCGCGAGAGCGCTTTGCTTCAGTTGTTCGTCCATGATTGACCTGAGACGTTTGGGAATTATTTGAACTGGTTCACACGCCGGTAACCGCTCAACATTGAGTGCGGAGGTGTGAGTCTATGGACCAATGTTGTCGATAGCCCGAGGCGCCGAATAAGCGCTTGCGTGCCGCCGGCAAGGATGAAACCGGCGGCCGGAGCCTCATTATTTTTTTGGGGACGACCAGTGTACACTGCCCGGTTCAAATGACGTGCAGCAGCATTTGCGGGGGGCGTCGGACGATGCCGCGCGGAATCGCCGGTTTTACGCCAGTTCCGCGCCACGTTTCTCGGGAATCAGGAAGAGCATGGCAAGCACGTCGAGCAGATAGATCGATGCGAGTAGCGCCAGCGCGCTCGGGAACGAGTAGCGCGCAGTTAGCGCGCCACCCGCGACCGGCCCCAATCCGCCCACCGCGCGCCCGATGTTTGTTGAAAAGCACGTTTTGCGCGGTCGCGAGCCTCGGTCGGATAGATCTCGGAGATCAGCGCGCCATAACCGCCGAGCATGCCGTTGACGAACACGCCCATCACCGCGCCGCCGATCAGTAGCGCGCCGGGTGTCGTCAGATGCGAGTAGACGAAGACTATCGCGACCCCGCCGATTTGATACGCGAGGAACGTGGGCTTGCGCCCGAAGCGGTCCGCCGCCACGCCGAACAGAGATGCCCGCCGCCATGCCGAGCACGGTCACGGCGGTCCAGAGTCCGTACTTCGTCAGCGAATAGCCGAAGGTCTTCGACAGATAGCTCGGCAGCCAGATCATCAGGCCGTAGTAGCCGAAGTTCTGCACCGAGCACAGCACGATCACGCCAATGCTCGCGCGCGCCGTGCGGTCGTCGTCGAACAGGCGCTTGAGCGGGAAACTTGGGCGGCGACTCCTTTGTGATCGCCGCGAGCGCGCAGCGTTCGGTGAATAGTGTGGGCTCCGCCACGCGCCGCCGCACGAAAAACGACACCACGGTGGGCGCGAGTCCCACCGCGAACATGCCGCGCCAGCCGATCACCGGCAAAAGCAGCGGCGTGAGCAGCGCGGCGGCCAGCACGCCGAGTTGCCAGCTGATCCCGACATACGATGAGACGCGTGCACACATTCGCGCGGGCCACGCCTCCGCGACCAGCGCCATGCCGATGCCGAACTCCCCGCCGAGCCCGACTCCAGCGATCGTCCGATACACCAGCAAATCGCCGTATCCCTTCGACAGCGTGCACGAGCCGGTGAAAACCGCGAACAGCAGGATCGTCCACGTGAGCATGCGCACGCGGCCCAGATAGTCCGACAGCACGCCGAACACGACGCCGCCCGCCACCGCGGCGATCAGCGTCCACGTGACGAGCGAGCCGGCCTGCGCTGGCGTGAGATGCAGATCGGCGGCGATTACCAGGAGCATGAAGCCCAGGATCAGCAGATCGAATCCGTCCATCGCGTAGCCGAGCGCGGACGCGACCAGCGCGTGCACGCCGTGGCATGTAGAGAACGAGGGAGGAGAAGCGGTGTTCATGGGGGATGCGAAATCGGAAGTGCCGGGAGTCTACACGCGGCACGCCGACGCCCCCAGGCGGACAAAAGTCGGCGCTTTCGAACACGGCTCGCGGGGCGCCGCCGCCTCGGGTAAAATGGCGGGCTACGCGCGCAGGAAACGTCAAACTCTGGTTCATCGAACCATTCGTTTTGCGACAAGCCTGCGCCAAAGGCCGCGCGACCGCCTCCCGCTTTTCAAGCGTCACATTCAGTCCAAGGATTTGCCCATGACAGGCTTCGATTGCCAGACGATCTCCGACACCACCGCCAAGATGCTGCTCGAAGTAAAATCGGTGCACTTCAACGCCGAAAAGCCGTTCATCTTCACGTCCGGCTGGGCGAGCCCGGTGTATATCGACTGCCGCAAGCTGATTTCGTATCCGCGCGTGCGCCGCGGCCTGATGGAAATGGCCGAAGCCACCATCCTGCGCGATGTCGGCTACGAGCAGATCGACGCGGTCGCCGGCGGCGAAACCGCAGGCATTCCGTTCGCCGCATGGATCGCCGACCGCCTGATGGTGCCGATGCAATACGTCCGCAAGAAGCCCAAGGGTTTCGGCCGCAACGCGCAGATCGAAGGCCTGCTGACTGAAGGCCAGCGCGTGCTGCTGGTGGAAGACCTGAGCACGGACAGTCGCAGCAAGATCAACTTCATCAATGCGCTACGCACCGCGGGCGCGAAGGTGGATCACTGCTTCGTGCTGTTTCACTACAACATCTTCAAGGAAAGCGTGTCCGTGCTGAAAGACATCGACGTCGATCTGCACGCACTTGCTACCTGGTGGGACGTGCTGCGCGTTGCCAAGGAACAGGGTTATTTCGAAACCAGCACGCTCGACGAAGTGGAGAAATTCCTGCATGTGCCAGCCGAATGGTCGGCGGCGCACGGCGGCGCGACGTCGGCTCCGTAGTGATTTATAGCCGCGAATAACAAAAAGCCGCTGACTTCATGTCAGCGGCTTTTTTTATCTCCGGGTGATTAAAACGCTATACCGGATTCGAATTGGGAACCGGCGTTTCCTCCAGTGAACCGTCGCCCGAATATGCAGAAAGATTCATTAATCCGTTGCTCTGCGCATATTGGAACAATTCCGAATCGCGCTCAATGCCGAGTTTCCGCATCGCCGTATTTTTTCGCGTGCTGATTGTTTTGATACTTCGCCGCAATTGCGCCGCAATTTCGGTAATGGTCATGCCCGAAACGAACAGGCGCACGACTTCGAGTTCCCGCTTCGAAAGAATGACGCTTCTTTGCTGGCTGCTCGGACCCATGCCCATGCTGTCAAGCGCCGATTTCACCGAAGGCCCGAGATACTCCTGCCCGCGCATGACGTGCTGGATGGCCCAGCCAATATGGTTCATGTCATCCGCCTTGTTGATGATCGACATGACGCCCACTTTGCGCAAACGTTTGAGCAAGGCCGGACTCTCGAGCATGGTAAGCACGACTAGCTTGAGACGTGGATATTGCCGGCCGATATAGCCGAGCAGCGGCATGCCGTCGCCGTACGAGCCGCCGGGCATGGAGAGGTCCGTGACCAGCACGTCGCACGGCGTTTTTTGAAGAACCTGCATGAGTTCGGTGGATTGCCGCGCTTGGCCAACCACGTCGACTTCAGGAAATTTGCTCAGCTCCTGAGTTACGCTAAATAAAATAACCAGATGATCGTCTGCGATGGTGACATTTATCCGCTGGCTCATTTACTTTTCCCCTTCTCGTTTCGATCGGATGCCCTGCGAATCAACATCAAATTACTCATGGTTCGATCAAATTTGTGAAAATTCATCGCGTGCGAGGCGTCTGCAACTGTGCGCGTCAAATCAGCGCTATAGATTTAGGGCAACGCTGAACCAGCCGGTTGTATTCATCGATTTAGGCGCAAACAGCGGCAGATTCATCGTGAGTGAGGCTTTGCGCCTGGATTTCCGGTCCACCAGGGTGTTGCGCCTGGGCCTGCGGCTCGCTTTCCCCCATTACGGGCGAACCTGTGCCATCAATCGCTTGCGCGAAAGATAGACGTTGGTCAACGCCAGCGCGACGAAGGCCCGATTGGCGTTCTTCGCCAGACCCCGATAGCGCACCTTCGTGAAGCCCCACAGGCGTTTGACAACAGCAAACCCCTGCTCAACGCGAGCACCGATCT
>LFLF01000092.1 GCA_001184395.1 Candidatus Paraburkholderia calva | reverse complement strand
GAGCAAGGCGTCTATGGAGATAGCGCCTATGCGAGCCAGAAAGCACTGATCCGTGGCAAGGCCGCCAAGGCACGCGACTTCACCAATCAGCGTACGCGCCGGGCGGGCGAAGTTGGCAAGGTAGCGCGCGGCAAGAATCGCAACAAGTCGAAGATCGGTGCTCAAATAGATCGATCTGACGGTTAGGGACGGTGAATTTCTCGTGCTGGTCGGGCCGAGCGGTTGCGGCAAGTCCACGCTGCTGCGCGCGCTCGCGGGCCTCGAAGGCGTGTCACGCGGGCGCATCCTGATCGACAGGCAGGTGGTCAACGCCTTGCCGCTGAAGGACCGCGATATCGCGATGGTGTTTCAGAACTACGCGCTCTATCCGCACATGAATGTGCTGGAAAACCTGACCTTCGCGCTCAAGCTGCGCAATCGCGAGCCGCACTAGATCGAAATGCGTGCGCGGGAAGCGGCCGCCATTCTCGGGCTTCAGGCAGGATTTGCTCGACCGCTATCCGCGCCATCTGTCGGGCGGGCAGCGCCAGCACGTCGCCATGGGCCGCGCCATCGTCCGTGATCCCAAGGTGTTTCTGTTTGACGAACCGCTCTCCAATCTCGACGCCAAGCTGCGTGTGCAGATGCGCGCGGAGATCAAGGTACTGCATCAGCGCCTGCGTGCGATGACCGTCTACGTCACCCATGACCAGATCGAAGCGATGACCATGGCCGACCGCCGACCGCATCGTCGTGCTGAACGGCGGGGTGATCCAGCAGGTCGGGCCCCGCTGCTCGATCTCTACGACGACCCGGACAACGGGTTCGTGGCGGACTTCATCGGTTCACCGTCGATGAACTTCGTGCCGGGCCGCTACGAACGCACGCCGCATGACGGCGCGCCCGCGTCGGTGCGCGCGGGCGATCTGCGCATTCCCGCGCCCGCCGTCGAGGCGGCGGAAGGTCAGGTCGTGCTGTTCGGCGTGCGTCCCGAACATCTGTGCATCGCCGCAGATGATGATACGGAGGCCGTGCCGTTCGCGATCGAGGTCGTCGAGCCGACCGGTGCATCGACTGAATTGTTCGGCAGCATCGGTAGGCGGCGCTGCTGCGTGATGCTCAACGAGCGCGTGTCGCTGCGCGCGCAGACCGTCGTGCTGTTTCGCGCCATGCGGGGCCGCGCGATGATCTTCAACAGCGAAAGCGGGCGGCGTTTGCGCTAGAGACAAGGCAATATAAGCCGATACCAGCCAATACAAGGAGACTCGTCGTGCGCTACAGGAATATCGTCAGGCTGGCAGCGTCGCTGCTCGCCGTCACGGGTGCGATGACGTTCAGCGTCGCCGCTCGCCGTCACGGGTGCGATGACGTTCAGCGTCGCCGCCGCGCAGCAAGGCAATGGCCAGTTCAACGGCTACACGCTGCGTGTGAAGCTGATCGGCAGCGTGATGTACGAACCGCTCTACGCCCGCATTCTGCTATGGGAAAAGTAGACAGGTGCGAAGGTCGAGATCGTGTCCCGCAAGAGCCATTTCGAACTGGATCGGGAGCTGAAGCAGGATATCGTCTCCGGCCATATCGACTACTGTGTGTCGTCGAATCATACGAACTTCATTGCACAGTATCCGATCTTCCGCGACATGAAGAGCCTGTTCCCGGTGAACTATCTCGCGGTGTTCTCACCGGCGCTTATCAAACAGTCGACGCTCAAAGGGCAGTTGCTGGTCATTCCGCGTGAAGCGCTCTACTACAACAAGACCGTCTACGCGGACCCGGCCAATTAGGCCGCATATCAGAAGCAGTTCGGCAAGCCGCTCGCGCCGCCCCCGACGTTCGATGAATACGCGCAGCAGGCGAAGTTCTTCACCAAATCGCCGAACTTCTACGGCGCGCAGTTTCCCGGCAAGGACGAAGCGCTTACCGGCACGTTCTACTCGCTGCTGATCGCGAACGGCGGCCAGATGTTCGACGCGAAAATGAAGCCGGCCTTCAATTCGCCGGCGGGCGTGAAGACGCTCGATTGGTTCGTCAATCTCTACAAGGCAGGGGCGGTGCCGAAAGGCGCGCCGAACTATGTATGGGACGATCTCGGCAACACAACTTCGCGGCGGGCAAGGTCGCGCTCGACATGGACTGGCCCAGTTTCGCGTCGTTCTATAACGACCCGAAGAGTTCGAAGGTGGCGGGCAATGTCGGCGTCGTGCGTGCACCGGCTGGCGCGAGCGGCAAGCACGCGGGATGGTCCGGCTCGCACGGCTTTTCGATCACGAAGGCGTGCAACCGTCCGGAGGTCGCGGCGAGCTTCATCGAATTCCTGACGAGCCGCGATTCGCAGATGGTCGAAGCCCGGCTCGGCACCATTCCATCGCGCATGGATGCGCAACAGGCGGCCGCGCAGGAGTTCAAGACGCAGAACAATGCCTTCATGGCCGACGCGGCTTCGGTGTTCAGCGCCGCCGCGAAGAACGATTCCTTCGCGCCGCCGCAACTCGCGCAATGGAACGAAGTCTCCAACGCGTTGTGGCCGGAACTGCAGAAGGCAATCATCGGCGACAAGTCTTCGAAGCAGGCGCTCGACGATCCGGCCAGGCGTGTGAACGACATCATGGAAGACAGCCAGTAACGGATGCGATGCAATCAGAGTCCCGCACCTTGCCGCATACGCCGATCGATATCACGATCCGGCGCGAACGCGTGCCGCTCGTCGTCAAGCTGCTGTTGCCGGCGTGCTTGTCGGTCGCGCTGGTCGTCGTGCTGCCCTTGCTGTTCTCGCTGTACACGAGTTTCACGACGTACAGGCTGATCGAGCCGGAGAGCATCCGGCATTTCATCAGCATCCGCAATTACGTGCGGGCGTTGTCGAATGCGGACTTCTGGGCCGCGTTCGGCCGCACCATGCTGTTCCTCACCGTCGCGCTGAATCTCGAACTGGTGCTGGGGCTCGGCATCGCGCTGCTGCTCGCGCAGGTGACGCGCGGGCAACGCGTGCTGCGCACCATCATGATGTTTCCGATGATGTTTTTGCCCATCCTCGCCGGCTTCCAGTTCAAGTTCATGTTGAGCGACAGCACGGTCGTCATCAATAACCTGTTGCAGAGCGTGTTCGGCTTCAGGAGCGCCGTGCCGTTTCTCGTCAACGAGAAGCTCGCGTTCATGTCGCTGCTGGCGGCGGAAGTGTGGAACTCGACGCTGGTGTTCGCTGTGATCCTGCTCGCCGGCCTGATGGCGATTCCGCAGGATCCCCATCGAAGCGTCGAAGGTCGATGGCTGTAACGCATGGCAGACCTTCCGCTACGTGACGCTGCCGTATCTGATGCCCTTCATCTACATCTCGATGACGATCCGCTCGCTCGACGTGGGCCGCGCCTACGACATCGTGCGCATCATAACGGCGGACCGGGCGGGCGCACGGAATTGCTGTGGACCCTGGTCGGGCGCATCGGTTACGACGATACACGCATGGGCTACGCGAACGTGATCGGCTACGTGTCGGTGCTAGTGTCGATCGGCTTCACGCTGTACTTCTTCCGCAAGCTCAACGCCGCGCGGTGGCACATGGCGCAGGCCTGACATGACGACGCTCAACGACGACGATCGCAAACCTGGCGGGCGCGGTGCGGCAGGCCGCTTTCTTCAACGGCTGTCTCGTGTTCGTGGTGATGGCGGTCATCTGCCTGCCAGGCGTGTGGGTCGTGCTCAACGCGTTCCGCCCGAATGTCGCGATTCTCTCGAATGCGCCGCTGTTCGCCGCCAATGGCTATACGCTCGACAACTTCCGTGCGATCTTCGGCTTCGGTCATATGGCCTCTTTGCCGATTCGCGAGTACTTCGTGAACTCGGTGATCATCTCCTGCGCGAGCACGCTGGGCGCGATCGTCATCGGCCTACTGGGCGGCTATGCGTTCGCGCGCTTCGAGTTTTGTCACAAGCGCCCGGTGTTCGTCGCGCTGATGCTCACGCGCGCGATTCCCGGCATTGCCTTGTTCCTGCCGATTTTCATTTTGTGGGCGTGGACCGGTCTGCTCGATACGAAGCTCGGCGTGATCCTCGTCTGTCTCGCGATGAACGTGCCCTTCACCGTGTGGCTGATCGACGGCTTCTTTCGCGGAGGTGCTGCCCCCGAACTGGCGGAAGCCTGCAGATCGACGGCTGCAACCGCTGGCAGGCGTTCTGGCGCGTCGAATTGCCGCTGGCGCGCTCCGGCGTGGCGTCGGCGGGCATCTTCGCGTTTCTGACGAGCTGGAACGAGTTCGCACTCGCGTCGCAGCTTTGCCGCAGTTCCGAAACCAAGACGCTTCCGGTCGGGCTGATGGACTTTATCGCGCAGTTTTCCGTCGACTGGGCAGGCATGTGCGTGATGGCGGTCATCATCATCGTGCAGAAGCATCTGGTCGCTGGGCTCACGCTCGGCGGCGTGAAGGGATAACCATACATGGCCATCATCGAGAGCGTGGAGATCGTGCAGGTCGATCTGCAACCCAAGGTCAAGCCGCCCGATTCGATCCAGTCCTTCGTCGTGCAGGAAACCGTGTTTGTCACAATCCGCTGCAAGGACGGCAACACGGGCACGGGCTATACCTACACCATCGGCACGGGCGGCTGGTCGGTGGTCGCGTTGCTGAACGATCATCTCGTGCCGCAGCTCATCGGGCGAAATGCAGCCGAGTATGAAGCCATATGGCGCGACCTATTCTATCATACCCATGCGACGGCGGTCGGTGCGATCACCAGTCTCGCGCTCGCCGCGCTCGATACCGCGCTCTGGGACCGCAACGCGCGCGGCGGGAGGCGCGAAGGCGCGGCTGCGTACTTATACGACCGAAGGCGGATGGCTGCATCTGGACGAGCGCGAACTCGTCGAGCAGACCTTGCAGGCGAAAGAAGCGGGCTTCTCCGGCGCCAAGCTCAAAGTGGGGCGGCCGCATCTTTCGGAAGATGTGCGGCGCATCGCCGCCGTGCGCGAGGCCGTGGGCGAGGGCTTCGAGATCGTGACCGACGCGAATCAGGGCTTCCAGTTATCCGAGGCGATTCGCCGCGCGCATGCGTTCGAGCCGTTTCATCTGGGGTGGCTGGAAGAGTCGTTTTACCTGCCGAGAACGTGTCAGCGCACCGGCGGTTGAGCGATGCGACGCGCGTGCCTATCGCGGTGGGCGAATCGATGTATCACCCGGCGCAGTTCGGCGAATATCTGAAGGTGGGCGCATGCGGCATCGTGCAGGCGGATGTCGCCGGATCGGCGGCATCACGCCGTGGCTCAAGGTCGCGCACGCGGCGGAGGCGCTCGATATCGCCATATGTTCGCATTTCCTGATGGAGTTGCACGTGAGCCTGTGCGCGGCCGTGCCCGAATTCCGCGTGAGTCGAATACATTCCGCAACTCGACGATCTCACGCATTCGCGCGTGCGGATGGATCGGGGACGGCCATGCTCATGCGCCGATGGAACCGGGACTTGGCATCGAGTGGGACTGGGAGGCGATTCGAAAGCGCCGCCGCGTACATCTGAAAATCGAGGCGTGATGCGCCGTCACCCCGCCGGACTGTCCTCGTGCGGAAAGCCGTATTCGGCGATTCGCGCGATCGTCGCATCGTAACGTGCACCCGGACCGCCCAGCGCGATGGTCGCGCGCCGCTCGTTCTCGAGCAGTGCCGTGAGTGTTGCGCTCAGGCGTTCCGCTACATCGATGCGCCCCTTCGGCCCCGACATGGTCAGCGCGCCGACCAGCGCGTCGGTCGCATCGAATACCGGCACGGACAGCGATGCCGTTTCCGGATCGCGCTCGCCGCGCGACATCGCCCAGAATCGTTCGCGGGCGCCGTCCCAGCGCGCATCCTGTGTCTCCGTGAAGGCGAGCAGCACCTTGCCGGACGCGCCTTTGTCGATGGGAAACTCTTCGCTGCCCCCTCTTCGCTGCCCCGCACCGTGCGCGCCGGTTCGAAGCGATACAGTACGAGCCGGTGATCGCCCTGCCGTACATAGAACGACGCGGTTTCGCCGACGTCGTGGCTCAACTGCTGAAGAATCGGCTCGATGACCGGCCCCACTTTGAACGAGCGCTGATACAGCGCGGCGAAACGCAGCGGCGCGGCGCCGATCGCGTATTGCCCGTCGTCGAGCTTGCGGATGAAGCCGCCATGCTCCAGCGCCCCGAGCAGACGTAGCACAGTGCTTTTGTACAGCGCAGTGCGGCGCGATATTTCGGCGAGCGTTAGCCGGTCGTCGGTCGGGCCGAAGGCGTCGAGGATCGCGAACGCGCGGTCGAGCACGGCCACGCCGCTCGAACTCTCTTCCACCGAGGATGAATCGGTCACGCAGTCGTCCTTTCAGAATCGCTGGATCGCTCACTCTATCGTTCTGTCACACAGAACTCAAGTTCTAAAAAGCCGCATTTTGGGGAGTATACTCCGCTTAAAAACCCGGTCTCTTCACTCCTATAATTCTATCAAAAAGAATATCAGTCTGTCAGATAGAACATTTTCGAAGGAGACGACCTTGAAGCAATCCCAACTTCCGAAGTGCTGGTCAGTGAAGTCGGTCCGCGCGACGGACTTCAGAGCATATCAAGAGCGTCATGCCGACGCCACCAAACTGCGCTGGATTTCAGCACTGGCGGCGAGGCTGAAGGAAATCGAGGTCGGTTCGTTCGTCCTGCCGCGCCTGCTGCCGCAAATGGCGGATATCCGCGAGGTGGTCCCGTATGCGTTGACCATTCCCGGTCTGCACGTCGCGGTGCTCGTACCGAATCTGCGCGGCGCGCAGGGCGCGTTCAAGGCGGGCGTGCACAAGCTGACACTGCCGGTCTCGGTGACCAACGAGCACGCGATGGCGAACATCCGCAAGACCACCGCGCAACTGATCGACGAAGTGCGCGAGATCGTCGCGCTGCGCAATGCCCAGTTTCCGGGCGCGCAGATCGAGGCGGGCGTGTCGGTCGTGTTCGACTGCACCATCGCGGGCGCGGTCATCGAGGACCAGACCATGCGCATGTGCCTCGCGATGGCCGAATGCGGTGTCGATGAAATCGGTTTATCGGACCACCAGCGGCTATGCGAATCCGGCGCAGGTGCGACGCATGTTCTGCCGCCTGCAGGAGGAAGTGGGGCAAGGCGTGCGGCGCGCATTTTTACAACACGCGCGGCCAGGGCCTCACGAACGTGGTCGCCGCGCTCGATGTGGGCATGACCACGGTCGATTCGAGTTAGGCCGGTCTCGGCGGTTGCCTGTACGCGCCGGGCACTACCGGCAATATCGTCACGGAAGATCTGGTGTTCCTGCTCGAATCGATGGGTTACGACACCGGCGTCGATGTCGATGCGCTGATCGCCGCGCGTGCGATCCTAGCCGAAGCGTTGCTGCATGAGGCGCTCTACGCTCATGTGCCGGACGCCGGTCTGCCGAAGGGGTTCGCCTATGCGGACGGCCGCACGCCGAGCGCGCCGCAGCCTGAAGGCTGCCTGCTGGGAGAAGCGCAATGAGCTATGCACACACGGATCGCGCATTGCCGTACGACGGCGTGCGCGTGGTCGAGATGACACACATGGTGATGAGCCCGACCTGCGGCATGGTACTTGCCGATCTCGGCGCCGAGGTCATCAAGATCGAGCCGATCACGGCGACAGTACGCGCGCGTTGCGGGGTTCGGGTGCGGGCTTTTTTGGGGCACCTTCAACCGCAACAAGCGCAGTCTCGCCGTCGATGTGAAAGACCCGCGCGGTGTGGAGATCGTCCACAAGCTGCTCGCGGGTGCCGATGTCTTCAGCGAGAACTTCAAGAGCGGTTCGATGGACAAGCTCGGCTTGGGTTCCGCCGCGTTGTCGAAGCTCAATCCGCGTCTCTTCTACGTATCGCACAAGGGCTTTTTGCCGGGACCGTACGATCATCGCACGGCACTCGACGAAGTCTTTCAGATGATGGGCGGTCTCGCCTACATGACCGGTCCGGACGGCCGGCCGCTGCGCGCGGGCACGAGCGTCAACGACATCATGGGCGGCATGTTCGGCGCGATCGGCGCGATGGCCGCCCTCGCGCAACGAGAGCGCACCGGCAAAGGTCAGGAAGTGCAGAGCGCGCTGTTCGAGAACAACGTGTTCCTTGTCGCGCAGCACATGATGCAGTTCGCGGTCACCGGCCGCGCCGCTGCCGAACCGCATCTCGGCGTGGGCAGTGTACGACGTCTTCACCGTGAAGGACGGCGAGCAGATCTTTCTGGCGGTCGTGTCGGATACGCAGTGGGCGCTGTTCTGCGACGCGTTCGGTTTCGACGACCTGAAGGCGGACGCGCGCATCGCCACCAACAATTAGCGCATGCAGTCGCGCGACGGGCTGCTGCCGTGTCTGCGCAAGCATATGGAGTGGAGGCGTTCAGCGCGGTGTTCGAGCGCATCGGCTTGCCGTATGCGCCGATCACGAAGTCGCAGGACCTGTTCGATGATCCGCATCTGCTCGCAACCGGCGGTCTCGCTGACGTGACGCTGCCGCCCGATGCGAGCGGCGCGGGCAAGTCCATTCCGACGTGCACCGTCTTGCTGCCGCTCCCGCTCGACGGTGAATGCCTGCGTCTGCGCGCGGCGCCCTCCGCGCTCGGTCAGGATACGCAGGCGCTCCTGATGCAGCTAAGTTACGCGCTCGCCGATGTGCGGCAATTGACCGATGCCGGCGTGATCTGCTGCACGGACTGGCATCCCGGCGACGAGTCGAATCTGTCCGTCCGCCAACGAACTGGCCAGCGCCTGAACCGACGTATCGCACGAAAAAAGCCGGGCCGCGCCGTCCGGCAATACGAATCTAGAGACATCATGGCATCCATCTCTCGGGGCATGGCCGCGGACCCGTCCGCCGAGTCCTTGCTCGAGCAAAACGCGGTGAAAAAGGCGGCGTGGCGCTTCATCCCGATCCTTTCGCTCGCCTACTTCTTCAACTAGCTAGATCGCACCAGCGTCGGCTTCGCGGCCTGGACGATGAACCGCGATCTCGGCCTCACCGCGACGCAGTTCGGCTGGGGCGCGGGCATCATGTTCGCGGGTTACTGCCTGTGCGAAGTGCCAAGCAATCTCGCGCTGTACCGCTTCGGCGCGCGGCGCTGGCTCGCTCGCATCATGATTTCGTGGGGCTTCTTTGCGGCGGCCACCGCGCTCGCGGTCGGGCCGAACAGCTTCTATGCGATCCGGCTGCTGCTGGGTATCGGCGAGGCGGGATTCTTTCCCGGCGTGATCTTTTTTCTCGCGGTATGGTTTCCGGCGCACTACCGTAGCAGGTGCTGGCGTGGTTCACCGTATCGACGCCGCTGTCGTCGCTGGTCGGCGCGCCGTTCTTCGCGTGGCTGCTGAAGATGGACGGCACGCTCGATCTCGCGGGCTGGCAGTAGATGTTCATCGTCGAGGGCTTGCCCGCCTGCGTGCTCGGCTTTCTCGTGCTGCTGAAGCTGCTCGCCGACAAACCCGCCGACGCGGCCTGGCTCTCGCCCGACGAACGTCAGGCCTTGCAAAGCGCGTTCGATCGCGAAGGCACGGCGAGCCGCAAAAAGAAGGACTTCGGCGTGGCGCTGCGCGATATCCGCGTGTATATCCTCGCGCTGATTTCGTTCGGCTTCACGATGGGCTCGTACGGCATCGGCATCTGGCTGCCGCAGATGCTCAAGGCCAACGGCATGAGCGTGTCGCAGATCGGCTGGATTTCGGCGGTGCCGTACTTCTTCGCGACCATCGCGCTCCTGTGGCGGGCCAAGCGCGTGGACCGGCGCGGCGGGAATATCGCGAATCTGGCGGCGGGGCTGTTCATCGGCGCGCTCGCGCTTGGCATCTCCACGTACTTCCAGCAACTCGTCCCGGCGATGACTGGCATCACGCTCACGCTGATCGGCACGATTGCCGGACGCACCATCTTCTTCACGCTGCCCGCGCGCTTTCTGTCGGGCGAAGCGGCGGTGGGCGGCCTCGCGCTGATCAACTGCATTGGCGCGCTCGGCGGCTTCGCGGGACGGTATCTCGTGGGCTATCTCAAGGATGCTTCGGTACCTTTACAGCCGGCATGATCGGGCTTGCCATCGTGCTTGCTGTTACAACCTTGCTCACGCTGTTGCTGTACGCGTTTGACCGGGTGAATGAGGATGCGCGATCATCATTCTCCGGTGTGGCGGCGACCGATCGGCGCGGCGGGTGCATTGCTCCTGCTTCCCGCGCTCGCCACGCGCAATAGCTTTGCCGAAAAGGACACCCATACCATGAGCATGGCCAGCAGCAACTATCTTTCCGTTCGCGCGGACTGGCTCGCGTCCGGCAACGAAGCGGCGCTCGAACCCGACATGCCGATCGTCGATGCGCATCATCACTTCTACGAGCGGCAGGGCTGGACCTATTTGCTCGACGAGTATCTCGAGGATGCTCGCGGCGGACACGATATCGTCGCCTCGGTGTACATGCAGGCACTCACGCGCTATCGCCAGACCGAGCCGGAGGCGATGCGCCCGGTCGGCGAGATCGACTACGTTGGCGAGGTCACGGCGCCTTTGCAGAAGGGCGGCGCGAAGCCGCAGGTCGCCAGGGGTATATGGTCGGCTACACGGATCTACGGCGCGGCGCGGCGGCGCGCGAGGCCCAACGGGAAGCGGGCCGGGGACGCTTTCGCGGCGTTCGTCATCTGGTGACGTGGGATGTCGACACGACGCTCGCCAATCCACTGACGGCGTCGCCGTGCGGCTTGCTGCGCGATCCCGCGTATCGCGAAGGATTCGCGCAACTCGCGCCGCTCGGTCTGTCCTATGATGCGTGGCTGTTTTTTCCGCAGCTACCGGAACTGTTCGATATCGCAAAGGCGTATCCGGACACGCCCGTCATCATCAAGCACTGCGGCGGCGTGGTGCGGACTGCGAGTTACGAACAGCACTGCCAGGATGTATTCGATAGCTGGTCGCGTTCCATGCGTGAGCTCGCGTAACTGCCCAACGTGTTCGTAAAAGTGGGCGGGCTCGGCATGCGCATCAACGGCTTCGACTTCGAGAAGGGTGAACGTCCGCCGTCGTCGGCTCAACTCGCGATGCGTGGAAGCCGTGGATGCTGTCGTGCATCGAATGGTTCGGCGCGGACCGCTGCATGTTCGAAAGCAATTTTCCGGTGGACAAGGGTTCGTATTCGTTTAACAACGGCTGGAACGCGTTCAAGCGCATGACCGCGCAGGCGAGTCCGGATGAACGCAAGGCGCTGTTCGGCAGCACGGCGTCGAAGGTGTATCGGCTGTGATGCGACGCTAGCTTCGCACGCGCGCATGCGCTGTCAGCGCGATCAGGGTCAGCACGCAGAAGACCGCGCCTGCGTCGAAGGTGAGGTGCGCGCCCATCTCGTCCACAGCACGACATGTCCATGAACAGGCTGACGAAGCCGAGCACCGACACGCCGGATGGAATGTGCTGCAATGTGCCGCTGGTCTTTGATTGCGGGTCCGTTCAGTCTCGGTTTGCATCGTGTCGCCGTCCGTGAAAAGCAGCCTTCGCTAGTGCGCTGCAATAGAACCTTATCGAAGCACGTCAGGCACGACTTTACAGCGAAAACCCCTGTTTCAAAGGGTTTTTCCTAAGCATTCACATGCTCGCGCGGCTTGCTTCGTCTTTTATACTGCGTTTCAATCTCGCGAAACACTTTTCGAAAGTACGAATGTGAAGCCAACCGATCGCGCCCTCAGCATCTTCGAAGCCGCCTGCTGGCCGCTTACGCTGTCACGCTGTCCGAACTCGCCGAGGCATCGGGCATGCCGGTTAGCACGAGTCACGGCGTGGTGCGTGTGCTGATCGAGCGCGGCTATCTGTACGTGACAGGGCGGCGCAAGGACCTCTTTCCCACGCGCCGCCTGGTCGATATGGCGATGACCATCGCCGCGCACGATCCCTACCTCGAACGCATCGAACCGCATCTGCTGGCGCTGCGCGAAGCCACGCGCGAGACCGTGATCGTCGGCAAGCGGCAGGGCGACCAGATCGTCTATCTCGCGGTTCACGAAGGGCCGCAGACGATCCGCTATAGCGCTCCGGCCGGCGCGCTCAAGCCGCTGATTCTACGTCCATCGGCAAGACGCTCGACCAGCTCGACGACGCGAGCCTGCGAGCGTGGCTGGCGAACGCGTCGCTGAGCGAGGTCACCGAGCCACCTGACCGACGCCGTCGCACTCATCGGCGATCTCACCGAATCCAAGCGGTGTGGTTTCTATCTCACGCGCGGCGAGAGCGTGAGCGATGTGTTCGCCATCGCGATGCCGGTGCATCTCAATCGCGAAGTGCTGGCCATTGCGGTGGCCGGTCCGCGTTATCGCATCGAGCACGCGCTCGACGATGTCGCGGCGCGGATGCGCGCGGCCATCGACGCGATGGAAGGCGATGCGCAATAGAAGCCATTGAACACGACAACAAACAGGAGACTTTAGAGATGCACGGTTTGCGCTTGAAACGAATCGCCCGTTCGCTGCTTGCATTGAGCGCTTTCGCCACCATGACGGGCGCCGCCTTCGCCGATGACACCATCACGCTGAAGATGGCGCGTCAATGGCCCGACGATCCGAACGATTACGTCGTGCAGACGGGCAAGAAATTTGCGCAGCAGGTCGAGGAGAAGTCGGGTAGCAAGATTCACGTCAACATTTTCCCGGCAGATTCGCTCGTCAAATCGCTCAACATGCATATGGCGCTCAAGAGCGGCACCGTCGATCTGGCGATCTATCCGTACATCTATGCGGTGGGCGCGATTCTGCAGATGAACCTGATTCTTCTGCCCGGACTCTGGAAAATGCCCGAGGACGTCTACAAGTTCCGCACCTCCGGCGTGTGGAAGGAACTGGAAGCGAAGCTCGAGGCATACTGCTTCAAGACGTTCTGCTGGATTCAGATTTCCGGCGGCATGGCTTCGAAGTCGAAACCCATCAACGTACCCGCCGATTTGCCACAACAGAAGGTGCGCGCACGGGCAAGATGATAGAAGCCGCGTTGCAAAGCGCGGGCGCGCGTACGGTATCGATGGCTTCGTCCGAAACGTACAGCGCGATGCAGCTCGGCCTGCTTGACGGACTCTGGACCTCGTCGGGCACCTTCGGTTCGTATCGATTGTATGAAGTGGCGAAGTACTACGATTCGCCCGAGGACTACAACATCTACTACACGATCGAACTGATCGCGATCAGCATGAAGACATGGAACAAGCTCACGCCCGCGCAGCAGAAGATCATGACCGATGTCGGCCAGAGCCTCGAGCAGAGCTCGTTCGAAGGCGCGAAAGCCGACGACTGCCGCGTCGCGCAACTCTTCGCGAGCCATAACGTGAAGGTCCACAAGATGACGCTCGATGAATGGAACCAGTAGCAGGCGATGTTTCAGAAAGTGAGCCTCCCCAAGTTCCGTGCCGAGGTGCCGGACGGTGCGCGTCTGCTCGACCAGAGCATGGCGCTCTACAAATAACGGGGCCGCGATGCGCCACGCAATCGACTGCTTCTCGCACGCGCTCGACGTGTTCTGCCGCGGCGTCGCGCTTTCGGTGGGAGCGGCCGTCATCGCGACCGTGCTCGTGATCTCGTACGGCGTGCTCGCGTGCGAGGCGCTGCATCTGTCGGATGTATGGGTCACCCAAGTCACCACGTATCTGATGGCGTATATGACCTTCGTCGGCACGGCGGCGCTCGCGTGGCAGGGGCGGCATCTGAAGGTCGATGTGGTGAACGCGATCTGGGCAAGCGCGTGCTCGCGTGCGTGTCCACGCTGATCGTCACGGCGGTCGCGCTTGCGATTGCGCGGCTCGCCATCGATTTCTGGTGGGACGCATGGACCAGCAACGAACGTTCGTGGGGCATGTTCTCGCTGCCGCTGTGGATTCCGTATAGTGGCTTCCTCGCGGGCATGATCCTGTTGTGCATCGCACAGGTGACGCAGCTCCTGACCATCGTGTTCGCTCGCGAGCCGAAAGGCCGCGAAGTCGCGCTCGACGACATGCTGCTCGGGGGGAGGAATGAATCAGCTCTTCATCGGCGCAGGCATGTTCGGCGGCCTGCTTGCTGTGCTGTCGATGGGCGTGCCGATCGCGTTCGTGTTGTTCGCCGTCGCGCTAGCGTCGTTGTTCATCACAGGTGGCGGCTGGGATGCGCTGAGCCTGATTCCGAGCACTTACTGGGGATCGGTCTCGACCTTCACGCTGACCTCCGTGCCGATGTTCATGGGCGCGATCGTTTTGGCGTCGGGCATGGGCGCGCGCTTATACGCCGCGCTCGCGACCATTCTCGACGGCGTGCCCGGGGGACTGGCTGTCGCGCCGACGCTCGCGTGCGGTGCGGTGTGATGGCGGCGGTGTCGAGTTCGAGCGTCGCGATCGCGGCGGCGATCGGCGGCTTCGCAGTATCGGAAATGCGCCGTCATGGCGTGCCCGAAGGCCGCGCATTCGGCGCGGTGGCGGCGGGCGGCACGCTCAGCATTCTATTGCCGCCGCGCATTCCGCTGATCGTGTACAGCGTGATCGCGGAGCAGTCTATCGGCAAGCTGTTCGTCGCCACGCTCGTGCCCGGCGCCATCATGGCGGACACGTTCGCCGTATATCAGATCTTCCTTTCGATGCGCGATCGGGCGCGCGGTGACCGATCGCCATACGAAGCTGCTTGCGAGCGCGCGAGAGCGCATCGGGCGCTGAAGGACATCGACCCGTTCGCGCTTCTGATCCTGATTATTCTCGGGTCGCTGTATCGCGGACTCGCGACGCCGCCGGAAGCGGCATCGCTCGGCATCGTTGCGAGTCTGGTGCTGGCGGGCGTGGTGTATCGCGAACTGTCGTGGAGCAAGTTCTGGCAGATTCTCGTCAACGCCGCGCAGAGCAGCGTGATGATTCTCGCGGTGATTTCATCGGCCATCGTGTTCGGTTACGTGATGACGACCAGTCAGGTCGCGGCGTCGCTCACGCAGCGCGTGGCGCAGGCGCATGTCGAACCGTGGGTGCTGTTCGTGAGCATCAACGTGCTGCTGATCTTTCTGGGCTGCTTCATGGAGATTATTGCGATCATCGTTGTCACCATGCCGGTGCTCGTTCCGGTGGTGCAGGCTTATCACTGGAACCTGATCTGGTTCGGCGTGGTGGTGATCAACATGGAAATGGTGCTGATCCATCCGCCGGTCTGGCTCAATCTATTCGTAGTTCAGAGCGTGGCGCCGGATGTGCCGTTGCGGCGCATCGTGTTCGGCACGCTGCATCATGATGGCTGTGCTCGCGCTGATCGGCGTATTCCCTTCGTTATCGACGATGCTGCTCGGCGCGGGCTGAATCCCGCGCGCCTCACGGACGCCTCATGGACGCTTCAAGGAGTTCTCATGCAAGTACGAAAGCTGGCCGGCGCGCTGGGCGCGGAAATCTCCGGCATCGATCTGGCCCGGGGCATGTCACGCGAACAGGCGGCGGCGTTGCGCGGCGCGTTGAACGAGCATCTCGTGATCTTTCTGCACGAACAGGATTTGAGTCCGCAGCAGTTTCTGGACTTCGCGAACGCGATGGGCGAGCCGATCGAATATCCCTTCGTGAAAGGGCTCGACGGCTATCCGACGATCATCGAGGTGAAGAAGCTGGAGACGGAGCGCGTGAACTTTCGGCGGCATCTGGCATTCGGATACGACGTATCTCGAGGTGCCCCCGATGGGTTCGATGCTGCTCTCGTGGGAGATCCGCCCTATGGCGGCGACACCTTGTTCGCCAATCAGCAGCTTGCCTACGACGCACTATCCGACACTATGAAGCGTTTGCTGGAAGGGCTGAAGGGAATCAATTCATCGGCGAAGGCGGATGTGTCGCGCACGCGCGAGGACCGCATCCGCACGGACGGCCGCGGCGAGAAGCCGAAGGATCTGGTGTCGCTGCATCCGATCGTGCGCACGCATCCGGAGTCGGGCCGCAAGAGCTTGTATGTAAACGTGGCGCACACGGTGGGCATTGACGGGATGACGAGTGAGGAAAGCGCGCTGCTGCTCGACTTTCTGTTCTGGCACCAGGTGAAGCCGGAGTTCACGTGCCGTTTTGCGTGGACGCCGAACGCGGTTGCGTTCTGGGACAACCGCTCGGCTCAACACAATCCGGTGAACGACTACCACGGTTTCAGGCGAGTGATACATCGGATCACGTTGAAGGGAGATGTACCCCGGTAAGAGGAGGGCAAAGCTAGCAGGCTGTTGAAATAGTTTTTTTGAATGTGCGCCTACTCATTCGAAAGAGCCAACGCGACGTTCAGACCCAACTAATTTGACGCCGGACTTCGTTGATTCAGGTGCTGCTAATGTCGCATTCT
>LFLF01000091.1 GCA_001184395.1 Candidatus Paraburkholderia calva | reverse complement strand
AGCGGGTGATTGGCCGGAACCAAGTTATCCAGCGTGGTCATCATGAACATCAATTCGGTGTAGCCGTCTGCTCTGCGCATCGTTTCGGTCTCAGTGTCGTTCGATTCCTTGATTCAACGTTTGCCCCTCCCAGTTTGCCCCTTCCAATCAGATGATCCGCGTAAGATGACCCGCGTAGAGGGTATTTCCGTAGAGGGTATTTCAATAGCCTACTAAAAGGCGATCAGGCGCGCAGCATGCGCCACGCATGCTGCAGCAGTTCCGCGCACGCGTGATGAAACCAGTAGTTGTCCGCCACGGCGAGCAAGGCGAGCCACGCGCTCGCCACGACGATCAGATCGCAATGGCCGCTGGTCCACAGGTTGAGTGAATGCCGCGCGCCTATCCACGGCACGCCGAGCGAATTGGGCCAGTCGGCGAGCAGATGTATCACGCCGCCGCACGCGAAGCCGAACGTGATCGCCGCGCCCGGATAACGCCCGAGCCCATGCCAGGACAGCGCGATCCACGCGACACCCCAATGCGTGAGCGTGCGATGCGTGATCCACAGCCGATGCGTGCGCCGCTACCACGCGACCTCGAGCTAGTCCGGCGCGGTCGTGCCCACGATGGCCAGAACGCGAGGCCGCGCACGGTCAGATCCGCCCCGCTCACGCCGGCGAGCGCCGCGGGGATGATGGGCGCCGCGAATCCGGTGGCGTGATGGGCTTTGTTCGATGCCGTGAAAGTTCCGCGATTGCGTGAGTGATGCCCCGTCACATCGACGAGGGAGCGCATGTTCGCACGGCGTCTCGCCACGCGGCGCGCGGATACATAAGGTTACGGAATTGCGTGTGTCGAAACACGCTCGCGCGCAAGCCGGCGGCGCGCGGCCGTGGCGTTGACTAAAATGTTCCTTGTATCGAGGCGTCGCGCGGGTCGCGGGCGTCTCACTCATTGGACGTTTCTATGAATTCCGCCATCGTGCAACAACTGAAATACTTGGGCGCGTATCCGATCGCGTTGCAGGACAAGGTGCGTCGCCTGATTGCGCAGCAGCAACTGGGCGCATATCTCGATGCGCGCTATCCGCAGCGCCATGCGGTGCAATCCGACCGTGCACTGTACACGTATTGCTCCGACTTAAAGAACGAATTTCTGCACGTCGCGCCCGCCATCGACAAAGTGTTCTACGACAGCAAGCTCGATGTCCTGCGACATGCGCTCGGATTGCACACGGCCATTTCGCGTGTGCAGGGCGGCAAGCTGAAAGCGAAGAAAGAGATACGCATCGCCTCGCTTTTCAAGGACACCGCGCCCGAGTTTCTTCGGATGATTGTCGTGCATGAACTCGCGCATCTGAAGGAAAGCGATCACAACAAGGCGTTCTATCGGATCTGCGAATTGATGCAGCCGGGCTACCATCAGGTCGAGTTCGACCTGCGGTTGTATCTCACGCACCGTGACATGGAGCGGTAGGCGCCGGTCTGATTTTCAGGCGGGCGTTTTGGTCCACGGGCGTTTTGGTCCATATTGGGCGCGCATTCCACTGCATCAAAGCGACCATGCGAGCGCGCCCGCATAACCGTCCGGCGTGGTCAGTGCCGCTGCATCGAAGGCCCCCGCCTCGACCGACAATGCGTAGCGCGTGCCGTCGCGCGGCAGCACCGACACTGCATCCATGCGGATCGCGCCCGCGCCCATGCCGGTGCCGTGTGCCTTGAGCAAGGCTTCCTTTGCGGCCCAGCAATCGAAGAAGGCCGCGCGTTGCGCGTCCGCCGGCAAGGCATCGACGATGCTCCTGTCCACTGCGGACAGCACCATCGGTTCCAGTTCGCGCCAGTCGAACGATGCCCGCGCCTCCTCGATATCGACGCCCACGCGGCGTGCATCCGAGATCGCGATCACGCCATGCGCGCCCGAGTGAGACACGTTGAAATCGGGCGCACCCGGCAGCGTCAGACGCGGGCGGCCGTGGGTATCCGACTCGATGACCAGACGCGCGGCATCCATCCGCAAGCGCGCGCCGAGCAACGCGCGCAACGCGCCGCGCACGGTGACAAAACGCACCGCATCGGCGCGACGCAGAAATCGGCGGACGCGCGCCCATTCGCTTTCCTGCAACGCGCCGCCGCTCGCGATGGCCAGCGGCGCGGCGAGATCGATCGTGACGAGCCAGACGGCGACGTCCACCGGCGCGCCGGCGGGAAGCGGCACCGGCCGCACGTGCGAGAGCGAATGGATGGCGATACTGGACTGCATGGCGCGTCGGCGGCCTCGGGTGGATCGAAGCACGTATTGTGCCTCGTGCCCCGTGCCTCCCCGCAGGTCGGGATGCAACAGCAGTTCCGGTATGCCGATCTCATCGACGAACACGACGGCGTTCTGCTCGAACTCGATCATCAGCGCGTCCGCCATCTCGCGCGTGGCGCCGGGTACGAACACGCTTGCCTCCGCCTGCCATGCGCCGGTGGGATCGAAGCCTTCGCCTGGCAGCGCGGGCTGCTTCAATGCTCCGATGCGGGCGATCAGCGCGCGTTGACGCGTGTCGTTCTGCGCATCGTCGAGTTTCGTGCCGAACGGGTTGAACGCGGTGACAAACACCGCGCCGTGCGCCCCATGCGCTTCGATCAGCGCTGCCGCCGCCGGGTTCGCCGTGCCGATCGTCATGTCGATGGCAGCCGCGCCGAATACGCGATAGACCGCCGCGAGATATGCCTCGAACGTCGGCGTGGGCAGCGTGCGGCGCGCGTCGAGCAAAATCGGCTGCCCATGCGGCGTGCAGCGCGCGGCTTCGTACCATTCGATACGCCGGTGCACGAGCGAGTCGGCGCTCGTGCAGCCCTTCGCGGTGCAGATGCGCTCCAGCGCGTCGAGCCAATGCGCGTAGTAGGTATCGCCGTGGTCCGGGTCGCCTGCGGCTTGCGCATCGCGGATTGCTTCGCTCAAGGCGTGCGCCCATTCGGTCCAAGTGAAGACGCCGCGTGCGTGCAGTGCGAGCGTCATCGCGAAGGCTTGCGCCTGCCACGGCGCCTGAAATACGGGACCGTCGCCGTCGAAAGGGAGATGCGGAAGCGCCTCGCGCAGACCGTGCAGATTCGATGCGTTCATGCGCGTACCGCCTCCAGGTCCAGATACGGCTCCCAGCAATCCACATACACCGCCGATGCGCTCGTGTTCGCACCCCACAGTTCGGTGGCATCGAAGCGCACGGTATAGAGCCAGTGCGGATGCTCGCCGTGGCCGAGCGCGTTGTCGTCGGGAAAGACATGCGCGCCCCGCACCGCGATGACAGTGCCGCGTTTGCCACGGCAATAGCGCGGCAGGCGCGTATGCGTGGGTGGGTTCATCTCCTTCGCGCGCACGGTGTCCGCGCATGGTGTCGTCCGGCGCGAAACGCGCGGGCACGGCGATCTCACGTTCGGTCGGCGAGCTGCGCAGCAAGGCCGCGCCAACGTCGGCGGCCTTCATTATGCGGACCTGTGCTTTTGGCTTGTCAGCCGAACGCACGATGCCATTTCTTCCATGCTCGCCAGGCCCTTCGCCGCGAGCAGTTTCTTCAGGCCCTCGAACCAGATCTCATAGTAGCTGCTGCCGAGATATTGCGTGGGCGGCAGACTTTCGCACGCCGCCCGCGAAGTATCGATGTTCCATTGTCCTATGGCACCCATCGCGAGCGTGATGGCCAGCACGCGGCACTCCCATTCGGCGTGAAACGGCGACGCGCTCGGCGCATCGCAGGCATCCTGCGTAACGGCACCGAAGGCCTGCATACCACCCATGTCGTGCGCTGCATTCATGACGCGGCTCCCTTCCATCAACTGCGCGGGCGCGAGCGCCAGGCCGGTGCCGATCATCGAGTCGCGCGTGACAAGTTCGACGAGCGCGTCTTCATCGAGATGAGCGGTGCCGGGCGGACGCATCGGCAGCACCAGATAGCGGATTTCGGCAGTCGAGTCCCATACGCGCACTTCAACGCTCTCGGGCAGCGTCACGCCGAAGTCCAGCAACACGTCACGCGGATCGATCACCGTGTGCGAGCGATATGGCGCGGACTTGTACCAGACCGGCGGCAAGCCGAGCACCGACCACGGGTAGCACGAGCACAAAGTGCAGACCACCATGTTGTGCACCTGCTCCGTGTTTTCGAGCGCGATCATGTGTTCGCCCTGCCGACCGGTGTAGCCGAGCGAGCCGATGGCGGCAGTGGCGTCCTCGAGCAGCCGGCCGGATCGCTCCATGCCTTCGCGATCGCGCGCGCTGTTGCGCGGCCCGACGCGGTGTTCGTAGGTCTCGATATACACGTCGAGCGTCTGCGGATCGATATAGCCTTTTTCCACCAGCAGCGATTCCAGCGCGCGCACGCGCAGGTCCATGGCGGACAGTTCGCTGCCGCCGTGGTCGTGGTCATGCGGGTGATTGTGGTCGTGATCGTGCGGGTAGTCGTGGCTCATGAGCGTGAGGACTCGAGTGGACTCATCCGACACGTTACCGGAGTGCGAAAAAGCGTGCAAACCATGCACGTGTGCCTCGGCGGCCGCTAACCGAGTTCAAAGCTCGTGATGCCGAAGACGTTGTCAAGCGGAACCGGCCACGGCTCGCGCGTGTACATGCGGGCTGTTTTTCGAACACGCTCTGCATCTCATGCTCGACCGCCAGCGCGATGGCGGCGGGATTGCTCTCGGGCGTATCGAGCACGATGCGTGTGCCACCAGCTGCGGCCACGAGTACGCGAAACAGCTTGCGCGCTACCGACAGATCGTCGGCGAACAACGGGCCGATCTTGCAGCCGTCGCTGCAGCGCCAGATCGTGTCGTAGCCGCGCAAGGCCGCGCCATCGAAGGCCGCGAAAGAACGCACGTGCGGGGCGCTGCGAGCCATGCATCCAGGAAGGCGCGACGGCGGGCGCGGAAATGCCACGTGTCGTAATCGAGCAGTCGTTCGAACGGCACGGTGCGCGCATCGACGAGCCCGGCTGATCGGCGCTCATGTCCGAGATGACGCCCTCGTACCGCACATTGCGATGCGCCGGCGCAAAGCCCGCCCGGCAATAGTTCGCCTGCTGGGCGAGCACGCTGTCGAGCCCGACCGTACGCACGCCGAGATAGTCGAGCGCCGCGTGCCACAGCCGCTTGCCGAAGCCCTTGCCGCGCCATTCGGGGCGCACGATATACAGGCCGATGAAACCGAACGCATTGTCGTAGGCGACGGCGGAAATGATCTGGCCGGCTCGCCGTCCCATGTGCCGATGAAAAAGCCGCCGGGGTCCGCCGCGAAGAACTATGTGGCATCGTCGAGGCCTGGGTTCCATCCTTCAGCCGCTGCCCAGTCGAGCGCGAGCGCGGCCTCCTGCGCATTCATCGCGCGCACCGCGAAGAGCGGGAAACCGGAGAGTGTGGACATGCTCGTCGCTCCATCGGAGAAGGCAGAGCACGCAGTGTCGCGCGTTTGACGCGTGTGGAAAAGAAGCGAAGAAGATTTACTGCGAACAGCGAAAACAGCGGGACGGACGTGCGTTCGTCCCGCTCAGGACACACCGTAACGCCGCTCGCTGCGGCTGAAGCTCTGGCGCGAGCGCCAGTCTTCCGAGCGCAGGACGTATTCACCATCCTCGCGCGCTTCTTCCTCGGAGTCGAAACCTTCGTCGCTGTACGCGACGACCTTCATTCCGCCCCCTGCTGTCCGTTCGACGGTGATGCCCCAATGCCACCCGCCTTCCTGCAGGAAGACATGCAGCGTTGGTTTCGACGTGCTGGTCAGTTCCATGTGTACGGCTCCCTCAAGTCGACGTTTGCCTGGCTTACCGCGCCGCCGTGCTGAACGCCCTTGAATTTTACCGGGCGATGCTGTTTGTGCGTCCATACCGGCGACAAGGCGCGGCCACAGCCTCGCCACCTGGCTAAAAATAGTATACGCAATGCGATGTTGCGATGCAACACGGGGTTACCCGATGCGGGGCGCATGACCCACGCGCGCCGTATCGGCAACGCCGTATCGGCAACCTTCTCGCGCTGAACGGATGACAACGGACAACGCGCACGCAACGTCATCGAACCGGCCATCTCGCCGACATGGCTATTCGCCTTCCCAGTAGTCGAGCGAATTGCCGACGCGAAAAGCGGCACGAAAGCCCTTCGTCGATACCGTTTGCGCCGGTTCGTCCGCGACGAGCACTGCGTGCCGGCCCGTATCCGGATACTCGACCACTTCAGGCAATTGCTGCGTACTGACGGCCAAATAGCGCAGCAGATCCTGCGCGCTGGTGTCGACGATCTGATGCGCGATATCGGCACCGCCCGGCGGACACGCGATCACGTCGCCCGCGCGGATTGCATGCGATGCCCCGCCGATCCGCACTTCCCTCTCACTTTCAACGACGAAGAACATCTCCTCGTTGACGCGATGATGAAACGGAAACGCCCGCTTGCCTGGCGCGAGCACGATCAGGCTATAGCGCAGCTTGCGCGCACCCAGCCGTGGCGCGATTTGCGAGATGCGCGGCGCGTAACGTTCGGCCGCCTCGCCCGTGGGTGCGATTTCCTCGGGAAACGGTTGCGAATCGAGTGCATCGAGATTGACGATTGGCGCTTTCATGGCGGACGTCGATTGGGGAATGTGCGGTCATGCGCGCTCGGGCGCGCCGGTATCCATATCCGCGGCGGTTCGGGAATCCACCTCGCGCAGCCAGGCGGCGATGGTCGCGCAGGTCCAGTCGGCATCGTCGTACCGCAGATCTGGCCCGCCCACGGATGCACCGCATGATCCACGCCCCAATGCTTCACAAGACGCACGGAACACGCGGGATCGACCAGCCGGTCCTCTGCCGACGAGAGCAGCAGCGTCGGATGGAACGGCGGAAACTTCATCGTGCGAAAACGCGCGGCCGCGCCCAGTTGACGCAGTGCATTGCCCGCGCTCACGTCGTGCTCGCGCCGCCACTTCGCCCATTGCGCGATGTAGGCATCCATTGTGTCAGTGCGGTTACAGGTCAAGCCGTGGATCATTTGCTCGCATCGCTCCGGCTGTTTCCAGCTCGATACGATACGTAGGACCATTGGCCATGCCGCGGGTCGCAGACGTTCCCGCACCGACGCGAACGAACGCATGCTCGTGTTGATCAGCACGAGGCGTTCGATCTCCTCCGGCACGTGCTGAATCCACGCGGAGGTGACCATCGCGCCGAGCGACATCGCGAGCACGCGGCACGGCGTGCTCACATGCCGCTCCGCGATGCGGTTGCGCACGAAAGCGGTCATCGCCTCGACGGTGGGCGGCGTGACCAGTTCATGCTCGCGGCCATTGCCGGGCAGGTCGATGCAGAGCACACGGTCGGTCGGCGGCGGCGAGCAGCGCGTGCTGGCGCATCGAGGCTTCGAAGTCGCCCCAGTGACGGGACTCGCGCGTGAGGCCGCGCAAAAGAATCCAGTCGCTCATGTCGCGTTGGCCGATTGCCAGTGCGCGCGCAGCGCATCACCTGATCGTGGAATTCGCAGCTCGGCAGCCAGCGGCGCGATGAAAACGCCGCGCGCGTCAGGAAATCGAAGAAGCTCGGATGCCGCCGCAACACCAGCCGCGTGCGATGCACCTTGATCGGATTGAAGATGCCCATGCACGAGAACAGTTGCATCGGGTTCTTGCGAATCCAGCGCCAGGAGCCGAGTTCGAGCGTCATCGGCAGGAAGATGTTAGGTGCGCGCGTGCGGTCGTATGCGCAGTCCCACAGGTCGCCATGCAACAAATACTGATGGCTCTGCGGCTCGAACGCGTAGCCGTGGTGCGGATCGGATACGACTCTTCGAACATGGTCTTGAGCAGGAACATTCCCGGCAGATGCGCCATTTCACGCGCAGTGCGCGCGTAGGGAAACCAGATGCTGTCGTCCCAGCCGAAGCCGGAATGACAGTCGAGTGCGAAGCCCAGCGGGCGTGACATCAACTCCTCCTCGACCACAGATAGCAGCGCCGCGCTCTCCGCTTCCATGCTGGCGCCGCTCGGTCCGCGATACCACGGCAGCCACGGCCCGATGCACTGCCCGCCCGCGAGAAATGGCACGCGCCCTTCGGCACTTTGCGGCGCGTTGCACATGTAAGATCGACGCCGTTGGGATTTGAGCGGCGTCGCGCCGCCATACCGCCGGGATTCACGATCGGCATGAAGACCAGCCAGATGATGCGCAACTGGTCGTGCAGCAGTTCGTCCCACTCGAGACGCCGCCAGAGCGCGCGCATGTATTCGAGCACGAGTTGCGTGCCGATGCACCCGAGCCCGTGCACGCCGCCGCGTGCACGCCGCCGAAGAAGCCGACCGCCGGCGCGTCGCGGTCGGTCGTGCCGATGGACGCGGTGAGTATGGGAAACGAATGCTGATCGGCCCGCACCTCGCAGATGGTACGCGCCGCTCGAACCACGTGCCGCCCGCAACGAGGATCGCCTTCAGTTCGTCCATCTCGGGAAAGGTCTCGCTGGCAACGCGCAAGGTGCTCATAACATGCAGCCTGTGGTGTGCGTTTGCTGTGGTGTGCGTTTGTTGTGTCAGGCTGTGGCTTCGATTCGCTTTTCGCTCGGCAGGGCGACGTCTCGCGCAACGCAGCGCTTTCGTGGCGTGCGGCGAGTCGTCCCGCATTGGCCCCGCCCAGAACGCCCGAGTATACGGTGGATTGTCTGACAACAATATGCAACCCGCGTGCCGAGCAAGCCGTTTCCTCCGTTGATTCACATCGTTGCGATGCCTGGCGAGCCCCGTTCCTGCAGGCCTTCACGGCGTCACCTAGAATGAAAACACCGTCATGAAAACACCGTCGGAACACGGTGTGAGGTTATCGTCACGACAGCTCTTTTCGTTGCATAGCCGTAGGCGCGCTGGCCTTCTCGTGCGCCGCGTCTGTCTTCGCGCAAACCGCATCCGGCGCGTCCGATCCCAACGCGCCCAAGACCCGAGCTCAGGTGCGACAGGAATTTCTCACCTGGCAGGCGACCGGCTACGATCCCAACGACTGGCTCGGCTACCCCGACAACGCGATCCGCGCGAGCCGCATTGTCGCGCAGCAGCGTGACGCGCACGCTTCGACCCGCACGCAATAGCCCGGTCAGTCCAGATAGCCGGAACAGCCCGGCGCGCCAGGCATGGCGATGATTCCTCCTCGCGCGAGTCGCAACGCGCGATGGCTTCACTCGCCGTACTCGGAGTATTTGCGCGCGTCGCCACGCACCTTGTCGGCGGGATACTTCGCGCGATTTAGCGGCATCTTCTCGATCAACGCCTGATACAAATCTACGTCGAGCGTGTCGGCGAGCATGATCAGATACGCGAGCACGTCGGCCATTTCGTGGCGTACCGACGTGAGCTTCGCTTCGTCCAGTTCGCGCCTGTCGCCGGTGGCCAGCCACGTGAACGGCTCGAGCAGCTCGCCTCGACGCTCAATGCGGCCGCAAGATTCTTAGGCGTGTGAAAGCGGCTCCAGTCACGCTCGCGGGTGAAGTCGCGCAGCAGGTTGCGCAGTTCGTTCAATTGCGTTGTTTGGTTCATGCCGGTTCTTTCCTTCGCCTTCGATATGGCGTTACGCCGGATAGAGGCCCAGCGTGCGCATGCAGCCGGGCGAAACCGAGCAAGGCATCGGTGAAGGTCGTGGGCACACCGGTCATCGCGCCGAGTTCGCGCGCAGACGCAACCAGCGCATCGAGTTCCACCGACTTGCCCGCTTCGACATACTGCAGCATGGAGGTTTTCATCGCGCCAAGCTTGAGCGTGACCGCGTGGCAATCCTCCGGCACTTGATCAATCGGAATGCCGAAGCGCGCGCCGATCTCCTTTGCTTCCAGCATGATGCGCGTGACGAACGCGCGCACCAGATCGTCCGACAGAATGCGGTCGGTGGTCGCGCCGGTGATGGCGCTGATCGGGTTCATCGTCATGTTGCCCCACAGCTTGAACCACACGTCGCGCTAAATCTGCGGCGATAGGCTGGCTTCGAAGCCGGCCTTGCCGAACAGCGAGACGAGGTCTTGTGCGCGTTCGCCCGGTTTGCCGTTCGCCTCGCCGAGAATCAGGGCCATGCACTGACGATGCCACACCACGCCCGGCGCTTCCGTGAAGCAGCTAGCATACACGACACAGCCGACCATCTGCGCGCACGGTATCGCCGCGGCGATCGCGCCGTCGGGATCGACCGACTCCAGACGCTTGCCCGCGAACGGTTCGCTCAAGCCGTCGCAAAACCACCACAGGACACCGTTCATCGCGGTGAGCACGGTGGTGCGCGCATTCACCAGCGGCGCGATATGTGCAGCGACCTCGCGCATGGCAGGCACTTTCACGGCCACGACCACCAGATCCTGCTCGCCGAGCGCGGCGGGATCGGCACTCGCAGCGACCTTGACCGCATGCGTCGCATCCTTCTCGATGAGCCGCAGGCCCTGCGCGTTCAACGCGTCGAGCATCGCGCCGCGTGCGACCACGCTCACGTCGCAACCCGCCTGCGCGAGCTTCACGCCGATCCAGCCGCCGATGGCGCCTGCGCCGTATATGCATACTTTCATCGTCCGGTCCTCGTCCTTTCGTTGGTGGTGTAGCGCAACTCGCTGCTCATTGTAAATGCCGCCGAACGTCGCCTGGTGCCGCTCGGTGCCTTTTTCAAGGCCTCTCGCATCGACACAAATAGTTCGATAAAAAACGCGCCCGCTTATTGAAACGATAGCCATCGAACCTACCTTGGATTCAAAGGCAGCGACATCTCGCGCTGTCGTCTCAACTTCCCGCAGCCGGCCCGACGATATGCTATCGGAGACTGAACCATGAGTGACTTTTATTTTAGCGGCGACCTCTTTTCCGACCTCGACCGTGTGCAACGCAGATGTCTTCGCTGTTCGGCCACGCACCTTCGAGCATCCGTTCGAGCCGTGCCGATTCCTTCCCGCGTCTGAACATCGGCAGTACCGACGATTCGATTCAAGTGGTCGCATTCGCGCCCGGCGTCGATCCGGCTACGCTGGATGACCGTCGATAAAGACACGCTCACCATCAGCGGCGAGCGCCGGGCGCAGGTGCCAGCGGAAGGTTCGCGCACCTACGCGGCTGAACGCTTCACCGGCGCGTTCCGCCGCGTGATTGAATTGCCGCGCAACGCCGATGCGGACAAGGTCGAAGCGCGTTACGAGAACGGCCTTCTGACCATCACTGTCGGCAAGCGCGAAGCGTCCACAAACCGCGCGCCATCGCCATTCAATAATTCCGCTGGAAAACACATGATGAATGACACCACTCAAATCGCTCAGCAAGACACCGGCGACGTGACGCGCAAGGCCGACGACACCGCGCGCCGCCCGGCGCTCATTCCGCCGGTCGATATCGTCGAGGACACCAATGGCATCACGCTGTGGGCCGACCTGCCCGGCGTGCCGCGCGACAGGCTCGACGTCAAGGTGCACAGCGCCCGCCTCTTCATCGAAGCCGAGGCGGTCGTCGCGACCGATCCCGCGCTGCGTGTGCATCACCGTGAGATTCGCGCGCCGCGCTTCGCTCGGTCCTTCACCGTGAGCGACGACTTCGACACCACGAAGATCGATGCAAATCTCCAGAACGGCGTGCTCAGGCTAAGCATTCCGCGCCGGAAAGAAGCACGTCCGCGTCGCGTGGAAGTGCGCGCTAACTGAGCATCGACAGACTCATCGCAAAGGTAGCAAGCCCCACGGCCGCGAAAATCGCGGCCGTTTTTTTCGTCCGCCGCCGCATGATGCCGATGCGCCGCCCTTGCGCCTCTATAATTCCAGCTGGGCAGTAGATTCAATCTGAAACTATTAAAAGCAAGGGACTGACGTTAAGAAGCTGTTGACGGTGTTGTTGGGTTCGATGCTGGCCGTGTCGATCGGCGCGCATGTGAAAGAATGGTCCACGATTCGTTTTGGCGTGGACCCGAGTTATCCACCTTTCGAATCGAAAGTGCCGGACGGCTCGCTGGTCGGTTTCGATATCGATATCGGCAACGAGCTATGCCGCCGCCTCAACGCCAAGTGTATGTGGATCGAAAATGTCTTCGACGGCATGATTCCCGGCCTCAAGTCACGCAAGTTCAAGTCACGCAAGTTCGACGGCGTACTCTCCACCATATCGATGACCCCGGCGCGCGTCAAGCAGATCGCCTTCACTGTCAAGCTGTTCCATGTGCCGACGCGTCTCGTCGCGAAGAGCGGCTCCGGCATCCAGCCGACCGCCGAAGGGCTCATGGGCAAGTCGGTCGGCGTCGAACAAGGCTCGATGCAGAAAACCTACGCCAAGGCGCACTGGGGCGCGAAGGGCATGACGGTCGTGTCGTATGCCGATCAGGATCAGGTCTACGCCGATCTGCTGTCGGGGCGCCTGGACGCATCGCTGCAAAACGCGGTGCAGGCCTAACGCGGCTTCCTCACCACGCCGCGCGGCAAGCCGTACGCCTTCGCGGGCGGCGCGTACGAAAATCCGGCGATTTTCGGACCGGGCACCACCATCGGGTTGCGCCGCGAAGACACCGATCTGAAAGAGAAGCTCGACGCGGCCATCACCGCGATAATCAAGGACTGCACCTACAAGCACATCGAGCAGAAGTACTTCGACTTCGACATCTACGGCGAGTGAGCCGAGAGGAGCATGCGATGACGCAACATGTCCACCCCACCGCCTCGCAAGGCTATACCTCTGACGCCAACAGCTACGTGCGCGGACGCCCCGACTATCCGCCCGAACTCGCGGCGTGGCTCACGGGCACGCTGGGTCTCGGGCCGGGCGCATGCGTGGTCGATCTCGGCGCTGGCACGGGCAAGTTCACCCCGCGTCTGTTGCAGACGGGGGCGCGCGTCATCGCAATTGAGCCGGTCGACACCATGCGCACACGGCTCGCGGCCGCCGTACCCGACGTCGAAGCGCGCGCGGGCAGCGCGCAGTCGATCCCGCTCGGCGACGCCTCCGTCGACGCCGTAGTGTACGCACAATCCTTCCACTGGTTCGCGGGCCGTGAGGCGCTGAGCGAAATCCATCGCATGCTCAAGCCGGGGCGCCAAGCTCGGCCTCGTGTGGAATCTGCGCTATGCGCGCGTGCGGTGGGTCGAGCGGCTCGACGAGATCGTCAACCGGCACGAAGGCGACAGCCCGCGCTTCTATACCGGCGAGTGGCGCCGCGCGTTTCCGCATGGAGGCTTCGGGCCGCTGGAGCAGATGCACTTTGCCATCGGTCATACGGGCACGCCGGAGAACGTGATCGTCGATCGCGTGCGCTCCACGAGCTTCGTCGCCGCGATGCCCGAGGCCGCGCGCGAAGGCATCGTCGCGGAAGTGCAGGCGCTGATCGACGGGGAACCGGAATTACACAGCAAGAGCATCGTCACCGTGCCGTACGAGACGGCCGCGTTCGTAGCTGTCAGACGAGACGCGTGAAAGTCGCCTAAGCGTTTCAAATCAGCGTTCGACCCACGCCGTCAATTGAGCGATGATGCACGCGACACTCGCGCAAACGCATACGACAAAGGGAAACCCACATGCCGACGTTGAAACAGATCCAGGCGAAGCTCAAGAGACTTCAGACACAAACCGAATCGCTGATCGCGCAGCGCGCGCAGGCCGTGCTCGACGACATCCGCGCGTTAATGGAACGGCATGGGCTCACCACGGCGGATATCGATGCACATCGCAGGCGCGGCCAGCGTGCGGCCGCCAAGCCGAACGTCGCGTTTCCCGCGCCCGCAGGACGCCGCGAGAACATGAAAAGTCTCGCGAAAAGGGCAAGCTGCCCGCGAAGTATCGCAATCCGAAGACAGGCGGGACGTGGAGCGGCTGGGCACGCCCGCCCGCGTGGATCGCGAACGTGAAGGATCGCAGCAAGTTTCTGATCGATGCGGAAGGTGCGGAGAGCAGCGCGACGCCGAAGAAGACGGCCGCCAGGAAAGTGGCGGCGAAAAGGTGGGCTTTACCGCCGACTTTGCAGCCGACATGGAGTATTTCGTTTTTTCAAGCGCATCACGCAGCAAATGACAAGCGCCCGCCCATGCGCCGCGCGCCGGCTGTTTGCCGGCATGGCGGCTCGCACGTCTGAACCGTGTCGAGGACATCATGCATCGTTCGATCGAACCTCATAAACTCACGAAGATCGATCTCGCCATCTTTCAAATCGTGCAGGTTTCTGACGGTGCGCAGACTGTCGTGTTGTGGGAAGCATCCGGACGCCTGCATGCGGAAACACCAACGCTCACCATCCTCCGTCTCTGCGACCCGCTCAATCCCGTGCGGCGCAAGGATGTCTGCGAGTGCTTGCAGGCGCGTCTCGCCACGTCAGCCATGGCGCCCGCGGTCGCGGCGTAATGCGGCTGTCTAGCGCCCGATCACGTGCTTGCGCAGGAAATCCCACAGCGCATCGTCGATCGAATGCGGCATGTTGAAGCGGAAGCCCGCGCTCGGCGCATCGTCCGGGCAAAAGTATGACCGGGCGCGAGCCAGATGCCGTGCTCGAGCGCGCGTGGCGACCTCGCTTGCATCGGCTGGATCAATTGGCAATACGCCCAACACGAAGAAGCCCGCGCGCGGCCGCCTGAACAGTTCGATGCCGAGCGCATCCATGCACTCTTCCACGAGCGCGTGCGCATCCTTCAGGCGCTCGACCACCACTTCCACATGCCGCGCATAGCGGCCCTCCGTCATCACCTTTTCGACGATGCGCTTCTTCGCTTCCGACGACGTCAGCCCCACCGCCATCTTCGTGCGCGCCAGTTCGCGCAGCACGTCAGGCTCGGCGACGACATAGCCGCAACGCAGCGCGGGCGTAATGGTCTTCGCAAAACCGCCGACATACAGCACGTGATTCAGCCCTTCCATCGCGGCGAGCAACGGCGCGAGTTCGCGATTCACATCGTCCTCGACGACCCACAGGCCGTGGCGCTCAGCGATCTGCATCAATCGGAATGCGGACGCCATGGAAAACGTCGCGCCTGTCGGATTCTGCAGCGTCGTATTGAGAAAAACCGCCTTCGGCCGATGTTCGATCACGATCCGCTCGAACTCGTCCGTATCGATGCTCGCGACCGTGGCGGCACACCGTACGCTTGCAGTCCCGCGAGCCGCAAGATCTGCAAGAGATTGCAATAGCTGGGCTCTTCGACGACGACCGCGTCACCCGGCCGCAGCAGCGTGCGCACGATGAGGTCCAGCCCTTGTGTTGCGCCCGCCGTCAGCAGCACGTTGGATGCGGCATCGACCGGCAGGCCGTGGCGGTCCAATTGCTCGGCGATCCGCCCGCGCAACGGGACAAAGCCGTACGGATGCCCGTAATCGGCGATACGCGCCGCCGGCACGCGCCCGACCGCCCGCACGCGTGTTGCAGGCCAGTTTCGTTGACCCATTCGTTCGGCAGCCAGCCACCGCCCGATTTGATCGGCACAGAATGATCGGCGAACACGTCCGATAGCAGCCAGGTCGCAGTAAGACTCGGCGGCTGCCCTTCGACGGTGCGCGACTGCTCGCGATGGCCGCACACGGCCACACGATAGCCCGAGCCGCGCCGCGCGGTGATAAGGTCCATCGACACGAGCCTGCTATACGCTTCCGTCACCGTGAAGGTGGACTGCGCATGCGCCTCGGCCCCGCGCCGAGGGCAGCAGCGAGCCCGCGCGGACCAATACAGTTCCCGGCATTTTGCCAGCGCAGTTGGCAGCGCAGTGGAAGAACTGTCTATGCTGCGCAAATTTGTCGAGGAATAGAGTGGCTGTTCTTTCCGAAGAGACTTCTGTCATGAATGCCCACCCCGTCATCGACGATCTGTCGTCGTTCTGGATGATCTTCACCGCCAATCGCCAGTTCAAGGCCGCGCCTGCTCGAAAGCGCGAAAGGCATGTATTACCGTTCGACCGATGGCCGAGAAGTGCTCGACGGCTGCGCCGGCCTTTGGTGCGTGAACGCGGGCCATTGCCGCGACAAAATCGTCGAGGTCGTGCAGAAGGCGCTCTCCACGCTCGACTTCGCGCCGACCTTTCAGATGGGCCACCCGCTCGCCTTCGAAGCCGCGACCAAGGTCGCCGGCCTGATGCCTGAAGGGCTCGACCGCATCTTCTTCACGAATTCCGGCTCGGAGTCGGTCGACACCGTGCTCAAGATCGCGATCGCCTATCACCTCGTGCGCGGCGAAGGCCAGCGCACGCGCCTGATCGGCCGGCTATCACGGCGTCGGTTTCGGCGGCATTTCGGTGGGCGGCATCGCGCCGAGAGCTAGCGTCAAGAGTGGTGTATGAGCAGTATCGCGACAGTCGATTTCAAGCGGCGAGTTTCTGCTGAACCGGTTGATCGTCTTGCACTGGTTCGCCGTCCTTGAAGGGGACGCCCTCGAGCCACAGCTTGATCTTTTCCGGTCCGTTGATACGGCGCCAGGTTTTTTCCGCCTCCTCGATCAACTTGAATGCCAGACCGAGGAAGGTCGGCCGCGACACGCAGTTACGCGTACGCGTCGTGC
>LFLF01000090.1 GCA_001184395.1 Candidatus Paraburkholderia calva | reverse complement strand
GAGCAAGGCGTCTATGGAGATAGCGCCTATGCGAGCCAGAAAGCGCTGATGCGTGGCAAGGCCGCCAAGGCACGCGACTTCACCAATCAGCGTACGCGTCGGGCGGGCGAAATTGACAAGGTAGCGCGCGGCAAGAATCGCAACAAGTCGAAGATCGGTGCTCGCGTTGAGCAGGGGTTTGCTGTTGTCAAACGCCTGTGGGGCTTCACGAAGGTGCGCTATCGGGGTCTGGCGAAGAACGCCAATCGGGCTTTCGTTGCGCTGGCGTTGACCAACGTTTATCTTTCGCGCAAGCGATTGATGGCACAGGTTCGCCCGTAATGGGGGAAAGCGGGCCGCAGGCCCAGGCGCAACACCCTGGTGGACCGGAAATCCAGGCGCAAAGCCTCACTCACGATGAATCTGCCGCTGTTTGCGCCTGAATCGATGAATACAACGGCTGGTTCAGCGTTGCCTTATATATCCATCGGTAAAACATATGCCTAGCGTTGAAGGAGCCCCACGACACATCCGCAGCTGTCTGCCGCTGCATCCGAAGAACTGGTGCGCCGTCACGCCGTGCAAGGCGCGACGTTGATGACCATCCTTCACGCCGTACAGGACGAAGTCGGTTACGTGCCTGAAGCGGCCATCGCGCCGCTGTCGCGTGCCGAGGTCCACGGCGTCGTCACCTACTACCATACGAACATGTCCAACACTATCAACGGCTGCGGCTCCGGAAACTGCGCGTGCAAGAGTGCAGCATCCGTGCAGCGTCGCGATCCGTTCGACGACACCGACTACGGCACGCCGCTATGTCACGCGGATATCGACTAACACTGGAAATCGACGGTCAATCCGTGACGTTTCCCGCCGGCACCTCCGTCATGCGCGCATCGATTGAAACGGGCATCAACGTGCCGAAGCTCTGTGCCACCGATTCGCTCGAACCGTGGGCTCGTGCCGCTTGTGCCTCGTCGAGATCGAAGGCAAGCGCGGCTATCCGGCGTCGTGCACGACACCGGTCGAAGCGGGCATGAAAGTGCGCACGCAAAGCGACAAGCTGCAATCGCTGCGCCGTAACGTGATAGCTGTACATCTCCGATCACCGCTCGATTGCCTCACCTGCCCCGCCAATGGCGACTGCGAACTACAGGACATGGCGGGGCAGGTCGGTTTGCGCGAAGTGCGCTACGGCTATGAAGGCGCGAATCACCTAAAAGACCGAAAGGACGAATCGAACCCGTACTTCACTTACGATCCGTCGAAGTGCATCGTCTGCAATCGCTGCGGGCGCGCGTGCGAAGAAACGCAAGGCACGTTCGCGCTGACGATCGCCGGACGCGGCTTCGAATCGCGCGTGGCGGCGAGCGAGAACGTGCCGTTCATGGAATCGGAATGCGTGTCGTGCGGCGCCTGCGGCGCCGCGTGCCCGACCGCCACGCTGCAGAAAAAGAGCGTCATCATGCTCGGGCAGGCCGAGCATTCGGCGATCACGACGTGCGCGTACTGCGGCGTCGGCTGCTCGCTGAAGGCCGAGATGAAGGGCAACACCGTCGTATGAATGACGCCGAACAAGAACGGCCAGGCAAACCGAAGGTCACGCGTACGTGAAGGGCCGCTTCGCGTGGGGTTATGCCACGCACAAGGACCACATCAAAAAGCCAATGATCCGCGCAAAGATCACCGATCCGTGGCACGAAGTGTCGTGGGAAGAAGCACTCAACTACGCGGCGAGCGAATTCCGACGCATTCAGGACAAGTACGGCCGCGAATCGATCGGCGGCATCACGTCGTCACGCTGCACGAACGAAGAAACCTATCTCGTGCAGAAGCTGATGCGCGCCGCCTTCGGCAACAACAACGTCGATACCTGCGCGCGCGTCTGCCATTCGCCGACCGGCTACGGCCTCAAGACGACGCTCGGCGAATCGGCGGGTACGCAGACCTTCGCATCGGTCGAGCAGTCGGATGTGATCGTCGTGATCGGCGCGAATCCGACCGATGGTCACCCCGTGTTCGGCTCGCGGCTGAAGCGTCGCGTGCGCGAAAGCGCGAAGCTGATCGTGATCGATCCGCGCCGCATCGATATCGTCGATACGCCGCACGTGAAGGCACAGTATCACCTGCAACTGCACCAGGGCACGAACGTCGCGATGGTCAACTCGCTCGCGCATGTGATCGTCACGGAAGGCTTGCTGAAGGAGGACTTCATCGCCGAACGCTGCGAGACGCGCGCGTTCGAGCAATGGCGCGATTTCGTGTCGCGCGAAGAAAACTCTCCGAAGCCCCATGGAAGCGACCACCGGCGTGCCCGCGCACAAGGTCCGCGAAGCTGCGCGTGTCTATGCGAATATGCAAATGGCGGCTACGGCGCGATCTATTACGGCCTCGGCGTGACGGAACATGCGCAAGGCTCGACGACCGTCATGGGTATCGCGAATCTCGCGATGGCGACGGGCAACATCGGCCGCCGCAAAGGTGTCGGCGTGTGAACCTGCTACGCGGGCAGAACAACGTGCAGGGCTCGTGCGACATGGGTTCGTTCCCGCACGAGCTGCCGGGTTATCGCCATATCAGCGATGCCGCACGCGCGCATTGTTCGAGGAAGCATGGGATGTGAAGTTGCAGGACGAGCCGGGCTGCGCATTCCCAACATGTTCGATGCCGCGACGCACGGTACCTTCATGGGCCTGTATTGCCAAGGGCAAAGACATCGTGCATTCGAACCCGAACACGCAGCACGTCGCCGGTGGGTTGTCGGCCATGGAATGTATCGTCGTGCAGGACATCTTCCTCAACGAAACGACGAAATACGCACACGTGCTGCTGCCGGGTTCCACCTTCCTCAAAAGGACAGCACCGTCACCAACGCCGAACGTCGCATCTCACGCGTACGCAAGGTGATGCCGCCGCTCGCGGGCTATTCCGACTGGGAAGTGACCATCAAGCTCTCGCGCGCTGGGCTACGAAATGAACTACACACATCCGTCCGAGATCATGGACGAGATCGCGCGTCTCACGCCAACCTTCCACGGCGTCTCGTATGAGCGCCTCGACGAGCTTGGCAGCATCCAGGCCATGCAATGAAAAAGCGCCCGACGGCACGCCCACGATGCACATCGACGAATTTGTGCGCGGCAAGGGCGCTTCGTCATCACCAAGTTCGTGGCGACGCCGGAAAAGGTCACGCGCAAGTATCCGCTCGACCGGCCGCATTCTGTCGCAGTTACAACGTCGATGCACAGACGCGTCGCACGGACAATTCGAAGTGGCACGACGAAGACCGTCTCGAGATTCATCCGGTCGATGCGGAAGATCGCGGCATCAAGCACGACGACTAGGTCGGCATCGAATCGCGCGCCGGGCAAACGGTGCTGCACGCGAAGATCTCCGAGCGCATACAGCCGGGCGTGGTTTATACGACCTTCCACTTCCCCGAATCGGGGGCGAATGTCATCAGGACCGACTCGTCCGACTGGGCGACCAACTGCCCCGAGTACAAGATGACGGCGGTGCAGGTGCTGCCGGTCGAACAGCCGTCGCAATGGCAGAAGGATTATTCGCACTTCAACACACAGCAGCTCGAATTGCTGAACATGCGCGACGTCGCCACGACAACCTCAGGAAAATAAGCACATGGATGTCGATAACCTGATCGAGATGGCGAACTGCATCGGCGAATTCTTCGACTCCATGCCGGATCACGACGAGGAAGCCATCGATGGCGTGGCGGATCATATCTGCCGTTTCTGGAAGCCGCGCATGCGGCTCGCGATTCCCGCTGCCCTGGAAAATCCGGAAGTGAGCGCGAGCATGGAGCCGATTCTGCGGGAGGCGCTGACGAAGCATCGCGAGAATCTGTTGCCAGACGGCCACTGCCTGATCCAGCAGCGAAAGCCCTGCAACAGCCCTGCAATCGCAAGGCTTTTTTTAGTCTTCGTGATATCCGCTTTCGGCGTGGCTGCCGTCGGCGCCGGTCTCCTGTGCGCCGAACCACATCTCGCAGTGACGCAGCAACGCTTGCACGTCGGACGGCGCCCGCCCGCGCGCATGCGCGCAATCTTCCAGCCGAGATTGAGCGCCTCCTGAATGCCAGTGTTCATGCCCTGCGCGCCGGCGGGGCTGTGCACGTGGGCGGCATCGCCCGCGAGGAACACGCGCTGCGTGCGCAGGCGGTCCACCATGCGGTTGAAAGTACGAGGACCCACGTGAGGTCCTCCGACAGCGTCACCCGGTGATGCACGCGCCGCGCTACCAGGGCGGGCGCGGCATTCCTCGATGTCCGGACCGGTTTTTTGTCAGCGGCGCCGGCTTCGCATGAAGCTTGCAGCACGTTCGGCGACACAGGTCCGCGATCAGCCGCGCGCGGCCATCGCCCATCGGAAACAGCGCGGCCAGACCCTCGCCCGAAGCGAAATATGAAACTCGTCGTCAAGCCAGTCGGAGGCGGCTTGCAGATCGGCGAGCAGGAAGGTCTGCTCGAACATCTTGCCGTCGAAGCCCACCTCGAGCCGATGCCGCACGAAGCTATGCGCGCCGTCCGCGCCGATCACGTAGGAAGCGCAGCGTTTCGTCGCGCCCGTTCGCATGACGCAGCGTGGCCATCACGCCCGCCGAGCCTTGCGCGAGATCGACCAGTTCGACGCCGCGTTCGATCGCGACGCCGTAATCGGCGAGATGCTCGGCGAGCAGGCGTTCGGTCTGCGCCTGATCGAGAAAGAGCAGATACGGATACCACGTTTGCAGGGGATCGAAATCGAGCCGCGCGAGCCGCTAGCCGTTGAAATAGAGATTGGCGACGCACGCGCGATGCCCGAGATTGAGAAACGGCTGCACGATGCGATGCTGTTCGAAGAGTTCGAGCGTGCGCGCCTGAATGCCGATGGCGCATGAATAATGGGACGGCTCACGCGCCCGGTCGACGAGGCGCACAGGAATATGTGCGCACGACAGGCTCATGGCGGCGGCGAGCCCGGTCGGACCGGCGCCGACGATCAGAACGGGCGCCACGTCGAGTTTCTCTTGCGCCTTGTTAGGATTCAGCTTTGGCGCGAACATGCAGTCCTCCCTGAAACGTCACGAGATGTAGTGTACGCCCCTGCCCCCGACGCCGCTACCCTAACGAACCGTCAGTGGACATGTCCGCGCTCCGGCAAGACAAAGGCCTGACATACCGAGCCGAACTCGACCTGCAGCGTGGAATGGTGCATTGCATAATCCGTGCGCAGCGTCGTGACCACTTCCTGCACGAACACGTCGCCTGGATGGCCTTGCGGCATCACCAGATGCACGGTCAGCGCGTTTTCGGTGGTCGAGAGCGCCCATACGTGCAGGTCGTGAATGCCGTCCACGCCAGGAAGACGCATCAGATAGGTGCGGATGCGCACCATATCGACGCCCGGCGGCACCGCGGCCATCGCGAGGCGCATCGCGTCGCGGCCGAGACCCCAGGTGCCGTAGACGATCACCGACACCACGATAAGGCTCATCAGCGGATCGAGCCAGCTCCAGCCGGTGAATAGAATGACGAGGCCGCTCACCGCGACGGCGGCAAAAATGGCGGCATCGGCGGCCATGTGCAGGAACGCGCCGCGCACGTTCAGATCTTCCTTGCTGCCGCGCATGAAAAGCCAGGCCGAGAACCCGTTGACGATCAGGCCGAGCGTCGCCACCACGAAGACATCGAGGCCCGCGACCGGCACGGGGTTGAACAGCCGCTGGATCGATTCGAGCACGATCACGCCGCACACGAACAGCAGCAGCACCGCGTTGGCGAGCGACGCGAGAATCGACGAACTGCCCAGCCCGAACGTATAGCGCGCGCTCGGACTGCGCTGGCCGAGCCACACCGCCGCCCATGCGAGCAAAAGGCCGAGCACGTCGGAGAGATTGTGGCCGGCATCGGCAAGCAACGCAGTGGAATGCGCGAGCACGCCATACACCGCCTGCACGACCACGATCACCAAGTTGAGCTCGACCGCGAGCGCGAACGTGCGCCCCTGCCCCGCCTGCGGCGCGTGATGGTGATGATGACCGCCCGGCCCGTGGGCATGCCCCGCGTGATCGTGATCGTGATGCGAACGCGTGCTCATCGGCTTGACTCGTGATTATTCGATATCGGTGGCGTCGGACTGCTGCGGCTCGGCGACGTGCTCCAGCAATTCGCCGAGCATCGCGCTGATATGACGGTCCGCCGCCACATAAAAGACCTGTTTGCCCTGCCGCTCCGCCCGCACGATGCGCGCGGCCCGCAGCAGGCGCAGATGATGGCTCACCAGCGATGCCGATAAGCCGAGCCCTTCCGCGATCACGCCGACCGCGCGCTTCTGCTCGACGCACGCGAGCACGATGCGCAGACGCGTCGGATCGCCGAGCAGGCGAAACAGATCGGCAAGCGGCACGACGCGGTCGTCGGAGGTGACGGATACGAAGGAAGACGGAGACAACATCATTTTGAATCGAAAAACATATGAATAGACGTTCATATGTTAAGTACCAGATAGGCAACAGGTCAAGGCCAAAACCAAAGATCGCTGCAACGAGTGTGGGAAAATACTACGAGGTTTGCAAAATTTTCCCGTCAATGGATACCGTATTTGCGCGCGGGTTCGCGGCCCATCGCGACGGTCGACTCACCGATGCGGAACGCGACTATCGGGCCGCACTCGCCGCCAAACCTCAACATGTCGACGCCCTGCACTACCTCGGCGTGCTGCGCCATCAACAAGGCCAGCATGCGGAGGCGGCCGAGCTCGTACGCCGCGCGGTCGACCTGTGTCCGACCGACGCCGGCCTGCAACTGAACCTGGGCAATGCGCTCAAGGCGCTCGGCCGCATCGACGACGCCATCGAGCGTTTTCGCAACGCGCTCACGCTCGCACCCGGCTTTCCGCCCGCGCAATACAACCTCGGCAATGCCTACACGCTGATCGGCCGTCACGAAGACGCTGCCGATGCCTTCGAAAAAGCGCTGCGCGTCAATCCGAACGATGCCGCCGCGTGGAACAACTTCGGCAATTCGCTCGCCGCGCTGCGCAAGCACGAGGACGCCAGCCGCGCTTTCCGCCGCGCGTTGTCGCTACGGCCAAAGCATGCGGGCGCGCACAACAATCTCGGCATGGCGCTCAACGCGATGGGCGACACGATCGCCGCTATCGAGCATTTCCGCGCCGCCATCGACGCCAAGCCGAACTACGCCGCCGCGCATTTCAACCTCGGCAATCTGCTCGAAACGCACGGGCATCCGAAAGACGCGCTGCCGTTGCTCGAAAAGGCGATCGCGTTGCAGCCGCGTTTCGCGCCGGCGCATTTCGGGCTCGGTCATGCGCTCGCCAAACTCGCACGTCACGAACAAGCGGTGCTCGCGTTCGAGCGTGCCGCCGGGCTGGACCCGAAATACAGCGTTGCGTGGCTCTGCCTCGGCAATTCGCAGATGGCGCTCGCCTCGCACCGTGCGGCGATCCGCGCGTTCGATCAGGCGCTGCGCCTCGACGACGGCATGCCCGCCGCTCAGCTGAATCGCGCGCTGGCGCTGCTCGCGCTCGGCGATTACGCGCGTGGATTGTCAGCGTATGAATGGCGTCTGCAGACAGCGGGCAGCGAAGCCGCGCCATCGCTGTCGCGCTGGAACGGCGAGGCGCTGCCGCACAGCACGCTGGTCGTGCGCGCGGAGCAAGGCTTCGGAGACACCTTGCAGTTCGTTCGCTTCGCCGCCTATGCGAGAAAACGCGTGCATACGCTGGTGCTGGAAGTGCAGCCGTCGCTGGTACCCTTGATCGCACCGGCCGCGCATGCCGCACGCGTCGAGGTGAAGAGCATGAACGACGGCGTGCGCATGCATGCCGACGCCTTCTGTCCGCTGCTGTCCTTACCGCTGGCGCTGGGCATCAAATCGGCCGATGAAGTTCCCGCGCGCGCGCCTTATCTCATCGTGCCGGCAAACTATCGGCGCAAATGGCGCGGTTCGATCGGCGGACAGGCGCGGCGCAAGATCGGCATCGCGTGGTCGGGGCGCGTGCAGCCGGGCGAAACGCGCGCGACGCCGGTCGAGGCGCTCGCACCGTTGTTCGCGCTGGAGGACATCGACTGGATCGTGCTGCAGCCGGTCCTGAGCGACCAGGAGCGCGACGTTCTGCGGGCGCTGCCGCGCGCGAAGTCGATTCATCGCTTCGAAGAGCGGCTCGAGAATTTCGCGGATACCGCCGCCATCGTCGACTGGCTCGATGCCGTCGTGTCCGTCGATACGTCGGTCGCGCATCTCGCGGGCGCGCTCGGCAAGCCGGTCTGGGTGATGCTGCCGTTCGCCGCTGACTGGCGCTGGGGCATCGATTCGGACCGCACGCCGTGGTATCCGCGTGCACGGCTAGTGCGGCAGCATCGGCCAGGCGCGTGGGATGGCGTCGTGGTAGAAACGGCGGCGGCACTGCGCGAGTAGTTCGCAAAAAGACGCGCGAGCAGCGACAATCCCGTGTTTCCGGACTTTTCCGAACGTTCGATGCCTGAGCGTGCGGGCCAGCAATGCAATTCAGACAAGACATCAATGGACTGCGCGCCATGGCGGTGGCCGCGGTCGTGCTGTATGTATCACTTCGGGATGACGGGCGTGTCGGGCGGATTCGTCGGCGTCGACGTGTTCTTCGTCATCTCCGAGTATCTGCTCACGTCCATAGCGCATCCGCGCCTTCGCGAAGGACGGTTCTCGGCGATCCAGTTCCTCATCAACCGGCTGCGCCGAACCTTTCCAGCGCTCGCGTTCGCCTGTGTCGCGTGGGGCGCGTTCTCGTATCTGCCCACCGATTATCTGAGGCTCGCGCGTAACGCGACTTCCCTTCCGCGCTGCTGTTTCGCTCGAACTACACTTTCGTGAGCGATGCCGGCGGCTACTTCGCTCCCGACGCGCATCGCAATCTGCTGCTGCATACGTGGTCGCTCGCGGTCGAGATGCAGTTCTATGTCGGCTTCGCGCTGCTCGGCCGCTTGCTGTGGCGTGACGGCAAACGCGCACACGCGCCCGGCTGGGTCGTGTTCGGCGCGTTGTTCGCGGCATCGCTCGGATGGGTGTCTGGGAGACGCCGCGCACGCTCGCGAATGCGTTCTATCTGCCGTGGGGACGCGCATGGGAATTCATGACGGGCGCGGCCATCGCCCTCGTGGCCGGGTCACGTTCGCGCGTGGTGAACGATATGCTCGCGCTCGCGGGTGTCGCGCTGCTGCTGGCGGCGATATTCGGTTTCACGCCCGGCGACCCGTATCCCGGCTGGCGCGCACTGGTTCCGTTCATCGGCACCGCGCTGGTCATCTACGCGCGTGACGGCCTCCTGACGCGCACGTTGTCGAGCCGCCCGCTGCAGTTCGTCGGCGATATTTCCTATTCGGTCTATCTGTGGCACTGGCCGATGCTGGTCGCCTTTCGCAAGCACACCGGCGCCGACCCCGAACCGTGGTAGACGATCTGGCTGCTGCTCGCATCGCTTGCGGCAGGATGGCTGTCGTATCGGCTAATCGAGCAGCCGACCCGGCAACGCGCACGCAACGCGGCAGTCATAGGCCTCGTCGCATGCAGCGTCGCGTCGGGCTTCGCATTCTCGGCGATGCTGCGGCACACCGACGAATGGAGCAGCCGGCTGCCGCCCTATCTCGAAGCCGCCGCGCACGCGATGACGAGCACCAATCCGCGCACCGCGCAGTGCATGCGCGACGTGGACGGCGCGCCGAGCCGCGCGCTCGACGGCCGCGACTTCTGCACGCTCGGCGGCACGCCCCACGCCGGCGCGCCGCAGATGCTGCTATGGGGCGATTCGTTCGCGGACATGTTCCAGCCGATCGTCGACGACGCGGCGAACCGGCTCGGCGCTCCCGGCATCGTCGCCACGGAAGGCGGCTGTCCGCCATGGCGGGGCAAGGTCTTCGCGAGTTCGAGCCGGGGCAAGGTCTTCGCGAGTTCGAGCGCGGAGGTGTTTTCGGGCTACGAGCGTTACGCGAACTTCGTGTTCGACACTTTCATGAAGACGCTGTCCATCCGGCTGGTGGTGATTGCGGGCGACTGGCAACGCTACGATCCCGCGTACGAAGGTAACGTGCTCGCCGAGATCGCCCATGAACTCGAACGGCGCGGCGGGCGCATGGTGCTGGTCGGCGCAGTGCCGAATCCGCATGCCGACGTGCCGCGCGATTGGGCGCGTCGTCAAACCGAAGCCGGGCATGCGGCGTCGAGCGCGCGAAGCAGGCCGCACTCGTGACGCACACCCATCAAATCGTCTCGCGCGTCGCGGCGCTCGGCAATGTCAGCGTCGTTCAGCCATTCGATGCCTTCTGCGACGCGCAAACCTGCCGCATCGTCAAGGACGGCCGCTCGCTCTACCGAAACACCGATCACCTGACAATGGATGGCGTGCAAGTCGTCGCACCGGCGCTGACATCGGCAATTCTGACTTCCTGGCGCACGATCCCCGAGCACTGAAGCCGCCAAAGAAAAACCCCTCGCCGCGAACCGCAGCGAGGGTTTTTCACATCAGGAGAACCGCTCGACGATCAGGCCGTCTGCTGATTGCGCGCTTCCGGCGAGCGATACAGCACCAGCGTCGCGATCAGGCCGCAGACGGCCGCGAGGCCCATCCACAAGCCCGGCGCCGCCTTGTTGCCGGTCGTGTGAATCAGATAGGTAGAGATGGCCGGCGTGAAGCCGCCGATCGTCGTCGCAAGGCTGTAGGCCATCGAGAAGCCCGTGGTGCGTACATCGGCGGGCATGACTTCCGTCAGCGCGACGACCATCGCGCCGTTGTAGCTGCCGTAGAGAAACGACAGCCACAGTTCGATCATCAGAAGACGCATGAACGACGGCTCGACGACGAGCCACTGCACCGCCGGATATGACGTCAGGATAGTGAGGATCGTGAACACCAGCAGCACCGGACGGCGGCCGATTCGATCCGATACGGCGCCCATCACCGGCAGCCACACCAGATTCGAAATGCCGACGCAGACGGTCACGACCAGCGCATCGATAGCGGACAGCTTCAGCACTTCCTTGCCGAAGGTCGGCGTGTAAGCGGTGATCATGTAGAACGACACCGTCGTCATGATCACCATGCCCATGCCCGCGAGCACGATGCCCCAGTTCTGCGCGATGGAGCGCGCGATCTGTCCCATGCTCGGACGATGCTTCTTCGCGAGGAATTCGTCCGTATCACGCAGCGAACGGCGAATGATGAACAAGAACGGCACGATCAGGCAGCCGATCAGGAACGGCATGCGCCAACCCCACGCGGTCATTTGCTCGGGCGGCAACAGACGGTTCATGATCACGCCAATCAGCGCCGCGAACACCACCGCGACCTGCTGACTGCCGGACTGCCACGAGCAATAGAAGCCTTTGTTGCCCTTGGTCGCGATCTCGGACAGATACACCGAGACGCCGCCCAGTTCCACGCCCGCCGAGAAGCCTTGCAGCAGCCGCCCGCCCAGCACGACGATGGGCGCGAGCGCGCCGATGCTCGCGTAGCCCGGCACGAGTGCGATGCACGCGGTGCCGATCGCCATCAGTGTCAGCGTGAGGATCAGGCCCTTGCGTCGCCCGTGATGGTCGATGTAGGCGCCCAGCACGATCGCGCCGACGGGCCGCATCAGGAAGCCCGCGCCGAACACGGAGAGCGCGAGCATCAGCGAGGCGAACTCGTTGCCGCTCGGAAAGTAGGTCTTGGCGATCGCCGAAGCGTAATAGCCATAGACCATGAAGTCGTACATTTCGAGGAAGTTGCCGCTGACGACACGGAATACCGTCTTGGCCTTCGACTCGTTGGCGGGTGCTATGTGGGCTGATGACATGGGACTATCTCAAAATCTGAATGGGGAGCGCTGCGATCGCCAAACTTGAGCCGACTCGTGGCTGGCTCTTATGATTACAGGGTTAACCCAGTAACACATCTGTAAAGCCGCATCGCTTCAATCTTACCGCGTCAAGTCGTCGCGCTGCACGAAACGGCGGCTAATTTCGATCAAGTAAATATTTATTAAAAAATATCTTTCATAAGCCTATCTTTAACCATTCGATTTAATTCGAAATTCTGACCATGTGGTTGTACTGCGTACCGCTCAGGCCGCCGATGCCGCGTTGCTCGCGTCGATGCATGCCCGAAGCTGGCTCGGCGCATATCGAGGCATTCTTCCGGATGCGTTTCTGGATCAGGCCATCCACGCCGAACGCGACGCGCACTGGCAAGCGCGCATGGCCGAACTCGAGGCGGGCGCCAGCCGCGCGCTGATCGCGGAATATCAGGGCGAGCCGGTCGGCTTCGTCTGCATGATCGAGCCGGACGAAGCGGGCAGCGTACTGGTCAACAATCTGCACGCGATGCCGGGCCACCGGGCCTCGGAACCGGCGGCGCGATGCTCGACGAAGCGGCCCGCTGGGCGCGCGAACGCGGTGCTCATGCGCTGCATCTCTACGTGCTGGAAGGCAACGCCGCGGCCATCGGTTTCTATGAATCGCGCGGCTGGACATTCGTCGCGCGCGAGCCGGACAATCTGGCCGGCATCGATCTGTTCGCGTTGCGTTACATTGCGTTACACACTGGCGCTCGACTGAATATCGGACGCGCGAAATCTCCCTTGCCAAAGAGCAACTTCATAGAACTGGGTGCTCGTTAATAAGTATTCCTGTCAAAAATAGATATTAGGAAGCTTCTGGTCGCGGGCCCCCGGCGCTTTCGTACGATGCCGGGTTAATTTTGGCTGTCCTCGCGATCGACCCTCGAAGCCGCACATCTGCGGCGCGGGCATCGCCATGCGCTACTGGAATTTTTCATGACCGAACCGCTGATCGTTGTGGAAGGCAATCTTCGACTGCCGTCACTGCATCCGCTCGCTTATCCGCGCTTACACTTCGGACGCGAGTGGTCGTCGGCGCGCATGCGTCCTGTCCCGATCGAAGTCCAAAATTCCCGTGCGGCGGCACGTTTGAAAACCGCCTATGTCGAGGCCGTTGCGTTCGCGGACAGAAGAGCGCCGTATCGGCCCATCAGTCTTTGGGGCATTTTTCCGGATGGTCGCACGCGGCGCTCGTTGTTACAGATCGTGCGAAAGCAGGACCCGAAAGACACACCCGAGCCGGGCGTCGCACCCGCCGTGCCGCCCATTCCGCTGACGGTCCGTGCGCCGCGAACTGCACAGTTGCGCGTGACATACATTTTCAGAAGCCGGTCAAAACCGCGATACCGCTCGCCTGCGCTGCGTTGGTAGCGTGGCTGATCTTCGGTCACGACAGGCATCCGTCCGACGCGTCTACGACTATCCTGTCGAAGGCGGTCAGTCGGACGCAGCAAGACGGCCAAGCGCCAGTTTCGGCGGCATCGGAAGTCACGCGCGCCGCAACACCGGTTCTTGCAGAGGCTCCTGCACCCGTGAAATCGATCGAAAACAGTACGGTGAGTCAAGCCGCTCCCGCCATCGTGCCGGTCGCGCGAGTCTCCAGCGCAAGCGCCGAGGCGAAACGGCCTATCGGCACAGCTAAGCGAAAAGCGCGTGCAAACGCCGCAAGGAAGCACGCTGCCCGCGCCGATGCGATTCATGCACGCGTGACTCGAAAGAACGAGAAGGGGCAGCGCGACGCGAGCGGATGAGCGGCCTACGTGTACGACGACAGCAACTTCACGCCGTCGCGCACGAAGCAACCCGATACCTACGCGCGCACCGCACGGGTGGCGACGCCGCACCGCGTCGTGGCTCAGAACGAAGCAGCGGTCGCGAAACCTCCCCGCGCCATGGATACGACGTCGCTCTACGAGCTTCTCCAACACTCCCCGACACTCGATAACAATTTTCATTGAGGCGCCCGTGCAGCGCACCGCGCCATGCTTCCTCGCGATAAAACCGCCGCCCGCCCCGTTCAACCCAACCCTTCCGGCACGACGCCACAACCCTTCCGGCACGACGTTACCATGATACACTTTCGTCTAATTCGTTCCGCGCTTACCGCCCTTGCCGTCTTTGCCCTGACCGTGTGCAGCCCGCTCGCCGTCGCCAAACCCACGGCATCCGTGGGTCAGAATGGGAAGGCGGACAATTCCGCCTTCCCGGCCACCGACGATCTTTCCGATATCCGGTCCGACGGCTCGTCGCCTACTACGGGCAACGTCACCGAACTGCAGGATCTGCTCAAGGCCGGCAGCCTCATCGAACTGCGCACGACCCACGACATGGGCTACGGTGCGCAGATGTATTTGCTGTCGCGTGAGATGGTGTACTACATCGCGCTATCGCAGTACACGCGTCTGTGGCGCGTCGCCAAGACGCAGGACGACGTGCGTGCGGAATCGGTCTATGCGCAGTTCGCGCGCAAGAGCTTCGATCTCGCGTCGGGCGAAATTCGCCGCACGCAATTACAGGCACAGACCGCGCTGCTCAATCGCGCGCGGTATCGGCGAATCGGGCGAGCCGCCTGTCCGCCGATCTCGCGCTCGCGAAGCAGCAGGAAGTGCAAGTCTCCGAGCATCAGCAGAAGCTGCAGGCTGAATCGTCATCGCTCGCAACCGACAAGGCCGAAGCCGAGCGCAAGCTGCGCGCGTTGCAGCAGCAGGGTAGATCAGCTACAGCGTCAGAGCGAGGCCGGGCTCACGCCGGTCGTGCCGGTCACCCCGTCTTCGGCACGTTGATCGGTGAGAGCTTCCGCCTGGCGCATGGACGGCCCACAAACAAAAGCCCGCTTCGACAAAGCGGGCTTTTGCGTCGACCCGGCGCGCGACGCGGCAACTCAGAAGCGCGTCTCGCGTGCCACGCGCAGGAACGTATCGAGCAAGGGCATGCAATCGAGCAACCCGTCGCCGCACGCGCGATGAAATTCCGGATGCCACTGCACGCCGACCACGAACGGCGCTTTCCGGTAGCGCACCGCCTCGATGATGCCGTCTTCCGCCGACACCGCCTCGATGTTCAGGTCACGGCCGAGTGTTCTCACCGCCTGATGATGGATCGAGTTGACGAGCGCATAGCGCTGATTCGGGAACATGTTGAGGAGGGTCGAGCCGTCCGGAAAGCGGATCGAGTGACGATGCTGGTCATACTGCTCGTTCACATGAATGCCCGCTGTCGGCACATCAGTGGCGATATCGCCATACAAGGTTCCGCCGAACGCCACGTTGATCAGCTGACAGCCGCGGCACACGCCGAGCACCGGCTTGCCGGATTCGATGAATTCATGTAGCAGTTCGAGCTCGTACATGTCGCGCACGCGATCGCCCGGCCATTCGGGGCACGTTGTGACTTCCTCGTATGACTGCGGCGAGACGTCCGCGCCGCCTTGAGCAGCAGACCGTCGAGATGTTTCGCATAGTCGCGCAAGCGGATATTGCTCATGTGCAGCATGCCCTGATGCCCGACCGTCGGAATCGTGAAGACCAGCACGTCGCGCGACATGACCCAATGGGCGATGGATTCCTCCAGATACTGCAAGGTCTTGCCGCGCAGGCCCTTCGCGCCCGGTTCCGGGTGGAAGATCCACGCCGACACGCCGATGCGCAGCGTGCGCTGCGTCATGCGCTGCCCCGCGCGATCGAAAATCTGCCGCGCGCGCCGCGATCACGCGGCCGAACACCGACCACGCGGAATCCGATTGCTGCATATACGCGTGTTGCGCCTGCGCGCCCGTCTGTTGCTGATGCGTCGGCATCTGCGGCGGATTGAGTGCGCCGAAGTCCGGCGCGGCGCTGATTTTGGGCGGAGAGCCCTTCGGCGCGGGTAACACGGTCACGGGTTCTTCGATCACCGTTTGCGTCCCTGCGATGGCGGCTTCCGCCTCGGTCGCGGCTTCGAGATTCTCCGCGAGGCTGGCTTTCGCATCGACGCCGGGCGGCGCTTTCGCGCGCACCGTGGTTTCCTACGCGGCTTCCCGGGCATCGTCGCGCCGGGCTTGTGGCGCATCGACCGGCTCGACGTTCGATCCACTAGAAGGCGCGTCCGTCGAAGCACGCTCGCTGGCGCTGGCCTTCGGGCCCAGCGCGGACGCCTGAGCGGCCGCTTCGGGCAGCGCCGTGCGGTTCGCCTGGCTGGCAGCGCCGGCTGTGCCGGCAGCAGCAGGTCGCTGTGGCGCGTCGTCCTGCGATACACCACTCGCGGCGAAATCCGCCCCGCTCCGGCGCGGTTCGTCGGCATTCGTTCCCGCACCGCTTCCCGCGGAGCCTGCGTCGTTCGAGGTTTTGTTTTCGCTCATTCCGAATTCAGGCGCCGTGCGCCGTGGTGAGAATGGACACACCCCAATTATCCGCAGGGCAACGCTGATTAAGTCCACCATTAGTGCTTGTCAGGTGTTATAGAGCGCACGTGCAAGGAGAAAGGCAAACGACGATGAAGCAGCAGACGCTGGCGAAGGCCGCGGATCAAGGTGCGGGGTTCGAGATTTGCCGCAAACGCACGCGACGCGACGAGTTGCTTGACACGATGAACACGATCGAGATTCGCCTCGAGCAGCGCCGTGGACGTCGGCGCGGATCTGGTGGAAATCTCTTCGCCGAGGTGGGGCGAGTGCTGCAAGCCAGCGGTATGAAGCTTGCCAACGGCACCATGGTGGACACGACCTTGATCGCCG
>LFLF01000009.1 GCA_001184395.1 Candidatus Paraburkholderia calva | reverse complement strand
TCCGGCGCGAAGCTCGGACGACCCCCCTCGCGGCGCTCTCATACATCCGCGAAAAGACCGCGTCCATGCGAGTGAGCGCCTCGTTCAACCACAGCCGAATCGGTCGCAGCGGGTGATTGGCCGGAACCAAGTTATCCAGCGTGGTCATCATGAACATCAATTCGGTGTAGCCGTCCGCTCTGCGCATCGTTTCGGTCTCAGTGTCGTTCGATTCCTTGATTCAACGTTTGCCCCGCCCAGTTTGCCCCTTCCAATCAGATGATCCGCGTAAGATGACCCGCGTAGAGGGTATTTCAATAGCCGGCTAGACTGCTTTTCAACGACGAAGCGACCAGCGAGACAACTTCTCCAGCCGCAACGTTCCCCTCAAGCAGTCAACTGTTTTCGGAGGTTCATCATGTTCAAGTCAATCGTTCCCGCTCTTGTCATCGCTTCCGCACTCGCTGTTCCCTCCTTCGCGCAAGCCGCCGACAACGCGCCTGTCACCCGTGCCGAAGTGAAAGTGCAACTGGTTCAACTCGAACGCGCCGGCTACGACCGTCAAGCGACCACACGACCTATCCGGCCAACATCCAGGCCGCCGAAACGCGCGTCGATGCGCAGCAAGGCGCCGCGACCGCTTCGTACAGCGGCGTGAGCGACGGCGCTCAGGCTTCGGGTCCCGCACTGCACTCCAACTTTCTGAGCCGCGTCGTGCGGCCCGCCACCGACGCGAACCCGGTCGACTTTAACCGTCCGTAAGCATCGGAAAGTAGTCGCGAGGGCAACGCTGACGCCGCCAGAATCGAAGCCCGGCCCGCGCGCCGGGCTTGTCGCATGTTGATCCGCCACGTTTTCATCACCCTGTAAGGCACGGATTCGACGATGTTTTCCGGAACCTCCTTTTTCCTCGGCAGGTCCGACGGCACTACAAGCACGACAATTTGCGTTTGCCGCATCTCACATCTCGTTTTTTTGCTGCGCCTATGCCCAATTCGTTGCGTCTCGCTTTCTCTTCACTCGCGCTCGCGGCCCTCGCCGCCTGCGGAGGCCGCGCCTCGACCGCGCCGAGCTATCAGCAGGAACTGTTCAATTCAGGCGCGAACCCATTCGCGCACAACTTCGACGCCACCGTCAACGAAACCTGCGAAGCGGCGCGCCGAGCGCTGTTATCGCAAGGCTTCCTGACGACGATGGGCCAGCCGGATACCGTCGATGCCACCAAGAATTTCCAGCCGACCGCCGATTCGCACGTAGTCGTGTCGTTCCACGTGGTCTGCATGCCGGGCGAGAACGCAACGAACACCAGCATCGCCTATGTGAACGCCGTGCAAGACGGCTACGCGCTCAAAAAGAGTAACACCTCGGCGAGCGTGGGCCTGAGCGTGTTCGGCTCGCTGTCGCTGCCGATCCGTTCGAACAACGACGCGATGGTCAAGGTATCGAGTGAGACAGTGCCGGCGGGCAAGTTCTACGACCGCTTCTTCGGTTTGATGGGCCACTACCTGAACACCGTGCCGCGCAGCCCACCTGTGGCGGCCGACGAGGTGAAGAGCAAGCCGCTCGCGCCGTCGCTCGTCGTGAGTTCGCCGGAACTGAAGCCAACGCCGATCGTCGTGACGAACCTGGCCGCCGCGACGGCGATCCAGGCATCGGATGCCGCCACCGAGACGCGCAAGAAAGCGCAAGCGGCCGCCGCGAGCGCGCCACCGGCGAAAATGCCAGTGTCGGCCTCCGTATCCGCTCAGCCGACGGTCAAATAACGCCGCGCCGTCACTTCGGCACGTTCACTACGCTACCATTCACCTGAATCGCATCCGAGCCGAGACGCTGCGATATCGCCGGCAGATTCGCCGTCGTCAGCGCGGGCGCCGAACCCGGCGTGCCGCCGCGCGCGACCGTGCGCACTACCTGCGACGGCGGCAAGGGCGCATTGTTCTTCAGATGCACCCACATCAGATTGAGCACCTGAATGTTGTAGTAGTGAACCGGGATGAAACGCGTGTCGAAGCCCGCCACGCTCAAAAACGCGTCGAAGTGCTAACTGTTCATGATCTCGTAGAGCGACAACGGGCTCTTGTTCCCCTCCGCCACGCGATTCGCGCCGAGATACGGACGCGACGCATGATTGATCGGCACCAGCGCATCCGAACGGCCCTGCACGATGATTGCCGGCTTGCCGCGCAGATTGGCGTTCACACGGATCGCGTTGACGCTCGCCGTCATGTTCGGATTGCCCGGGCCCGGCTCGCGCCGGACGTCGCGTCCGACTTACTGGCCGCCGCCTTGCGTGCCGAGGGTGATCTTGTTGCTCACCGACTTCACGCCTGGCACGCCCTTGGCAATTTCACACACCTGAGCAATCTGGCCGCCTTCCGGCACCGTGCCCGTGAGCGTCACCGCACCGCTGCGCGAGCGCACGAAGACATTGGACACGTCGAAGCCCTGCGCCTTCGACAGCGCGCGGCGGACGTCGTAACCGAGCTTGCGATCGGCCGTCTTAGTCGTGGATTTCTGCGCCTTGGTCGGTGCAACCGTGGAATCGGTGGCGGCCGCGTCGCTCGACTGAGCATACGCACTCGATGCCACCGTCACGCACAACGCCAAGCCCAGCGCCTTCAACAGATCGACTGCTTTCATGACTTCTTCTTTTGATACGTTTGTTGACTTCGCACAGTTGCTACTTCGCTCGCTTTGCACTTTCGGTTTTTACTTTCCTTGTGCACTTCAAAACGGACTGCATACAGCGGCGGCTAACGGACCGCCCAGGGCGGCCGTTGCTGCGATGCGGTACTGCAGAGGCTGGCGAATGAACAAACATCGGCCGATTTGGCCGGGCGCGGCGCCCGTCGGCTAGTTTCTATGTCTCATATTCTGCTGCAGGCGCGGAATTGTTGCTGACGCGGTGCTGGCGCGACGCCTGATGTTCCGGTGATGCGTGCCTGTCATAGGGCGGTGAACGTCAATTTAGCCCAGCGCGGCCATTAGCGCAAAACTTTTAACATTCGGCATCGATAGCTCCGCATGCGCGCAACAACATGGATCGACGCACACATGGCTGTCACACTCGCTGCGAGCGCGGTTTTCTTGCGAGCCGAAGCCTGCGCGAAGTCATGTACCATCGACAGCATGGCACGCGACGCCATCGCGGCGAGCCGACACTGCGCCCACCGTGCCGGACATCGGCAGCCCACCGCGTTCGGGTAAGCTCGCGGTCTCAAAGCTTCACGATCACAACCGAGATGACCCAGCCCTCAGGAAACGAACCGGAACCGCGTCCGTCGGACGAGCCGGAACAAAGCTGGCGGCGGCGCCCTCAGCCGCGCATCTTCGCCCGCTTCGTCGCGATCTCCTGGCGCGATCTCGCGCTGACCTTCGGCCCGATCTTGCTCATTTGCATCGTCGCGCTGTGGCTGGCCGTGCGGCTCATCCAGCCCGTGCCGCCGAGCATGCTCACCATTGCGGCCGGCCCCAAGGGCAGCTTCTTCTGGAACAGCACGCAGAAGTACAAGGCAATCCTCGCGTGCAACCGCGTCACACTCAATGTGTTGGAGACGCAAGGCTCGCTCGACAACCTCACGCGTCTGGAAGATCCGCATTCCGACGTCGATGTCGGCTTCGTGCAGGGCGGCATGACCCAGCCCGGCACCACGCACGAACATCCGGAATCGCTCGGCAGTGTGTCGTACGTGCCGCTCGCGGTGTTTTATCGCGGTCCGCTGGTGACGCGGCTGTCGGAACTGAAGGGCAAGCGGCTCGCGATCGGCGCGGAAGGCAGCGGCACGCGCGTCTTGTCGCCTCAACTGCTGAAGGCGAACGGTATCGAGCCGGCGACACCGATCTGCTGCCGCTCGCCGGCGATCAGGCCGCCGACGCGCTCGAATCCGGCAAGACCGACGCCGTGTTCCTGACCGGCGACTCCGCCCAGCCGCCGACCATGGCCAAGCTGTTGCGCTCGCCGGACGTGCGGTTCATGGATTTCGCGCAGGCCGACGCCTACGCGCGCCGCGTCCCCTTCCTCACGACCATCGACTTCCCGATGGGCACGTTCGACTTTGCGAGCAATCTGCCGCCGCATACGGTCACGCCGACGGCCGAACTCGTCGCGCGCGACAGCCTGCATCCGGCGTTGTCGGATCTACTGATCGAAGCCGCGCGCGAGATGCACAGCCGTGCCAACCTGCTCCAGCGCACCAACGAGTTTCCCGCGCCGCTCGCGCATGAATTTCGCATCAGCGACAAACGCCGAGCGCTATTACAAGTCGGGCAAGAGCTTTCTTTATCGCACGCTGCCGTTCTGGGTCGCGAGTCTCGCGGATCGCATGCTAGTCGTGCTAGTGCCGCTGATCGTCGTGCTAATTCCTCCCGGCCTGCGGCTCATGTCGGGCCTGTACCGGTGGGGCGTGAAATCGCGCATCTATCGCTGGTACGGCGTGTTGATCGCGATCGAACGCGAAGCGATCAGCGGGCCGGACACGTCGCAGCGCGACGCGTTGCTGGAGCGCATCGACGTCATTGAAACGTCGGTGAATCGCATGAAAATGCCGCTCGTCTTCGCCGATCAGTTCTATGTGTTGGAGCATATCGGCTTCGTGCGGCAGCGGCTCGCGCAGGCGCCTGCCACGACGCACACCACGGATGCCGGGCACACTGCGCACGACGACACCGGTTACGGCGGAACGCACGCCGAACCGCCTGCAGAACATCCACAGGGCAGCACCTGAAGCACACAAGCGGCGCAACACGTAATATCGATAGAACGACGCATGCGAACGGACGCGCACGAACGTCCGGCCCAGGCAACGAACCATAGGCAAGCACACGATGAGGCCCAAGCGCCCGCTGCGCGGCTCAAGGAAGGGAGAAACGAACATGAACGCCCACTCGGCCGCCCTCGGTCAGCCGTATTTCTTTTTCGATTTTATCTCGCCGTTCTCGTACTTGCTGCTCGAGCAGCACGACAAATGGCCGGACATGCCGTTCGCGCTAAGACCCGTCCAGTTGATGAAGCTGCTCGACCGCTGGGGCCAGCCGCACGCCACCACGATTCCGTCGAAGCGTATCTTCACGTACCGGCATGCGCTGTTCCGCGCCGAGCAACTCGGCATTCCGTTCAAAATGCCGCCGGTGCATCCGTTCGACCCTAACAAAAGGCGTTGCGGCTGGCCGTGCTTGCCGAGGGCGACATCCATGTCATGCGCGAGATCTTCGGCTACATCTGGCGCGAAGGGCGCGACTGCTCCTCGCCGGAAGGTTTCGCCGCGCTGTGCGAGCGCGTCGGCCTGCCGGATGCGGTGCAGCGCATCGAGGACGAGGGCATCAAGACGCGCCTGCGCGACAACAACGAGCGCGCCGTGTCGATAGGCGTGTTCGGCGTGCCGACTTTCGTCGTCAACGAGCAGATTTTCTGGGGCGAGGACACCTTGCCGATGGTGCTGTACGTGGCACGCTCGCCGAACTGGCTGGACGCCGCCGAGGTCAAGCGCATCAGTATGCCGATGGCCCCGCGCGACGCCGATTTCACCGGACGAGACGCGCGCGGGGCGTGCGAAAACGAGTACCAGCATGCCGGTGATGCCGTGCATAGGGCATGCGCTATGGCGTCAAAAAGCGGAAAGCGTTTAACCTCGGGGCAGGTGTGTGACTTTTTGTTGGCGGGCGACGCGCATGCGTACGGCCCGTCCGCATGCGCGTGGGAAGCTGGAGAGCAGGCGCGTGTGCGGCGAAGGTCGCGGCCGCCCGTTTTCAACCGCTCGACCGATATGACCGACCCCGCCAACTCACTCGATATCTGGCTCATCCGTGTGCTGCGCACGCTGCTGCTCGAGCGCAGCGTGACGCAGACCGCGCAGCGGCTGAACCAGACGCAGCCGGCGATCAACACCGCGCTGCGACGCCTGCGCGAGAGCCTCAGCGACCCGATCCTGGTACATGGTAAGCAGGAGATGATGCCCACCGAATACGGCGAATCCCTGCTCGCGCCCGCGCAACGCGCGCTGCGGGAAGCCGAGTTCGTCGCGACGCCGCACGGCGATTTCGACGCCGCGAGTTCCCGCCGGACCTTCCGCATCGCCGCCCCGATTATCTGAACGATTTCTTCATGCCGACGCTGGTCGCCGCTTTCCGTGACACCGCGCCGAACGCGCGTCTGGAGATCGAATCGCTCAATCCGATGCGCGACCACGAAAACGCGCTCGATGGCGGCGAGATCGATCTGATGGTCGCCAACTGGACCAAACCGGAACCGCGCTTCGAGCGGCAGGATCTTTTCGTCTGCCTGATGCACGCCGACGCCGTACAGCGGCGGCAAGCGTCATCTAATCGATGTGGGGCTGGCTCGCGCGGGCATCCAGCGGCGCATTGTCACGACGATTCCCTACTTCGGGCTGGTGCCGCAGGTGCTAATGCAGTCCGATCTGATCTTCACCGCACCGCGCCGCTTCGCCCAGCATTACGCGTCGATGCTGCCGCTCGCGGTGATAGATTCGCCAGTGCCGTTTCCGCGCATCAAGTGCTATCAGCTTTCGCTGCCGCAGCCCGACCAGCCGACCGACATCGCGTGGCTGCGCGAACTGATGTCGAGCGTGTCGAACACGCTCACGCGCAAGAAGGGCATGCCGGCGAGCGACGAGCGCGACGCCGACAACGTCAATATCGTCACCGAATAGCCGGTCGAATCCACTACCGATCGCGCGCATTTGATGCCCTCGACCGCCTGATCCAACTCGCGAACCTTGCCGGTGCGCTCGATCTGCGCTGCCTGTTTCGCGGACCGCTGGAACTGGATCACACGCCCGCGCCCGCCGGCAAGGCGGTCTTCCACGTCGTGCTCGAGGGCTCGTGCGTCGTGCAGCGCAAAGGACAGCCCGCGCTCACGCTCAGGGCGGGCGATATCTTCGTCCTGCCGCGCGGCGACGCGCATGTACTCGCCGTCACGACATCGGCTAAGGACGCAAAGCCGGCCGCGGTGCGCGCGCGCCACGCGTATATGCGCGCGTTCTCCGCGCATTCGGACAGCTCGCCTCGCGCGCTGCTCGGTCACGTACGCATGCAACTCGCGAGCACCATGCTCACCCGCACGAAGAAGAGCATCGCGAATGGCGCGGCAAATGTCGGTTACCAGTCGGAAGCGGCATTTTCCAAGCGCTTCAAAGAGTTATATAGCGTCGCGCCGGGGCGCTTTCGCGCGACGAACGGGCTGAGCTGATCGAATTACTCCCGAGGCGCGCCACGCTTCGAACCGCTGCGTGCACCAGCATCCATACCCTTCGTTTTTCCACACCCACACTTCCAACATTCCGTTGCGTTTGCGCTGCACAATGCTTATTCGCGCGTTCCGGAAGGGCCAGAACGGCTTCAGCCCTCAATCGAAAAGGACATCAAAATGGGCCCGATCGTTCTCATCGTGCTGCCTGCGCTGATCGCCATGGCGGCGGTCGTCTTCTTCTACTCGACACGCAATCCCAGGCCCGCGGGCATGTACCGACAGTCGCCGGCGTGGGCCTCGCCATCGCGGCAATCGCAGCGCTCTCCGCGTGCTTTACGCAAGTCGCGCCGTCGAAGATCGGTGTGGTCACGACGTGGGGACACGTCGAAGCCAATACGCTTCCCGAAAGCCCGCATCTCGTATCGCCGATGGCGAAGGTACACGAGGTGTTCGTCGGGCTCGACGTGGCCCGCATCACGGGCCCGCAGGCGGCGGCGCGCGATCTGCAATCCGTGCATACCGATCTGACGATGAACTACCGTGTGGACCCGGCGCGCGTAATCGCGCTGTATCGCAACTCGCCGACGCTCGAATACGAAGCGAGCTATGTCCAGCCCGCCATGTTCGAAGTGTTCAAATCGGTGGTTGCGCGCTATACGGCGGAAGAACTCGTGACGAAGCGTCAGCAAGTATCGGAAGGCATTCTCGCGGGATTGTGCACGAAGCTGCAGGGCTACGGACTGTTGATTTAGGACATCAACATGACGAACTTCAAGTTCAGTCAGGCATTCGAAGCAGCCATTGAAGCGAAAGTCACCGCGAACCAGCGCACTGAACAGGCGGAACGCGAACTAGCGCGCTTGAAGTTCGAAGCCGAGCAGTAGATCGAAAAGGCCCGCGGCAAAGCGGAATCGATCGCGATTCAGGCGCAGGCCGTGAAGACGAACGGCGGCGAGCAGTATCTGCGCTTGCAGGCGATCAACAGGTGGAACGGGGTGCTGCCGACTTATCTCGGTGCGGGCGCGCCGGTGCCGTTTCTGAACGTGCAGCAGTAAGCGCTCACGCCGCCGCCCGAAGCCACTTCACCGACGGCGTGCCTAGCCACGCCGTCATCTCCCGCACGCGCCGCAGTTGCGCCGTCACCGCCAGCGCGATCGACCACGGCGCCTTGTCGACGATGCCTTCCACGCCGATCGGACATGTGATCTCTGGCAGACGGTCCGCCGCGACGCCGTGCTCGATCAGCCGCCGCTCGAACTTCACGCGTTTGGTCTTCGAGCCGATCAGCCCGAAGTACGCGAAGTCGTCGCGCCGCATGATGCGCTGCGCGAGCGAAAAATCAAGCGAGTGATCGTGCGTCGTCACGATGAAGTACGCGCCCGCCGGCGCCTGATCCACGATCACGTCGGGCAGATCGGTGGCTTCGATCTGCACGTTCGCCGGGACTTGTCGGGGAACAATTCGTCGGGCGCATCGACCCATTGCATGACGCACGGCAGCGTGCCGAGCACTTTCACGAGAGCGTGGCCGACGTGACCCGCGCCGAACAGGACGACGTGCATCATGAGCGCGCGCCCCTCACCGCATTCACCGACTTCAGGATTTCCGCCGCCGTGGCGGGCGCGTTCAGCGGCGGATTGACCTTGTGATCGCCGACTGCGGAAACGGCATCGCGGATCGAGAAGAACACCGAGAACGGCAAAAGCAGCGGCGGCGCGCACGGCCTTCGAGCGATGGATGCTGTCCTCCATGTTGCGATTTTTGGACAGATTCACGCGGAAATCCGCCGGCATGTCGTTGATGGTCGGAATCTTGTAGGTGGACGACGCGTGCGTCATCAGCTTGCCCTTGTCGTTCCACCACAGCTCTTCCGTCGTGAGCCATCCCATGCCCTGCACGAACGCGCCTTCGACCTGACCGATCTCCAGCGCCGGATTCAGCGACGCGCCCACGTTATGCAGCACATCCGCGCGCAGCACGCGCATTTCGCCGGTCAGCGTGTCGATCACGACTTCCGAGCACGCCGCGCCGTACGAGTAATAGAAAAACGGGCGGCCCTGCATCGTCGCCTTATCCCAGTAGAGCTTGGGCGTCGCGTAGAAACCGTCGGACCACAATTGCACGCGCGAGGTACGCTTTCTGCACAACTTCGCCGAACGGAATCACATCGGTGCCGACGATCACGCGGTCATTCGCGAAGCGCATCTGATCCGGCGTCACCGTGCTGCCGCCGAATTTCTCCGCCGTGAACTTCGCGAGCCGTTCGCGCAACTGGCGCGCGGCATCCTGCGCGGCCTTGCCGTTCAGATCGGTGCCGGTCGATGCCACCGTCGCCGACGTGTTCGCGACCTTTCTGGTATCGGTCGCCGTCACGCGCACGTGCTCGAAATTCACGCCGAGTTCATGCGCGACCTTCGTGTTCAGGCCCTAGCCCATTTCGGTGCCGCCGTGATTCACGGAGCATCGAACCATCGGTATAGATGTGGACCAGCGCGCCCGCCTGATTGAAGTGCGTCACGTTGAACGCGATGCCGAACTTGACTGGCGTCAGCGCAAGGCCCTTCTTCAGCACTTCGTTGTCCACGTTGAACTCGTCGATGGCCGCGCGACGTTTGCGGTATTCGCTCGTCTCTTTGAGTTCCGCGATCAGTTCATGAATGACGTTGTCTTCGACTGTCTGGCCGTACGGCGTCTGGTTGTTCTCCGTCTTGCCGTAGAGATTGGCGCGGCGCACGTCGAGCGAATCGCGTCCGACCGAACGCGCCACGTGTCCATGATGTATTCGATCGCGAACGCGCCCTGCGGCCCGCCGAAGCCGCGAAACGCGGTGTTTGACTGCGTGTTGGTCTTGCCGCAATAGCTTTCGATCTTCACGTTCGCGAGCCAGTACGCGTTGTCGAAAGTGGCAGACGACGCGAGTCATCACAGGACCCGACAGGTCCGCCGAGAAGCCGCAACGCGAGGTCATGTCGACGGATACGCCGTCGATTTTGCCGTCGTCGTAGCCGACTTCGAAGTCGTAAATGAAGTGGTGGCGCTTGCCGGTGATCATCATGTCGTCGTCGCGGTCCGGTCGCAGTTTGACCGGACACAGCAGCTTCCATGCGGCAAGCGCCGCGCAGCACGCGAAAATGCCCCTGCGATTCCTTGCCGCCGAAGCCGCCGCCCATGCGGCGGCATTCGACCAGCACGTTGTGCGAATGCACGTTGAGCACATGCGCGACGAGATGCTGCATTTCGGTCGGATGCTGCGTCGAGCAATAGACGTGCATGCCGTCGTCGTCCTTCGGCACGGCGTAAGCGATCTAACCTTCGAGATAAAACTGCTCCTGCCCGCCCAATTTGATCGCGCCGCGTTAGTGTTAGTGATGCGCGGCCTTCGACATGCGGCTTTCGGCATCGCCGCGCGAGAGCTTCAGCGGATTGAGAACTTACGATTCGGCACGGCGCGCATCCGCCGGCGTGAGCACCGGCACGAGGTCTTCGAACTCGACGGTCGCGCGGCGCGCAGCAAGCCGCGCGATATCGTGCGATGTCGCGACGACGATGAACATCGGCTGGCCGACGAACTGCACGATGTCCTGCGCCAGCACCGGATCGTCGTGGATGATCGGGCCGCAATCGTTAACGCCGGGAATGTCCTCGGCGGTGAATACGGCGACGACGCCGGGCGTCGCGCGCACGGCGTCGAAATTCATCGAGAAATCTTGGCATGCGCTTTCGGGCTGGTGCCGAGCGCGGCGTGCAGCGTGCCCGCGACGATCGGAATGTCGTCGGTATAGCTCGCGCGCCCGCTCACATGCAGATGCGCCGATTCATGCGGACGCGAAACGTGGACCTGCTTGAAGTCGTCGACGTCGTTCGCGAGCGATTGTGCTTCGGCGAGAAAGGCTTCGGCTTGCTGATTCATGGTGGTGTCCTCTCTTACTTCGCGTCGACCAGTTCGATTGCGCGCACATCCAGCTTCGATTTGTCCAGCGGATTGCGCGGACGCGTCTCCAGCCAGAAGCGGTACAGCAGGCTCTTCGCCGTATCGAGGCGATAGTCGCTGCTCGCGCGCATGTCGGTGAGCGGCGCGTAGTCGTTGCCGAGCGCGATCATCGCGGCCTGCACGGTGGCTTCGTGCCAGTGGGCGTCCGCCAGAACGGCTTCGGCGTGCGAGGCGCGCTGGTGTCGCGGCCATGCCGCCGTAGACCAGACGCGGCTCGCGGATCGCCTCGCCATCCGCGATGAACGAATACGCGGCGTAGACGGCGGAAATGTCGGAATCGAAGCATTTTGCTTGCGGTCTTGGAAGGGCAAAAAATCCGTCCATAACGCAGATAAATAAACAGGTGCCTTTCGGCAGCCGTCACGGATGCGCGATTCTCTATCCACCTTTCGGCAGAACTCCCACTCCAGGTGAGACCCGGTTGCCGGGGCGGCGCTACGCTTTCTTCACTCGCTTTCTACGTAGTTTTTCCGTCGAATCGATGATCGATTCGAACGGCCAGAGTATATCGACCTCGTCATGTAGGGGCAACGAGATTTCGTCTGAAACTTGGCTGCTGATTATCAGTTGAATCCACGCGACCCTCCATGAACTGGCTCGGCGCGCCACCACCCAAGCACCCCCTCCACTAAACCTCTAAAATAGCCTTCTACCGCCGCACCACGCTCACTCCACATCTCATCATGAAACGCTTCGCAGCACTCTGCCTTTCGGCGTGGTCCGCCGCCTTGCTCTATTTCGGCCGACATTCGGCGGCGCTGATCGCATTGTCCGGCGTGCTGATGCTCGCAGGCTTCGATCTCGTGCGCCCCGACTTCGGCAAGCGCTCCTGACGCGGCAACAAAAAAGCCCTCCGGACGGAATGTTTCTGCCACATTTTGGTGTACGGTGCCGTCTTACAAATAAGACGCCTAGCACGACATCTTATTTCGGCCCAGGATTTCCGACGCACGCCACGCGCTTCGCAACATCAAAACTTCACCGGCGCGTGTTCTCATCGGCCATTTGAAGACATGTCCGATTCGCACAAACGCTCGTTCCAACTTGGTGCATAGGGTTAGCCCGCATCCTTCCGAAGTCTTTTTTATACCGTTAAGCTATTGTTTAAAAAAGCTTTTCTGTATTTGTGCGGCACACAAAAATTCCTTGACATCCATAGTAATCTCTCGAAAATGGCCTTCATATTGCGACGCACCAAACACGTTAGCACCTACCGGCAGCCCGATTTGCCCCGGTTCTACCAAACCACGACCCGCATTGATGGGTCGGCTATCAGGAGCCTGAGATGACCCTGTTGACCCCCGAGCAAATCGCAGCCGCACAGAAAGCCAACTTCGACACGCTGTTCGGCCTCACGAACAAGGCGTTCGAAGGTATCGAAAAGCTGGTCGAACTGAATCTGCAAGTCGTCAAGTCGACGCTCGCGGAAAGCCAGGAAAACGTTCAGCGCGCTCTGTCGGTGAAGGATGCTCAGGAACTGCTCGCGCTGCAAGCCAGCCTGTCCCAGCCGGTCGCTGAGAAGGTGCTGTCGTACGGCCATCACCTGTATGAAATCGCGTCGGCCACGCAAGCCGAGTTCGCCCGCGTCACGGAAGTGCAGTACGAAGAGCAGAACCGCAAGGTGCAAACGCTCGTCGACAACGCCGCGAAGAACGCGCCGGCCGGTTCGGAAACCGCTGTCGCCGTTATGAAGTCGGCCATCACCGCCGCCAACACGACGTACGAAACGGTTCACAAGGCAACGAAGCAAGCCGTCGAAATCGCCGAGAGCAACTCCAACGCCGCCGCTACGGCCGCGACGAAGGCTGCGGCGCAAGCCACGGAACAAGCTACGCGTACGGCCAAGAAGGCTGCTGCGTAAGTTTGCCGCCAGGGTTTCCCCGGTCAAGCCCGGGCGTATGGCGCTCAAGTCACCAAGATCACAAAGAACCCGGCCTTGCGCCGGGTTCTTTGTTTTGCGGCAACGGATCTCCGCAACCAGATAAACAAAAAGGTGCGCTCATGGCGAGCGCGCCTTTTCGCATCGATCGGCGCGATACTCTGCACCGATCGAACCTTACTTCTTCTGCGGCGGAAAATTCGTGCACACGCCTTCGTACAACTCCGCCGTCATGCCGACCGATTCGCCGAGCGTCGGATGCGGATGGATCGTCTTGCCGATATCCGTCGCGTCCGCGCCCATTTCGATTGCGAGACACACTTCGCTGATCAGATCGCCCGCGTTCAGGCCGACGATGCCGCCGCCGATCACACGATGCGTGGTCTCATCGAAAATGAGCTTGGTAAAGCCCTCATCGCGGCCGTTGACGATCGCGCGACCCGATGCGGCCCATGGGAACACCGCCTTGCCATACTTGATACCCTCGGCCTTGCACTGGTCTTCGGTCTTGCCCGCCCAGGCCACTTCCGGATCGGTGTACGCCACCAACGGAATCTGCATCGCGTCGAAGTAAGCCTTCTCGCCGTGCGCCGCTTCCGCCGCGACGTGGCCTTCGTGCACCGCCTTGTGCGCGAGTATCGGCTGGCCGACGAGATCGCCGATGGCGAAGATGTGCGGCACGTTGGTGCGCATCTGCTTGTCGACGTTGATGAAGCCGCGCTCCGTCACCGCCACGCCAGCCTTGTCCGCGCCGATCTTGCCGCCGTTCGGGCTGCGTCCCACCGCGAGTAGCACGAGGTCATAGCGCTGCGGCTCGGCCGGCGCCTGCTCGCCTTCGAACGTGACGTAGATGCCGTCGGCCTTGGCTTCCGCCTTGGTCGTTTTGGTCTTGAGCATCACGTTCTTGAAACGCTTGGCGTTGAACTTCTCCCAGACCTTCACGAGATCGCGGTCCGCGCCCATCATCAGGCCATCGAGCATTTCGACGACATTGATTTCCGCGCCGAGCGTCGAGTACACCGTCGCCATTTCCAGGCCGATGATGCCGCCGCCTACCACCAGCATGCGTTTGGGCAATTGACGCAGTTCGAGCGCGCCGGTCGAATCGACCACGCGGTGATCGTCCGGGAAGAACGGCAGCTTCACCGACTGCGAACCCGCCGCGATGATCGCCTGCTTGAACTTGACGACCTTTTTGCCGTCCGGACCCTGCACTTCCATGTGGTTCGGATCGACGAAGTTGCCGACGCCCGTCACCACCGTGACCTTGCGCGCCTTCGCCATGCCCGCGAGACCGGCCGTCAGCTTCTTGACGATGCCTTCCTTGAAGCCACGCAGCTTGTCGAGATCGACCTTCGGCTCGCCGAAGCTGATGCCGTGCGAGGCGAGCGCTGCCGCTTCGTCGATGACGAGCGAGGTATGCAGCAGCGCCTTCGACGGAATACAGCCGACGTTCAGACACACGCCGCCGAGCGTCGAATACCGTTCGACCAGCACGATCTTCATGCCGAGGTCGGCCGCGCGAAAAGCCGCGGAGTAACCGCCGGGACCGGCGCCGAGCACAAGCATATCGCATTCGACATCGGCAGAATTGGAGTAGCTGCCGGCCTTCGGCGCGGGCGCCGGAGCCGCTTTCTGCGGCGCGGGCGATGCAGCCGCCGCACCGCCCTCGAGCGTCAGAATCAGCGTGCCTTCGGACACGTTGTCGCCGACCTTGACCTTCAGCTCCTTGACGGTGCCGGCGGCGGGCGACGGCACATCCATTGTCGCCTTGTCGGACTCGAGCGTGACGAGCGACTGCTCCTTCTCGACCTTGTCGCCCAGCTTCACGTGCACTTCGATGACCGGAATGTCCTTGAAGTCGCCGATATCCGGCACCTTCACGTCCTGCACGCCGCCACCCGAAGCAGGCGCGGCAGCCGGCGCCGGTGCAGTGGCGGGAGCCGGTGCGGGCGTAGGCGAGGGAGTAGCAGCCGCACCTTGGGTTTCGATCATCGCGATGACGGAACCTTGCGAGACCTTGTCGCCTTGCTTGACCTTCACTTCCTTGATTGTGCCCGCGACGTCCGCGGGCACTTCCATCGTCGCCTTGTCGGTTTCGAGCGTGATGACGCCCTGTTCCTTCTCGATGGCGTCGCCGACCTTGATATGGATTTCGATGACATCGACATCGGAGAAGTCGCCGATGTCGGGTACTTTTAGTTCGACGAGACTCATGTTGTCCCCTAGAAGAAGAGCGATAGGAACCGGACACATCCGGTTCCACCGTCGGCCGGAAGCGCGCGCTTCGCCTTTCGAAGCGAAGCGCGCGCCACGATCAAACGATCACAGAATGACGCGACGGAAATCGCCCAGAATCGCCGACAGATACGCGTTGAAGCGCGCGGCCGCCGCACCGTCGATGACGCGATGGTCGTACGACAGCGACATCGGCAGCGTGAGGCGCTGCACGAACTGCTTGCCGTCCCACACGGGCTTCTGATAGCCGCGCGACAGGCCGAGAATCGCGACTTCGGGCGCGTTGATGATCGGCGTGAAGTGCGTGCCGCCGATGCCGCCCAGCGACGAAATCGAGAAGCAGCCGCCCTGCATCTGATCGGGCTTGAGCTTGCCATCGCGCGCCAGCTTCGACAGTTCCGCCATTTCCTTGGCGATATCGACGAGGCCCTTCTTGTCTGCATCGCGGATCACCGGAACGACCAGGCCGTTCGGCGTATCAGCCGCGAAACCGATGTGGTAGTACTGCTTGAAGACGAGGTTGTCACCGTCGAGGCTCGCATTGAAGTCCGGGAACTTCTTCAGCGCCGAGACCACCGTCTTGATGACGAACGCCAGCATCGTGAACTTCACGCCGACCTTCTCGTGTTCCTTGTTGAGCTTGACGCGCAGTTCTTCGAGCTCTGTGATGTCCGCTTCATCGTTGTTCGTGACGTGCGGGATCATCACCCAGTTGCGATGCAGGTTCGCGCCCGAGATCTTCTTGATACGCGACAACGGTTTCGGATCGACCGGACCGAACTTGGTGAAGTCGACCTTCGGCCACGGCAGCAGGCCGAGTTCGTTCTCACCACCGCCGGCAGGTGCAGCTGCCGCGGGCTTCGCGCCCTGGCCCGTCATCACGCCCTTCACAAACGCGGTGATGTCTTCCTGCGTGATGCGGCCCTTCGGCCCCGTGCCCTGCACACGCGATACATCGACGCCGAGTTCGCGAGCAAATTTGCGCACCGACGGCGATGCGTGGCTCGACGTGCGCGAGCCATCGCCTGCGAGCATCGCAGGCGCTTGCGCGAGCGTAGACGGCGCTTCGGGCGCGGGCTTGGCCGGCGCATTGGAAGGCACTTCGGCCTTGGCAGGCGCCGCCGGCACTGGTGCGGGAGTGGCCGCGCCGCCACCGCCTTCGAGCACGAGGATCAGCGAACCTTCGGAGACGTTGTCGCCGACCTTGACCTTCAGTTCCTTGACCGTGCCCGCTGCGGGCGACGGCACATCCATGGTCGCCTTGTCGGATTCGAGCGTGACGAGCCATTGTTCCTTCTCGACCTTGTCGCCCACCTTGACCAGCACTTCGATCACGGGGATGTCCTTGAAATCGCCGATGTCCGGCACTTTGACTTCGATCGCTTGACTCATTATATTAGTATCTCCTGGGTTGCACGCGGCCTCTCTCCGAAACGGAGACGCGTCACAACACACGGGGGCAATGCCTTTAGACGGTCATCGGGTTGGGTTTGGACGGGTCGAGGTTGTACTTCTTGATCGCCTCGCCGACGACCTTGCGCTCGATCGTGCCTTCGTCGGCCAGCGCATTGAGCGCGGCCAGTGTGACCCAGTAGCGGTCGACTTCGAAGAAGTGGCGCAGCGCTTCACGCGTATCCGAACGGCCGAAGCCGTCGGTGCCGAGCACCACGAACTTGTGCGGAACATACGCGCGAATCTGATCCACCAGCGCGCGGATATAGTCGGTCGATGCGATAACCGGGCCTTGCGCGTCCTTCAGCAGCTTGGTGACGTGCGGCACGCGGCGGTCATCGACCGGATGCAGAAGGTTCCAGCGCTCGCATGCCTGACCTTCGCGAGCCAGTTCGGTGAAGCTCGGCACGCTCCACAGATCGGCCGTGACACCCCAGTCGTTCTTGAGCAGATCGGCGGCGGCGATGACTTCGTTGAAGATCGTGCCCGCGCCCATCAGTTGAACGCGCGGACCCTCGGCCGACGAATCGGCACGCTTGAACGAGTACATGCCCTTGATGATGTCGGCCGCGACCACATCGCCTTCGGGAATCGCCGGATGCTCGTAGTTCTCGTTCATCACGGTGATGTAGTAGTACACGTCCTCCTGTTCCTGCACCATGCGGCGCAGACCGTCCTGCATAATGACGGCGAGTTCGTAGCTGAAGGTCGGGTCGTAGCTCACGCAGTTCGGTACCGACGCCGCCCACAGCAGCGAGTGGCCGTCTTCGTGTTGCAGACCTTCGCCGTTCAGCGTCGTGCGGCCGGCGGTACCGCCCAGCAGGAAGCCGCGTGCACGCATGTCGCCTGCCGCCCACGCCAGATCGCCGATACGCTGGAAGCCGAACATCGAATAGAAGATGTAGAACGGGATCATCGTCTCGCCGTGCGTCGAATACGACGTCGCGGCCGCGATCCAGTCGCACATGCCGCCGGCTTCGTTGATGCCTTCCTGAAGAATCTGACCCGTCTCCGATTCCTTGTAGAACATTAGCTGGTCGGAGTCTTCCGGCACATACTTCTGGCCGTCCTGATTCCAGATGCCGATCTGGCGGAATAGGCCTTCCATGCCGAAAGTACGCGACTCGTCCGGCACGATCGGCACCACGCGCTTGCCGAGCGTCTTGTCCTTGAGCAGGATGTTGAGAATCCGCACGAATGCCATCGTCGTGGAGATTTCGCGGCCTTCGCCCGTGCCCTTGAGCAGCGGTTCAAACGCCGACAGCGCCGGCACCGGCAGCGATTCCGCCTTCTGGCGGCGCGCGGGCAAGTAGCCGCCCAGTTCCTGACGGCGCAAGCGCATGTATTCGAGTTCCTTCGAGCCTTCCTCGAAAAGGATATACGGCACGTCGACGATCTGCTCGTCGGTGATCGACAAACGGAACTGGTCGCGGAATTTCTTCAGTGTCTCGATCGGCAGCTTCTTCTGCTGGTGCGTGATGTTCATCGCCTGACCGTGCTCGCCCATGCCGTAACCCTTGATGGTCTTGGCGAGGATGACGGTAGGCTGGCCCTTCGTCTGCGTCGCGGCCGAGAACGCCGCGTAGATCTTGTGCGGATCGTGACCGCCGCGGTTCAGGTTCCAGATGTCTTCATCGGACCAGTCGGCGACCAGCGCCTTCAGTTCCGGCGTGTTGAAGAAGTGCTCGCGCACGAACGCGCCCGCCTCCGACTTGTACGTCTGGTACTCGCCGTCCACCACGTCCATCATGCGGCGCATCAGGACGCCAGATTTGTCGCGTGCGAACAGCGCATCCCAGCGGCTGCCCCAGATGACCTTGATGACGTTCCAGCCCGCGCCGCGGAATTCGCTTTCGAGTTCCTGAATGATCTTGCCGTTGCCGCGCACCGGGCCATCCAGACGCTGCAGGTTGCAGTTGATGACGAACACGAGGTTGTCCAGACGCTCGCGGCCGACCATGCCGATCGCGCCGAGCGATTCCGGCTCGTCCGTTTCGCCGTCGCCGAGGAACGCCCACACCTTGCGGCCTTCGGTCTTGCAGATGCCGCGCGCTTCCATGTACTTCATGAAGCGCGCCTGATAGATCGCCATGATCGGGCCGAGGCCCATTGACACGGTCGGGAACTGCCAGAAGTCCGGCATCAGCCACGGATGCGGATACGACGAGATGCCCTGGCCGCCCACTTCCTGACGGAAGTTGTTGAGCTGCTTCTCGGTCAGGCGGCCGAGCAGGAACGCGCGCGAGTAGACGCCCGGCGACGAGTGGCCTTGCACGAACACGAGATCGCCGCCGTGTTCTTTCGACGGCGCGTGCCAGAAGTGGTTGAAGCCGACGTCATACAGCGTCGCCGCCGATGCAAACGATGCGATGTGGCCGCCGACGTTGGTGTTCTTGCCCGCGCGCAGCACCATCGCGATGGCGTTCCAGCGCGTGTACGAGCGAATGCGGTGTTCGATGTCCTGGTCGCCCGGAATCTTGGCCTGGTCGGCGACGGGGATGGTGTTGATGTACGGCGTGTTCGCCGAAAACGGCAGGTGTTCGCCATGTACGCGAGCAAATTCGATCTGCTTCTCGATCAGGTAGTGCGCACGGTCAGGGCCGACCGCGGAAATCACGCCGTCGAGCGCGTCGAGCCACTCGGCGGTTTCCTGAGGATCGTCGTCCTTGGCGTTGGCGACATATTTGAGAACTTCGTCGGGTACAGCGGACATGCTCGTCTCCTGATGTGAGGAACACTCTGGGAACCGCCAGCGCACACTCGAACGAAAGCGGACACGGGCTGCGTGCCGGCATTCTAAAGAGGGTCCTGAGGCTGAAGCAAGGAATTTTTCAAATTATGAGAGTTAATCTCATAATACGGAAAATTGTTGCAATGCACCGTCCGATAAGGGCTTGTTGGTCAGACGTATCTCCTTTTGCTGTCATTCGCGCTTCTTTACCGTCTTTTTACGCCAATTAACAATCGGACGCTGCGTTACAATCGGTCCCATGTTGACTAACCGGCTCAAACGCTCGGCACGGGTCCCGCGCAAGCCGACCGACGCGTCGCCTTCCCGCTGGCACCACGGACCGTGGTGGTCGAATTCTTATTTGCTGACGCCGCTCATCTCCATTCTAGTCTTCCTGGTAGTGATGAGTCTGATTCTGTGGAACCTCAACCGGCGGGAACAGCAGCAACAGGAAGACACGCTGTACCGCAACGTCGCGTGGGCGCAGCAGCAAATCCGCCTGTCTATGACCGGCGCGCAGGAGCAAATTCAGGCGCTGTCGCGCGACAGCGCAGGCGGTCACGGCGACCCGCAGACCTTCCAGACGTCCTCCACCGATATCATGCAGGGGCATCCCGAGATCCTCTACATGAACTGGCACACCAGCGAGCACAAGCCCCACTGGCCGAATACACCGCTGCCGGTGCTCGGTTCCCGCCTCGCCAAGCCCAACGACAGGCAAATGGACGAGGCCGTGCAGGCCGCCTTCGACGAAGCGCGTAGCACGCGCCGTCAGGTCTATTCCCCGCTGCTCTACGACGATCTCGGCAACGGCTACATCACGCTGCAGACGCCAGTGTTCCGGGACCGCGCGCCGGTGTTCCGGGACCGCGAATTCCTCGGATCGATCACGGCAGTGTTCTCGGTCGAAGGAATACTGAAGCACGATATTCCTAGCGAGTTGTCAGCGAAATACAAGATTTCCATCATTGACCTGAACAACCGCGAACTAGCGACCACATCGAGCCGTCCGCGCCTGCTGCGCGACATGTTCTACGACCTGCCGCTCGACCCGCCCGGTCAGGGTTTGTCGGTGCGTGTGTACTCCTATCCGCAGCTGACCAACTTCACCAACAACACGCTGGTCTGGCTGGTCGCCGGTTTGTCGTGCTTCGTGTTGTGGAGCCTGTGGAGCCTTTGGAAGCATACGCGCCAGCGCTTCGAGGCACAACAGGCGCTGTACGCCGAAGCCTTCTTCCGCCGCGCAATGGAAAACTCCGTGCTGATCGGCATGCGCGTGCTCGACATGCACGGCCGCATCACGCACGTGAATCCGGCGTTCTGCCGCATGACGGGCTGGGACGAAAGCGATCTGGTCGGCAAAAACGCGCCGTTCCCGTACTGGCCGCGCGACGCGTATCCCGAAATGCAGCGCCAGCTCAACATGACCTTGCGCGGCAAGGCGCCCTCTTCGGGCTTCGAGTTGCGCGTGCGTCGCAAGGACGGTTCGTTCTTCCACGCGCGGCTGTACGTGTCACCGCTGATCGACAGTTCGGGCCGCCAGACCGGCTGGATGTCGTCGATGACCGACATCACCGAACCGAAGCGCGCGCGCGAGGAACTCGCCGCCGCGCACGAACGCTTCACGACGGTGCTGGAGAGCCTCGACGCCGCTGTCTCCGTGCTCGCCGACGACGAGGCTGAACTGCTGTTCGCCAACCGCTACTACCGCCACCTGTTCGGCATTCGCCCGGACGGGCATCTGCAACTGGCGGGCATGGGCTTCGACAGCGGTGTGCCAAGTTCGTCCTCCGACACCATCGACATGGTCGATACCTACGCGGGTCTGCCCGCCGCCGTGCTCACCGAAAGCTCGGCGGACGCGCAGGAAGTCTATGTCGAAGTCATCCAGAAATGGTTCGAGGCGCGCCGCCAGTACATTCAGTGGGTGGATGGCCATCTCGCGCAGATGCAGATCGCGACCGACATCACGCAGCGCAAGCAGGCACAGGAACTCGCGCACCAGCAAGAGGAAAAGCTCCAGTTCACCAGCCGCCTGATGACGATGGGCGAAATGGCGTCGTCCCTCGCGCACGAACTGAATCAGCCGCTCGCCGCGATCAACAACTACTGCTCCGGCTGCGTCGCGCTCGTGAAGTCCGGGCGCATGACGCAGGAAACGCTGCTGCTGGTGCTCGAAAAAACCGCCCAGCAGGCGGTGCGCGCGGGAATGATCATCAAGCGCATCCGCGAGTTCGTGAAGCGCTCGGAACCCAAGCGCCAGGCCACGCGCGTATCGGATATCGTCGCGGATGCGGTCGGTCTCGCCGAGATAGAGGCACGCAAACGCAAGATCCGCATCGTGACGGAAATCCGTTCGCGCATGCCGGTGATCTACGTCGATCCGGTTTTGATCGAGCAAGTGTTGGTCAACCTGTTGAAAAACGCCGCCGAAGCCATGCATGATGCGAAACCGAACGCCGTCGACCCGGTAATTCGGCTGGTAGTGCAGCGCATGGACGGCGGCTTTGTCTGCATCAGCGTGGTGGATCAGGGACAGGGTGTCGACGAAGCCACCGCTGAGCGGCTTTTCGAACCGTTCTACAGCACGAAATCTGATGGAATGGGTATGGGCCTGAATATCTGCCGCTCGATCATCGAATCGCACCGCGGCCGGCTCTGGGTGGTCAACAACGTCGAAGCGGACGGCAACGTGACGGGCGCGACCTTCCATTGCAGCCTGCCGATCGGCGAAGTTGACGATTCATCCGACTCCGGCGGCACCGACGCAAAAGACGAACATACGAGACAACAAACAGTAACGGGAGAACTATGAGCACTGTCATCACTCAGGAAACCGTTTTCATCGTTGATGACGACGAAGCCGTGCGCGATTCCTTGCGCTGGCTGCTCGAAGCGAACGGCTACCGCGTTCAATGTTTCTCCAGCGCGGAATCGTTCCTCGACGTCTATCTGCCGATTGCGCATTCCGGTGCAATCGCCTGCCTGATCCTCGACGTGCGCATGGCCGGCATGACGGGGCTCGAACTGCAGGAAAAGCTGATCGCCGAGAACTCGCTCCTGCCGATCATCTTCGTGACAGGTCACGGCGACGTGCCGATGGCCGTTTCCACGATGAAGAAAGGCGCGATGGATTTCATCGAGAAGCCGTTCGACGAAGCCGAACTGCGCAAGCTGGTCGAGCGCATGCTCGAGAAGGCGCGCACCGAAAGCACCAGCGTGCAGCAGCAGCGCGCCGCGGCCGAACGGCTCGGCAAGCTCACTGCGCGCGAGCATCAGGTGCTGGAGCGCATCATCGCGGGCCGGCTGAACAAGCAGATCGCGGACGATCTCGGCATCAGCATCAAGACGGTGGAAGCGCATCGCGCCAACATCATGGAAAAGCTGTCCGTGAATACCGTCGCCGATCTGCTGCGTCTCGCACTGTCGAACAAGCCGCAGCAATAACGCTGCACGAGCACGCTTTCGCGCATTTTTGTGCTCTTCTCCGCGCGGCCGGGGGATCTTCCCGGCCGCGTCCGCATTCAGTAAATGTTTTCTGCCTCGATCGTAAGCTTCGGGTCGAGCGCGTCTCGCTTGGTGCCCCACCCTCGTTGTCGGCCGTGACGAAACGTGATATTGCGTTGATCACGTTGACTCGGCATGCCATGCCTCGTAACGTCACCAGATCCTGATTTGCGATGCCGATCACGGGCGATCCGGTATTCGAGGCGATCCGCGCCAACGGGCAAACGTTTCACGTCGAATGCGCGGTCTGAGCGTACTTAGCCGTGCAAGGGTCACGCGTGCATCGGCGGGTAAGTCCGGTTTGTTTCGGTTTGCTTAACGATGCCGTCGTTCTCCGTTCATTCCGGGATGCGAGGCCGCGCCTGGTGCGCCGTGTCCGCTCGTCCGCATGTTCTGAGCGTGAGGTACAGGAGGATCAAATCTTGAAAATAAACACCCACTCCGCCCCACTAACTCGCACGCGCCCGGCGCGCGTGCTTGCCCTGTGCGCCGCGCTCGCCGCCGTCCGCTCGTGACGCTCCATGCGCCGCCCAATCATGCGCAGGCGCAAGGCGCGGTTGCGTCGGGCCAGAAACTCACGAATCAGCAACTCGATTTGCTCACGGCGCCCATCGCGCTTTATCCGGATGCATTGCTCGCGCAGGTCCTGATGGCATCGACCTATCCGCAGGAAGTCGAGCAGGCGGCGCAATGGTCGCAGCAGAACCCGAACCTGAAAGGCGACGACGCCGTCAAGGCCGTGCAGTCGCAGCTGTTGGATCCGAGCGTGCAATCGCTCGTCGCGTTCCCGCAGGCGCTCGCGACCATGGCCTCCAAGCCCGACTGGATGACGCAACTCGGCAACGCCTTCGTTGCGCAGCCGGGCGACGTGATGGACTCCGTGCAGCGGCTGCGCCGCTCTGCACAGAGCGCCGGCAATCTGAAGACCACCGAGCAGCAGAAGGTGGTCGTGCAGCAGGCGCCGAGCACGAGCGTGACGACCATCCAGATCGAGCCGGCCAATCCGCAAGTGGTCTACGTGCCGAGCTATAACCCAACGGTCCTCTATGGCACCTGGCCGTATCCGGCATATCCGCCGGTCTATGTGCCGCCGCCTACGGGCTATGCCATCGCGACCGGATTCGCCACCGGTCTCGCATTCGGCGCGGGCGTGGCCGTCGCCAATTCGCTCTGGGGCAACTGCAACTGGAATCACGGCGACATGAACGTCAACGTGAACCGGTACAACAACATCAACGTGAACAACCGGCTCAATGCGAACAGCAACAACGTGCGCTGGAACCGCAACTGCGCTGGAACTGCAACGATCCGCAGTTCAATCGCAATAACGTCAACAGCAATCTCACCAACCGGCAGAACAACTTCAACAACCAGAATCTGGGCGACGCCAACCGCGATCAGTCCCGCGGCCGCGAAGAGCAGCGCGCGCAAGCTGCGCAAACCTTGCAGCAGCGCACCGGGCAGAACATGAACCAGATTGCGGCCCAACTAGCGCAGAACATTCGCTCAGGCGGCGGCGAGAATGCGCGCACCACCGGCAATCTGAATCAGCGCGCGCAGGACGTGAATCGCGACAACGCATTGCGCGGCGCGGGCGATGGCCAGACCGCCCGGCAGGATGTGCAGCGCGGACAGGCGAGCTAGCAGTCGTTCCAGAATCAGCAGGGCAATCGCATGGGGGCGAACGGCGGCGGTGTGCAGCGGCAGGGTGGAGGCTTTGGTGGTGGCGGCTTCCACGGTGGCAGCGGAGGTTTTGGAGGCGGCGGTAGAATTCATCGCCGTTGACCCACCCATCAACCTTCAGCGCCGAATACATGGCGCACGCCCGATCAGGAACCCAAGATGACGCATACGCAAGCCACCAACCCCACTCTGAAACGCGCGATGCTCGCCGCGATCGCGGCCGCATTGCTTTCGCTCATGGCATCGCTCGCGCACGCGCAAGCCGCCTACCCCACACCCGAGGCTGCGGCGCAGGCGCTGACCGACGCCATCGCCAGCAACGACGAAGCCGCGCTGTCCAAGGTGCTCGGGCGCGACCATGCCCGCTATGTACCGACCGACAACATCGGCGAACAGGATATCTACCAGTACCTCGGCTCGTAGGCGCAGGGGCACCGCATCGTCGAGGATGAGACGGAACGCAAGGGCCACCAGCGCGTGCATGTCGAAGTCGGCAACAGCGGCTGGACGCTGCCGATTCCGATCGTCCAGAGTCCGCAAGGCTGGCGCTTCGACATGCCCGCCGCACGCGACGAAGTGCTGACGCGTCGCATCGGCCGTAACGAGCGCTCGGTGATGCAGGTCGCGCTCGCCTACGTCGATGCGCAGAACGACTACCGCAAGCAGATGAACTACTAAGACTAAGGCGCGCCGCGCTTCGTCAGCACGCCCGGCACGCATGACGGCCTTTACTGGGACACCGCGCCCGGCGAGCCGGAAAACCCGCTCGGTTCGCTCGCGGCGGCGATGCCCGACAAGGCGACGGCATCGGGCGGTTACTACGGCTATCACTACCGCATTTTGACGGCGCAGAGTCCGCACGCGAATGGCGGCGCGAAGAATTACATCGAGCGCGGCCAGATGACGCAAGGCTTCGGGCTGATAGCCTGGCCCGCGAAGTACGGCAAAACCGACGTGATGTCCTTCATGATCGACCAGAGCGGCCAGCTCTACGAGAAGAACCTCGGCCCGAAATTGGCGGCGGCCGCGGCATCGCTCAAATCATTCGATCCGGATGCGTCGTGGACTGCCGTCACGCCTTGATGTCGTAACCCTTCCGTCGCGCGCCGTTCGTCTGGAGCGGCGCGCGCATGCGCGAAAACGCCTCATCGCCAACGCCCGACTTCTCCGGGCGGTATAATTTCAGGCTTCTTGATGGCGTAAAAACGCCAAAACACGACGCGCAGCGCCAGGCCAGCGGTATCTCGTTCCGCCTGCTTCCCTTGGCGACTGCCGCACCGCTTCACCCCATCGCTCATCCTCGATTCGACTCGCCATGACTGCCCAACTCATCGACGGCAACGCCCTTTCCAAGACTCTCCGCGCCGATGTCGCCACCCGCGCCGCCGCCCTCACCGCCCGTGGGCACAAGTCGGGGCTCGCCGTCGTGCTGGTTGGCGACAATCCCGCGAGCGAGGTCTACGTGCGCAACAAGGTGAAGGCGTGCCAGGACAACGGCCTGCATTCGGTGATGGACCGCTTCCCCGCCACGCTGACCGAAGCCGATCTGCTCGCGCATATCGCGAAGCTCAACGCCGATCCGGCGATCCACGGCATCCTCATGCAACTGCCGCTGCCCACGCATATCGACAGCCATAAGGTGATCGAGGCGATCGCGCCAGAGAAGGACGTCGACGGCTTTCACGTCGCCAACGTGGGCGCGCTGATGACCGGCCAGCCGCTGTTCCGCCCGTGCACCCCCTATGGCGTCGTGAAAATGTTCGAGGCGCACGGCATCGATCTGAAAGGCGCGAACGCGGTGGTGATCGGCCGCTCGAACATCGTCGGCAAGCCGATGGCGTTGCTACTGCTCGAAGCGGGCGCGACGGTCACCATCTGCCATAGCAAGACGCGCGATATCGGCAAGCACACGCGCGACGCAGACGTGGTGGTCACCGCGACCGGCCGCCGCAACATCCTCACCGCCGACATGGTGAAAGCGGGCGCGACGGTGATCGACGTCGGCATGAATCGCAACGAGGAAGGCAAGCTGTGCGGCGACGTCGATTTCGCGGCCGTGAAGGAAGTGGCCGGCTACATCACGCCGGTGCCCGGCGGCGTCGGCCCGATGACCATCACGATGCTGCTCGTCAACACGATCGAGGCAGCCGAGCGCGCGGCCCGAAGCTGATTGCCGCCACACGCGATTTTTGTGCCGGATGCGCACGAATCGCGCTGTTTTCACGCGCAGAAGCGCAAAATTCTGCGCGTCAATCGTCACCTTAAAAACAATCCATTGGATTTTGGCGTCGCCGCCCAATAATGTTTGGATAGAGCAAGCGAACATAGCCGGCACGGCGTAGTCATCGGCCGCCCGCGCTTCATCCGATACGAGAACGGGAGAGCCATGAGCAATACCACCGCAGCCACGTCTGCCACCGCAGCAACCAACCCGCTGCTCGATTTCTCCGACTTGCCGCGTTTCGGCGAGATCAAGCCCGAACACGTGACGCCCGCAATGGACGTGCTGCTCGCCTCCGCGAAAGCCGCCGTCGATCGCGCGGCCGCACCGGACACGCCCACGACCTGGGCTGATATCGTCGAAACGGTCGAACTCGAATCGGAAAAGCTGTCGCGCGCATGGGGCGTGGTCGGCCATCTGAACGCCGTCGCCGACACTCCCGAACTGCGCGCCGCGCATGCCGAAAACCTGCCGCACGTCACCGAATTCTCCGCGAGCGTCGGCCAGAATCTGGCACTGTACGAAAAGTACAAGGCCATCGCCGCGAGTCCGGAATTCGCCGGCCTTTCGTCCGAACGCAAGAAGATCCTCGAAAACTCACTGCGCGACTTTCGCCTCTCGGGCACGGAGCTGCCCGAAGACCGCAAGCCGCGATTCGCACAATTGCAGGAAGAACAGGCGGCGCTCGCGAAGGCCTTCACCGATCACGTGCTCGATGCGACCAACGCCTACGCGTACTTAGTCACGCAGCAAAACGAACTCGCGGGGCTGCCCGACGACGTGATCGAAGCCGCGCACGAAGCCGCCCAGCGCGATGGCAAGGAAGGCTGGAAGTTCACGCTGCATTTCCCTTCGTATTTCCCGGTGCTGCAGTATTCGGAGCATTGCCCGATGCGCGAGGCCATGTATCGCGCGTATGTCACGCGCGCGTCCGAACTTGGCACCACTTACGGCGGTGGCAAGGTCGAGTGGGACAACACGGCGAACGTCGTCGAGACGCTCAAGCTGCGTCGTGAAGAAGCGCAGACGCTCGGCTATCAGAACTTCGCGGAAGTTTCGCTCGCACCGAAGATGGCGGAGTCTCCCACGCAAGTCATCGCGTTCCTCGAAGACCTGGCCACGCACGCGCGTTCCTACGGCGAAAACGACTGGATGGAGTTGCGCGCGTTCGCCGCGACGGAACTCGGCATGCCCGAGCTGCAACCGTGGGACATCGCCTATGCGGCGGAAAAGCTACGTCAGAAGCGTTATTCGTTCTCCGAGAACGAAGTGAAGCAGTACTTCCCGCAGGAAGCCGTGCTGAAAGGCCTGTTCAAGGTCACAGAGACGCTTTTCAACGTGTCGATCCGCCGCGACGAAGCCGCCGTGTGGAATCCCGAAGTGCGTTTCTTCCGCGTCGAAAACAAGGACGGAACGCTGGTCGCGCAGTTCTATCTCGATCTTTACGCGCGCGAAGGCAAGCGCGGCGGCGCGTGGATGGACGACGCCCGTTCGCGTCACAAGCGCGCGCAAGGCGGCGTGCAGACGCCGGTCGCCTATCTCACCTGCAACTTCTCGGCGCCGGTCGGCGGCAAGCCCGCCTGCTTCACGCACGATGAAATGATCACGCTGTTCCACGAATTCGGGCACGGGCTGCATCACATGCTCACACGCATCGACGAACTCGGCGTGTCGGGCATCAACGGCGTGGAATGGGATGCGGTCGAATTGCCGTCGCAGTTCATGGAGAATTTCTGCTGGGAGTGGGATGTGCTCACGGACATGTCCGCGCATGTCGAGACCGGCAAGCCGCTGCCGCGCGAACTGTTCGACAAGATGCTCGCCGCGAAGAACTTCCAGAGCGGTCTCGGCACGCTGCGCCAGATCGTCTTTTCGATGTTCGACATCGTGCTCCATACATCCTACGATCCGTCAAGCCCGACGCAGAACGTGAACGACCTCGCGCGTGAAATCAACGAGAAATTCCACGTGATCCCGCAGGTGTCGTTCTCCCGCTGGCCGAACACTTTCAGCCATATTTTCGCGGGCGGATATGCGGCGGGTTATTACAGCTACAAGTGGGCTGAAGTGCTGTCCGCCGATGCCTACACCGCCTTCGAGGAAGCCGCCAAGGCCGCCAACGGCTCGGTGCTGAACGCGAAAACGGGCATGCGCTACCGCCGCGAGATTCTGGAGGTGGGCGGCAGCCGCCCGGCGATGGATTCCTTTAAGGCGTTCCGCGGCCGCGAGCCGGATATCGAAGCGCTGCTACGTCATAACGGCATGTCGGGATAGGCGGCGCACTGAGCATTCGCCGCTTTCATGAAAAAACGCCGGCTTTCGAGCCGGCGTTTTTTTATCGCTCGATACGAAAGTTCACTTCCGCCGGGCGCCCTTCCAGCGACAATGCTGCCCGCACCGCCGGACTGCGGCTGATCACCTTGCCGCGCCGGATGACCGCCGTGCGCACCGCGCGCAGACGAATCGCCTCGATGGGATCGCGTGCGTCGAAGATCACGCAATCGGCGTGGCAACCCACTTCGATGCCGTAGCCTTCCAGCCCGAGAATCTTCGCGGGCTTCGTCGTCATCCGAAGCATGCGGGCATCGCATCGACGCTGGTCATTTGCGCGACGTGCAGACCCATGTACGCGACTTCCAGCATGTCGCCGGAACCGAGGCTGTACCATGGGTCGGTCCATCACGCAATCGTGGCCGAAGGCAACGTCGATGCCCGCCGCCATCAGTTCGGGCATGCGCGTCATGCCGCGCCGCTTCGGATACGTGTCCGAGCGTCCTTGCAGCGTGATGTTGATGAGCGGATTAGCGATCGCTGCTACGCCGGAATCGCGCATCAGTGAAATCAGCTTGCCGACGTAGTAGTTGTCCATGGAATGCATCGACGTGAGATGCGAGCCGGTCACGCGTCCCTGCATGCCGAGCCGGTGCGTTTCCGCAGCGAGTGTTTCGATGTGACGCGACATCGGATCGTCCGATTCGTCGCAATGCATGTCCACGTGCAGACTCTTTTCCGCCGCGAATTCGCACAGCAATTTTACCAATGCCGCGCCGTCCGCCATGGTGCGCTCGAAATGTGGAATGCCGACGACGACATCGACACCCATGCCGATCGCGCGCTTGAGGTTGTCGAACGCGCCCGCGCTGCGCAACACGCCATCCTGCGGAAACGCGACGAGCTGCATGTCGAGATACGGCGGCTTCACGCGGCGCTTCACTTCGAGCAATGCTTCGACGGCGAGCAGCCGTTCGTCGCAGACATCGACGTGCGGGCGAATCGCGAGTAGCCTGCGCGCGACGGCCCAGTCGCAATAATGCATCGCGCGTTCGACGAGCGCTTGCTGTGTCAGTTCCGGCTTGAGTTCGCCCCAAAGCACGATGCCTTCCAGCAGCGTGCCCGACTGGTTCACGCGCGGCAGACCGTAGGACAGCGTGGCGTCCATGTGGAAGTGCGCATCGATGAAAGGCGCGGTGACGAGCAAACCGTGCGGCGATTTCCTCGTGCGCACGGGCGTTCAGATGCAGCTCGATGGCACCGATGCGCCCGTTCTCGATGCCGATATCGACCAGTCCCGGCGCGTGCGCCAGCGCCGCGCGGCGAATGATGAGATCCATGGGTGAACCTTTCGGCTTGATCTGGTTTCGATTGTATCGAGTCAGAAAAGCCGCGTAGCCGCGTGGTCAGCGATGCGTGGGCTGCCTTCGAGCATTGCCTTCACCTCAGGCCATTCGTCGTCGATGATCGAAAAGCGCACCGAGTTGCGCTTGCGACCGTCGGGCATGATGCGCTCGTGCCGCACGATGCCCTCTTGCTTCGCGCCGATGCGCAGAATCGCGGCGCGCGACTTTTAGTTGAGCTCGTCGGTGGTGAATTGCACGCGCACGCACTGCATGACCTCGAACGCATGCGTGAGCAGCAGATACTTCGCTTCCGTATTGATGCCCGAGCACTGCATCGACGCGGACAGCCACGTATGGCCGATCTCCTGCTTGCGGTTCACGCGATCGACCTTCCAGAACCGCGTGCTGCCGACCGGCCGCCCGCTGTTCCGATCGACGATGACGAACGGCATGACCGTGCCGGCATCGCGCCCGGCGAGTGCGGTGTCGATGTATCGCTGCACGGTGTCCGGGCCGGGCACCACCGTCAGCGTAGATTCCAGAGTTCGCCGTCGGCGGCGTCAAGCAGCGCTGGCGCGTCGTCACGTTGCAGCGGGCGAAGTTCCACGCGCTCGCCAGTAAGGATCGGCTGAAGATCGATCGAGTGAGGTGTCCATCGGGACATGGTAGTGTGTTCGGGCAAAGCGCGCCAGTCGGGGAAGCGTGCGATTTCAGGAATTTTGGATCGTGTTTCTCACTTTTGTTTGGATTACGAAGATATCGAATCACCTTGCGCGATGGACTCTTCGCGGATCATGTCGGTTAATGAGGATCAACCTGTGGGAAGTTACGAGCCCCGCGCACCGCTCCGCTAAAATCGAGCCTTCATTCGCCGCGCATCCCGAATTCGATCGAATCGCCATGAAAATCGCCACCTGGAACGTCAACTCTCTCAAAGTCCGTCAGCAGCACGTCATCGATTGGCTCACGCAATCGCAGGTCGACGTCCTCTGCCTGCAAGAGCTGAAAATGCCTGACGAAAAATTCCCGCACTCCGAACTCGAAGCCGCCGGCTATAAAAGCTGGTTCGCGGGCCAGAAGACGTACAACGGCGTCGGCATCCTCGTGCGCACTGCCGCCGATTACGAAGTGGATGAGATCAGCGTCGTGCGCAACATCCCGGGCTTCGAGGACTTGCAGCAGCGCGTGATCGCCGCGACGATCGACGGCGTGCGTATCGTCTCGGCCTATTTCCCGAACGGGCAGGCTCCCGGCACCGAGAAGTTCGAATACAAAATGCGCTGGCTGGATGCGCTGCGCGAATGGCTGCTCGAGGACATGACGCGTCACCCTAAGCTCGCGCTACTGGGCGATTACAACATCGCGCCAGAAGATCGCGACGTGCACGACCCCAAGGCCTGGAAAGGACAGAATCTGGTGTCGCCCGAAGAGCGCGCGCATTTCCAGCAACTCGAAGCGCTCGGCCTGACCGACGCTTTCCGCAAGTTCGAGCAGCCGGAAAAACTCTTTACGTGGTGGGATTATCGAATGATGGCGTTCCGCCACAATGCGGGCCTGCGCATCGATCACATTCTGCTGTCGGCGGAACTCACGGCGCAGTGTAGCAAGTGCGAAGTGGATAAGACGCCGCGCAAATGGGATCAGCCGTCCGATCACACGCCGGTCATCGCGACGCTCGATCTCGGCTGATCCCCACCCCGCGAGACGCTCACGTGTCGAGATGCAGTTCCTGAATCTTGCGCGTGATCGTATTGCGCCCGATGCCCAGCCGCTCCACTGCCTCCACCTTGCGGCCTCGGGTGAAATCGAGCGCTTCGCGAATCACCGCGGCCTCGAAACGGCGTGCGAGTTCATCCATCACGTCGGCGGAGTTCTCGCGCAGCAAACGCGCGACTTCCGTGCACAAACCGTTCTCCCACACGCTTGCCGGCAAGCCCGCGGGCGCGCCAGCCAAAGACGCCGATGCAACCGCCGCACCATTCTGCAACGCGGGTGTGGCTACCACCGCGCCACCGGTCGATACGGCCAGACTCTCGGCCATATGGTCCTGACGCGGGGTGAGATCGGGCGGCAGGTCCTTCTGCTCGATCACTTGCGCAGGCGCCATCACGGTCAGCCAGTTGCAGAGGTTTTCGAGTTGCCGCACGTTGCCGGGAAATGGCAACGACGCGAGATAAGCGAGCGCCTCGTCGGACACGCGCTTCGGCTCCACGCCGAGATCGCGCGCGCTCTTTTGCAGGAAGTGCCGCGCCAGCAGCGGAATATCCTCGCTACGTTTGCGCAAGGCCGGCAAGCGCAGGCGAATTAGATTCAGGCCGGTGATACAAGTCCTCGCGGAACAAGCCCTGCCGCACGCGCGACTCCAGATTCTGATGCGTCGCCGCGATCACGCGCACGTTCACCTTTAGCGGATTGTGACCGCCGACGCGATAGAACTGCCCATCCGACAGCACGCGCAGCAGGCACGTCTGCAAGTCGAACGGCATGTCGCCGATTTCATCGAGGAACAGCGTGCCGTTCTCGGCCTGCTCGAAGCGGCCCTGACGCATCGACTGCGCGCCCGTGAACGCCCCGCGCTCATGTCCGAATAGTTCGGATTCCAACAGGTCTTTCGGAATCGCCGCCGTGTTCAGCGCGATGAACGGTCCGTTTGCGCGTGGGCTATGTCGGTGCAAGGCGCGTACGACAAGCTCCTTTCCGGTGCCTGATTCGCCCGTGATGAGCACGGTCGCCGCCGAATGCGACAGGCGGCCGATGCTGCGAAACATGTCCTGCATCGCAGGCGCCTGACCGAGCATCTCCGGCGTTTCGGTGACGCGTTCGTCGTAGGCCGCTTCCCCGCGCATGCTTTCGTCGACGGCGCGGCAGATCAGTTCGACGGCTTTATCGACATCGAACGGCTTGGCGAAATATTCGAATGCGCCGCCCTGAAACGCGGCCACCGCGCTATCGAGATCCGAGAACGCTGTCATGATGATGACGGACAGCCCGGGCAAGCGGTCGCGTACGGTTTGCAGCAATTCGAGCCCGGACCCGCCCGGCATGCGGATGTCCGACACCAGCACTTGCGGGCTTTCCTGCTCGAGCGCGGCGAGCGCATCGCGGACGCCGGAAAAACTGCGTGTGCTGAAGTTCTCTCGTGCGAGAGCCTTTTCGAGCACCCATCGGATGGATTGGTCGTCGTCTACTATCCAGATCGGCTTCATATCGTTCGGCGAGATGTCTTCGTGTGATCGGTGTGAACCCGTCGAAACGGTCAGACGTCAAGGCATATTGCGCACTGCTCGGAATGTCGGTCCATTGCGGCCTGTGAAGGTTTGCCGTCAGCCCGGCGGCGTCGTGTCCTCGGTCACGACGCCTTCAGCTACCTCGTCAGCTTCTTCGTTAGCCACCAAACGGCAGCAAAATCGCGAACTCGGTGCAGCCCGGCCGGCTTTCCACTTCGATCAATCCATAGTGCTGATGTACGAAAGATTGCGCGAGCGTGAGACCCAGCCCGCTGCCGTCTTCCCGCCCCGACACCAGCGGGAAGAAAATCCGGTCGCGGATTTCACTGGGAATCCCCGGACCGTTGTCAGTGATATGCAAGTCCAATGCCAGTTTGTGCAGCTTCTTGCCGATCGTCACCTTACGCGCGATCCGCGTGCACAGTTCGATCTTCGCATCGCCTTGCCAGATAAGCTCCTTGAGCGCTTCGGCCGCGTTGCGCACGATGTTGAGCAGCGCCTGGATCAACTGCTCCTTGTCGCCGCGCAGGTCGGGCACGCTGACGTCGTAATCGCGCTCGATGGTGAGGCCGCGCGGAAACTCCGCGAGAATCACGGCGCGCACCCGCTCGCAGACTTCGTAGATATTCACGTCGCCCACGATATGCAGATGCCGGTGCGGTTCCAGCAAGCGATCGACCAGCGTCTGCAGCCGGTCCGATTCCTTGATGATGACCTGCGTGTATTCGCACAATTCGTCGTGTTCGCGTGCGTTGAGTTCGAATTCGAGCAACTGCGCCGCCCCGCGAATGCCGCCCAGCGGATTCTTGATTTCGTGCGCGAGATTGCGGATCAACTGCTTGTTGACCGCCGTCAGATCGTGAATACGCTCCTCGCGATCGGAGCGCAGGTAACGCTCGTTCTCGAAGAGTTCGAGCAGCACGTATTCGGTCGGCCGCTTCCAGATAGCTGACGATCGCATACACATGCACAGGCTCCCGTCCGGGCCGCTCGAGCCCGGCGTCGAGCCGCGTGGCATTGAAGCGGTTCTCCGCGATCGATGCGATGGTCGTCGCCAGTTCATCCGAATTGGCGAAAAGTTCGGGCCAGTTGATCTGCGTCAACTGCTTGCGCGACATCTCCAGCATCTGCTCCGCCGAAGGATTCGCGTAGGCGATCTTCAGGTTGCGCATGTTGAAGACGAGCACCACCGTGGGCAGCGCTTCGAGTCCCGGCAGCAAACCGGTCCTGGCGAGTTGCGTGTCGTCGGAAAGCGAATTGGCATGGCCATGGCGCGCTTTGATGAGATTCTTTAGCACCATCGGCAATCAGTGAGGTCGTTCGTCGAACCGATCTTCTTCCTGATTCATGACACATACGGCGTCGAAACGGCGATTAAAAAAGGGACGGCGCGCCGTCCCTTTTTTAATCGCGACACATACATTGCGCGCCCGATCCGACTTCCATCGACGAGACGCGCGACGTGCATGCGTGGTCTGCTGCTTACAGCGAGTAGTACATCTCGAATTCGACCGGATGCACCGCCATGCGATAGCGCTGCAGTTCGTTCGTCTTCAGTTCGATGTACGCATCGATCATCGAGTCCGTGAACACGCCGCCGCGCGTCAGGAACTCGCGATCGCCGTCCAGCGCGTCGAGTGCCTGATCGAGGCCCGCGCACACGGTCGGGATCTTCGCGTCTTCTTCCGGCGGCAGATCGTACAGATTCTTGTCCGCGGCTTCGCCCGGATGAATCTTGTTCTGCACGCCGTCCAAACCCGCCATCATTAGCGCGGAGAAGCACAGGTACGGATTCGCGAGCGGATCCGGGAAGCGCGTTTCGATACGGCGGCCCTTCGGGTTGCTCACATGCGGAATACGGATCGATGCCGAACGGTTGCGAGCCGAGTAAGCCAGCTTCACCGGCGCTTCGAAGTGCGGCACGAGACGCTTGTACGAGTTCGTACCCGGGTTCGTGAGCGCGTTCAGCGCGCGCGCATGCTTGATGATGCCGCCGATGTAGAACAGCGCGAATTCCGACAGACCGGCATAGCCGTTGCCTGCGAACAGGTTGGTGCCGTCCTTCCAGATCGACTGGTGGACGTGCATGCCCGAACCGTTGTCGCCGACGACCGGCTTCGGCATGAAGGTCGCCGTCTTGCCGTACGTGTGCGCCACGTTATGGACGATGTATTTGGTCTGCTGCAGCCAGTCCGCACGCTGAACCAGCGTCGAGAACTTGGTGCCGATTTCGTTCTGGCCCTGGCCCGCGACTTCGTGGTGATGCACTTCGACCGGAATACCGATCTGTTCGAGCAGCAGACACATTTCCGAACGCATGTCCTGGAACGTGTCGACCGGCGCGACCGGGAAGTAACCACCCTTGGTGCCCGGACGGTGACCCGTGTTGCCGCCTTCGAATTCCTTCTCCGACGACCACGGCGCTTCTTCCGAACCGATCTTCACGAAGCAGCCCGACTGGTCCGTCTTCCACTGCACCGAATCGAAAATGAAGAATTCCGGCTCCGGACCGAAGTAGGCGGTATCGCCCAGGCCCGAGCTCTTCAGATAGGCTTCCGCGCGCTTGGCGAGCGAACGCGGGTCGGGCTCGTAGCCCTTGCCGTCGGCCGGCTCAACCACGTCGCAGGTCAGCACGACGGTCGACTCTTCATAGAACGGGTCGATGAACGCGGTGTCCGGGTCCGGGATCAGCAGCATGTCCGACGCTTCGATGCCCTTCCAGCCGGCAATGGACGAACCGTCGAAAGCGTGGCCGCTTTCAAATTTGTCTTCATGGAATGCCGATACCGGCACGGAAACGTGTTGTTCTTTACCGCGCGTGTCGGTGAAACGGAAATCGACGAACTTGACGTCCTTGTCCTTGACGAGTTGCATGACGTCGGCCACGGTTTTACTCATTACCTATCTCCTGATTAACAAAAGTCGGCGAATCGCTTTGCCACCTCGACCAATTCGACCACCTACACCAATCGAGGATCAAAAAGCATCTTCCGTGCCAAGCGCACCAACATCGCGCCTAAGCAATTGAAGCAGCGCGCATTTTGAGTGAAACGACTTCGTGCTGCAAGACGGCTGACGATTCGCTGCCCGATCGGAATGTACTATTTATAGGTGTATAGGTGCGCGCCCCATTGGTCCGCTCGAGACACGCATAGTTTTCGTGCATTAACTTGTCTATGCACCAACATTGCACGCACCCTGTTTCCGAAAGTCTCCGGCAACCGCCAAGCTAGAATAGTCGCTTGCGCTTTTCACGGAGACTACCGCGCCATGAGCTCGCTCGAACAACTCTACAAGCAGGCCGCCGACCGCGCCGCCCAGAACTCTCTGACCTACGCGGGCGCATTTGCTCCCGCGGAAGCCTTCGAATTGCTGCAACTCGACCCGCGCGTGCGCCTGATCGACGTGCGCACCCGTGCGGAACTGGACTGGGTGGGGCGTCCTGCCATTGACCAGGCGCAGTACGCGCATGTCGAGTGGATCCGCTACCCCGGCTCCGTGCCGAACGACGAGTTTATCCAACAAATACGACAAGTTGCCACCCCGGATACGCCGGTTCTTTTTCTGTGCCGCAGCGCCGCGCGCTCGAAGCTCGCGGCAGTGGTCGCGCAGAAAGATGGCTTCGAACAGGCTTATGACCTGCTAGAAGGATTCGAAGGGGATAAGGACGCCCAAGGGCATCGGAAAACGGTATCGGGATGGTGTTTTCGTGACTTGCCGTGGGTGAGCCGCTCGCGCACGCCTGACCCGCGCCTTGTCGACCGGCGCGAGCCCTTTACCGTCGATACGCAAGGCCGAGCCGAAATGCACCGCGCGCACACCGGTCACCACGACGAATTGCGCGATGGCATCGATCGTGAGGCACGCGCCCGCCAGCACCGTGCAGCGCGCGCCATCTGAGCGCTCGACGAGTTTCCCGATCACCGCCTCGGCTTCCAGCACCGAAGGCTTTCCGCCCGACGTCAGCACATTGGTCACGGCGTCGAAGCGCAACAGCGTATCGAACGCCGCGCTCAAGTCGCGCGCCTCGTCGAATGCGCGATGGAACGTGAGTGGCTTGCCATCGGCGGCGTCGATCGCGCGGGCGAGGCCGCCGGTGTCGATGTCGCCGTCGGCGTTCAACATGCCGATCACGATCGCATTCGCGCGCGTCTTCGCTATTGCACGGACGTCGCGCAGCATCACCGCATAGTCGTCGGCATCGTAGACGAAAAACCGGCTGTGCGGCCGCACGATCACGTTCACCGGAATGCCGACCGCCTCGGTCACCGCTTCGATCAATCCGATGCTCAGTGTCAGTCCGCCCTCGCCCATCGCCGTGATCAGCTCCAGCTGGTTCGCGCTGCCCCGCTCGGCGGCACGCGCATCCGCGACCGTCGTCGCGATCACTTGCAGCATGATCACTTCGTTTCCTTCGCCGGCACATCCACCACTTCGCCGCCCAGTTCGAGCACGCCCTGGCGCAGCACCTCGAATGCGGCGTTCGCCTGCTCCGGATCGCCCTTCACACCGAGATCGATATGCTAGCGCGCATACAGCGTCCCGCGCGCCGAATCGCCGCCGCTTGGCAGACTGAACGCCCCCACGCCTTCGAAATCGCGTTCGATTTGCACCATCAGCGGCGTGATGCGCGATCTCGGCAACCCGAACACAGCAGCGAACGCTCGATGTGCGGCGTCGCGTGATGCAGATGCGCGTACTGGTTGTCGAGCACCCACTCGATCATCGGCCACGCCATCACCGGAAAGCCCGGCACGAAGTGATGATCGCCGACGGAAAAGCCCAGAATCTTGTTGTAACTGTTCGGGATGATGCGCGCGCCTTACGGAAACGTGCCCATGTTCAGCCGGTGCAAGTTTTCGGGCGATTCCAGCTCGACCGGCTTGCCCGCCTGTTGCGCCGTATCGCGGATACGCTCGCGAATCAGCTCCGCCGCCTTGGGATGCAGCTCCAGCGACACGCCGAGCGTCTTGGCCGCGCATTGCCGCGTGTGATCGTCCGGCGTCGCGCCAATGCCGCCCGTGGAAAATCGATATCGCCCGACGCGAACGTGCGCGCCAGCGTCGCGGTGATGCGCGCCGGATCGTCGTCGACGTACTCGGCCCAGTCGAGCGACAGACCGCGCGCACTCAAGAGTTCGATGACTTTCGGCAGATGCTTGTCCGTGCGACGCCCCGACAGAATCTGGTCGCCGATGATGACGCCAATGCCCATGCGTGCCCCTTTAATCTTTCAGTGAGACTTCCCGTGCTTCGACGGTGATCGCCGGAAACTGCGGCTCGCTCGCACGCAACCGCTCCAGCGCATGCAGACAGTAATGCGCGAAAAACAGTGCGGAGAACACCAGAATGAACGCATACGCCCAGATCGTCGCGGCCGCGACGACCGGGAACAACGGCAGAAGCCAGATCCAGGCTCACAGCATGGTCGGGACCGAACTGAGCAGGCCGCTGATGATGCCGATGGCGAGCAGCGACCAGCGCGATTCGCTGACGCTCCTCGGGGCTAGCGTGCACGGCGAGCGCGTCGTATACACCATCACGCGATACGTGAGCCAACCCCACAGAGGCGGAGGAATTAGCGCGAAGAACGGCGGGATCAGCCACAAGGGCAACGTGACCACGAGCAGCATGAGGCAGACGATTGTCGTGGTTACCGAATAGCCGAGGCTGCCGTACCACGAACCGCCGCGCCGCTCTTCCAGCGACGCGTAATGTCCGCGCGGCTTGCGCGTGAGCAAGGCGATGACGCCGGGCATGGAGAGCGTCGCGATCAGCAGCAGCACGGTCACGACGATCAGCGGAATCGTCACGATCACGATCAGGAACCGCGCGATCACCGCGTGCAGCGGCGAGAAGCCGACCGCGTCGAACATGCGGTACATGGTCGAGGTGAGCGCCCAGCCGTTCAGCCAGCTATTGGCGGCGCCCGTGAGCGTCTGCCAGAAGAACCACAGCAGCGCGCCCCATACGATGGTCGCGGCGGCGAACGGCATCAGCGTGAGCCAGAGCATGCGCGGATGGAACACGTTCGCCAGCGCGCGCACGAACGAACGCAACAGATCACTCATGCGTGATTCGACTCGAAAGGAGGAAACGACAGGATAAACCAGCGCCGCGAACGGGCGCTGGAAGCGAATGCGGGCGGACGTTCAGACCGTGGCGGGACCATTGTCGCCGGGCGCGGCGGTGGCGCGTCGTGTCGCGATGCGCACGGCGATGCGCTTGAACGCGAGCCAGTGCTGCTCGAAGAAACCATCGCCGTAATGCACGGGCGCGACGTCCGGCGCGCCGAGCTGGTCGCGGATGCCGGTCGGCTCGACCGTGCGGTCGAACGAGGCCGAGCGGAACAGAATGTCCCAGAACGAAAACAGCACGCCGAAGTTGCAACCGTAAGCGGTGCCTTCGTGCCCGTAGCCGATCGCGTGATGACGCCGATGAAACGCCGGACTCACGAACACACGCTCACCGAACCAGCCGAAATGCATGCGGATATTCGCGTGCTGCACGCTCTGCATGAGATTGGTGATGGCCACGAGCACCACGAACTGCGACGGCTCCACGCCGATCACCACCGCGATGCACGCGAAGAAACTCGCCTGCAGCACGTCGTCGAACAGATGGTTGCGGTCGTCCGACCACAACGACATTTTCTGCTGGCTGTGATGCACCGCGTGCAGCTCCCACCAGATGCCGAAGCGATGCTCTAGCCGGTGATACCAGTAGCCCGCCATATCCAGCACCAGCAGATAGATGACGAAGGTGACGATGGGCAGCGTGGTCACACCGGGCCACAGGTTGTCGGGATCGAGGCTTGGCACAGCGTTGACACGCAGCCAGCTTTGTAGCGAATCGAACAGCGGCTGGAACGTGAAGAAGAAGAACAGATTGAGAATGCCGAGCTTGACGATCCACGTGTACAGCACATCGACACGCACGCCCTTGCGGTTCTGCCACTTCTCCGCGGGACGGAAGGCTTCGAGCGGCCGCAGGATCGCGTATATTGCGAGCACTTCAAGGACGCCGACGATAGCCCAGTAGAGCGCGTCGTACGTATCTTCGTCGTAGTCCATCATACCGATCTTGAACAGCAGCGGCTGAACCACGTCGACGTAGAGCATCGTCTGAATGGCGGAGACGAAGCTGTCGAGGGACGAGAGAATCGAATGAAACATGGTGTTCCGTGCGTGTTGCTCGGGCAAAGTCGAGGATCAACCTCAATCGTAGTACAGGACGCGTGACTGCGCCGCGCGTCCCGTGCCCCTGTTACGCTCCGTTCGGCGCTGTCACCGGTGCGCGGTTGAAAAAGTAGATGCCGTGCGGCGAGCGGCCGACCTTGATGGTCTGAATCAGCTTACGATCCGCAAGGTCGATCACGCCGACGTGCTTCGCGAAGCGGAACGTAACCCACAGATACTTCTTGTCGGCAGAAAGTTCCATGTCGTCCGGCCCCGGCAGGAGGCCGGTGATATTGCCGACATTCGTGAGCGAGTCTTCATCGATGATGCTAATAGTATTCGCCACGCGATTCGACACCAGCACATGCTTGCCGTCCACCATCGAACGGAAGTTATGCGCGCCCTTTCCCGTCGGAATGGTCTTGACGATCTTCTGGTTGCGCCAGTCCACCACCGCGACGTAATCCGCGCCGGTCATGCCGACCAGCAGGTACTTGTCGCCTGGCGTCATCCACACGCCCGCCAGCACTTCGCCGACTTTCATCTTCCACTTGACGGTTTGCGTCGGCAGGTCGATGGCGGCGATCTCGCCCGAAACCTGCAGCGAGATGAACACGGTCCTGCTGTCGTTGCTATAGGCGATATGGCTCGGCATCTTGCCCAGCGGCAGGCGCTTGGCGAGCGTCAGGTTCTTGCCGTCGTAGCCGTAGATGTCGAGCCGGTCCAGACGCAGGCCCGTCGACACGAACCACTTGCGATCCGGCGAAAAGCCGATCTGATACGGATCTTCGATGTCCTGCACCCAGCGCTGGAACGCGCCGGTTTTCGGATCGACGAACATGAGGTTGTTCGACACCGAATTCGCGACGATCAGCGAGGAGTTGTCGGGCGTGGGCATCAGATGATGCGGCTCTTTGCCGGTCGGCACGGTGCCGACGACCTGATGCGTGTTTTCGTCGATCAGGCTCAGCGTGGCCTCGGCCGAGTTGAGCACGATGACGTTGTTGGCGAAGGCGGCGGAGGCGACGAGTGCCACGCCGGCGACGATCGCGCGGACGCGGCCGGAAAGGAAATTAGTGCGCATGAAAAAATTGGATCGGAGGGTGAGCGTCATTATAGAACGTTTGCGTTCGTCCTCGCGTTGCCGCCGCGCCTCTTTTTGCGCAATTGCTTGAATCGGCGCAAGAAATTCCGGATTCGAGACGCGGCTGTGAGCAGGATTCGTCAGCGTTGCATCGATTCCCAGACTTTGTGGAGACGCTTGACGGACACCGGAATCGGCGTGCGCAATTCCTGCGCGTACAGCGACACGCGCAACTCCTCCAGCAGCCAGCGATATTCCGCGAGCCGCGCATCCGCGACGCCGCCGCTCTGCGTCGTCGCGCGCTGATAGTGCTGCGCGAGCAGCAGCATGTCGGCGGCGAGGCGCGCATCGCGCGACGGATCGGCCTTGAGCTTGTCGATCTGCAAGCCGATGCCCTTCAGATAGCGCGGGAAATGCGCCAGTTGCGCATACGGCGTATCGATCACGAAGCGCTTGCCGATCAGCGCGTTCAGTTGCGCCTGCATGTCCGCATAGGCCTGCGCGAACGACTTCGCCTGCGCGAGCTTTTTCGCGAGCGCGGCGTATTCCGCGAGGATCGCGCCGACCAGCCGCGCGATCTCGTTCGCGAGCAGCGTCAGGCCGCCCTTTCGCGGCATCGCGTCGGGCGTGGAAGCTGGCGTCGTCGTCCGGCAGCAGGTCTTGCAGACACGCGCGATCCAGCGCCGTCTCGACGATCTGATCGCGCAACTCATCCGCCGTGCCGAGCGCCATGGAACTGCATCGACATTTCGCGCAGGCCCGGCAGATTCTTTTCCAGATAGCGGATCGGCTCGCGCAATTGCAACGCGAACAGCCGCCGCAAGCCCGCGCGATGGATGCGCGCCGCTTCCTCGGGCGCATCGAAGACTTCGACATCGCAATGCGTGATCCGGTCGACCAGCGCCGGATAGCCGAACAGCGTCTGTCCGCGATGGCGAATTTCGAGCAACTCGGGCAGCTTGCCGAAATTCCAAGTTGTGAGGTTTTCGTATAGCGCGGTGCCTTCGCCGGTTGGCTGTTGCGCGGGCGAAGGCGCGTCGGCGTCGCCGGAGAGCGCGTCGAAAGCTGCGATCGCGGTCAGCTTCTGGAACTGCTGCTGCGCCTGTCCGCCGATTCACGGCGATCTGCGTCTGCTCGCGGATATCGGCGATAAGCGAATCGACCAGCGCGCCCGCACCGAACTTCGGCCCCCCATGACGTTCGGCGAAACCCGCTGCGAACTCCGGCAGCGGCACGACGTGACGGCGTAGCTTCTGCGGCAGCGATTTCAGCAGCAGTTGCGTTTTTCCTTGATCATGCCAGGCACAAGCCAGTCGACGCGGCGCGCATCGATCTGATTCAGGCCGTAGAGCGGCACCTGCAACGTGATGCCATCGCGCGGCGCGCCTGGTTCGAAGTGGTACGCGAGCGACATCTCGATGCCCGACATCGTCATGCGCTTCGGGAACAGGTCGGTCGTGACGCCGGCGGCTTCGTGGCGCATCAGGTCGTCCGATAAGAACAGCAGTTTGTCGTTGCTCTTCTGCTCGTCGCGATACTAGCGCTCGAACACCGCGCCCGTCCACATGCCTTCGGAAATCAGCGCATCGTAGAAGCCGTAGATGAGGTCGTCATCGACCAGCACGTCTTGCCGGCGACTTGTGCTCCAGTTGCTCGATTTCCGCGACCAGCTTGCGGTTGTGCGCGAAGAACGGCAGGCGCGTGTCGAATTCGCCCTCGACCAGCGCGCCGCGGATGAACAACGCGGGTATTTCGAGTCTTGCTTGCCGAAACTCACGCGGCGGCGTGCGTAGACCGTCAGGCCGTACAGCGTGGCGGCGCTCATAGGCGACGACCTGCACGGCCTTCTTCTCCCAGTGCGCGTCCGACATCGATTTCTTCAGCAGATACGCGCCGACCGTTTCGAGCCACTCCGGCTCTATCTTGGTAATGGTGCGCACATACAAGCGGCTCGTCGTCGGCCTTGAGACCGCCGTTGCCGAGCAGGCTCGTCAGCAGCGACAGATGCACCTGCTCGAAGGTTGCATCGGACTCGTTGATGCGCCATTCGTGTTCGCGCACGACCGTCAGCAATTGTGAATGCACATCGCGCCATTCGCTCAGACGCAGGTGCGACAGGAAGTTGGCGCGGCACGCGTCCGTCAACTGGCGATTCGACTTCTTGTGCGCGACGGCTTCTCGAACCACTTCCAGATGCGCGTCCATTGCAGAAACTCGGAACGCTCGTCGACGAATTGCCGATGCGCCTGATCCGCCTGCTACTGCGCCTCGATCGGCCGGTCGCGCGGATCCTGCACCGACAAGGCCGAGGCGATGATCAGCACTTCCTTCAGCGCGTGATGATCGCGCGCGGCGAGAATCATGCGGCCCACGCGCCGATCGAGCGGCAGGCGCGCGAGTTCGCGGCCGAGCGGCGTGAGCGCGTTGTCGTCATCGACGGCGCCGAGTTCGTTCAGCAGTTGATAGCCGTCCGCAGTCGTGCGGCCCGGCGGCGGCTCGATGAACGGAAAGGTTTCGATCGCCGTCAGATACAGTGACTTCATGCGCAGGATGACCACCGCCCGACGAGCGCAGGATTTCCGGATCGGTGAAGCGCGGGCGCGTCTGGAAATCGGCTTCGTCGTAGAGACGGATGCAGATGCCGTCGGCGACGCGGTCGCAGCGGCCGGCGCGCTGATTCGCGGCGACTTGCGACACCGGTTCGATCTGCAACTGCTCGACCTTGTTGCGATACGAATAGCACTTCACGCGCGCGGTGCCCGCATCGACCAAATAGCGGATGCCCGGCGCCGTCAGCGAGGTTTCAGCGACGTTGGTCGCCAGCACGATGCGCCGCGCGTTCGACGGCTTGAACACGCGCTCCTATTCCTGCGCCGAGAGAGGCGCGAACAGCGGCAGAATTTCCGTATGCGGCGGATGATGTTTGCGCAAGGCTTCTGCGGCATCGCGGATTTCGCGCTCGCCGCGCAGGAACACGAGCACGTCGCCGGGGCCTTCGCGGCAGAGTTCGTCGGCGGCATCGACGATGGCTCCCATCAGATCGCGGTCGGCTTTGCGATCGTCGCGCTGCGGCGCGGTTCCCTGTGCGTTCTTGACTGCCACGCTTTCTTCCTCGATCGGCCGATAGCGCACTTCCACCGGATACAGCCGCCCGCTCACTTCGATCACCGGCGCGGGCCGCTCGTCGCTGCCGAAATGGTGCGCGAAGCGTTCCGCATCGATGGTCACGGACGTGACGATCAGCTTCAGGTCGGGCCGTTTCGGCGGGATTTCTTTCAGATAGCCGAGCAGGAAGTCGATGTTGAGGCTGCGTTCGTGCGCTTCGTCGATGATGATCGTGTCGTACGCTTACAGCAGCGGATCGGTCTACGTCGTTTCAGCCAGCAGGATGCTGTCCGTCATCAGCTTGACCGATGCACCCGGCGCGAGGTTGTCGGTGAAACGCACCTTGTAGCCGACGACTTCGCCGAACGGCGTGCCGAGTTCTTCGGCGATCCGCTTGCCCGTCGCTGATGCCGCGCCGGCGCGGCTGCGTGGCCGATCAGGCCGCTGCCGCCCGCGCCGAGCCCGCGACCGAGTTCGAGGCAGATTTTCGACAGCTGCGTGGTTTTGCCGGAGCCGGTCTCACCGCTGACGATCACCACCTGATTGTTCTGAATCTCACGCGCGATTTCCTCACGGCGGCCGGACACAGGCAGCGCTTCGGGGAAGGTGATCGGCGGAATCGGGTTCGGGGTGACGAGGCGTGGCGCGCGGGGTGGACGCGACGGGCGAGTCTCGCGCGGCTCCTGCCGCATTTCGTGCTTCGGTGGCGTTATGCCGATGTTCGCGGCCGTGCCCGGGCGTTGTGCTTGGTACTGCTGTTTTGGCGCAGGCACGCGTTCGGCGCGGGTGGAAGCGGCGCGCTTCGGTTGGCCTTGCGACGCGCGTTGGCCGTCCGGGCGCTGCGTCGACGGTTCGGGTTCACGTTTGGGACGTGCGCGCTCTCGCTGCGCTTCCGGACGTGGCTGGCTGTTGCGTTCGCGCGGCGGATGGCCCGACGGCACGGTTGTATCGGCACTCGGTGCGCGCTGCATCGGGCGATCCGGTGCGGATGCGGGCGCTGCTTTCGCCGTCTGCGCGCTTGTCTGTGACGCACCACGAACGTGTTCGGCCGCCTGCGCTCCTGCACCTGGACGATGCACGGGTTTTGCCGCCGGCACCGGCTTCGAAACCGGATTCGAAGCCGGCTTTGACGCAGGTTTTGATGCGGGCTTCTCAACCATCCTAGCACCGCCAGCTTGCGCGCCCGCGAACCGCCGCGTGGCCAGTTCCTTTTTGCCCAAACCTTCGGGCTCGGCGGACGCGCCGCTGCCTTCCCGCGATTCGCGTCGCAGGTTTTCACGCAGTTGTCGCAACTGCTCTTGAGCATCAAGGGATTTATCCGCAGACTTGGACTTGTCCGCCTGATCGGGACGTGAGGGTCGAGAAACATTCGGCATAGCGTCACATTATAATCCCGGCATGAATTCCCAAACCGACCTCACGACCCCGTCGCAACCGATTCCGCCCGAACCCGAAGCGCCGAATCCCCACGCCCAGTTCGTCGACTGGATGCGTTCTGTCGCGCCGTATATCCACGCGTTCCGAAACAAGACCTTCGTCGTCGCATTCGGCGGCGAACTGGTGCAGGAAGGACGCCTGAACGCGCTGGTCCAGGACGTCGGTTTGCTCCACGCGATGGGCATCCACGTCGTGCTGGTGCACGGGTCGCGCCCGCAGCTCGACGAGCAGTTGAGCCTGCACGGCGTCGAATCGTCATTTTCGCACGGCTTGCGCATCACCGACGCGCGCGCGCTCGAATCCGCGAAGGAAGCCGCCGGCGAAGTGCGCCTCGATATCGAAGCCGCCATCAGCCAGGGCTTGCCGAACACGCCGATGGCGCATGCGCACATCAGCGTGGTGTCGGGCAACTTCGTGACGGCACGCCCGGTCGGCATTCTGGACGGCGTCGATTTCCAGCATACCGGCGTCGTGCGAAAAATCGATGGCGATTCGATCCGCCAGTCGCTCGCGTCGAACAAACTGGTGCTGCTCTCCTCGCTGGGCTTCTCGCCGACCGGCGAAGCCTTCAATCTGTCGATGGAAGATGTCGCGTCCGCCGCCGCCATCGCGCTGCGCGCCGACAAGATCATCTTCGTGACTGAGATTCCCGGTCTCGTCGACGGCGAAAACGAGCTGATCCGCGAAATGTCGCTCGACGACGCCTATCGCCTGCAGGAAAGCGGCGAATTGCAGGGCGACACCGCGTTCTACCTGAAGCACACCATCCGTGCCTGCCGAGGCGGCGTGGCGCGCGGCCACATCATTCCCTACTCGCTCAACGGCAGCATGCTGCTCGAACTGTTCCTGCATGACGGCGTCGGCACGATGATCTCCTACGAGAACCTCGAAAGTCTGCGCGAGGCCACGCCCGACGACGTCGGCGGCATTCTCACGCTGATCGAACCGCTGGAGACCGACGGCACGCTCGTGCGGCGCGGGCGTCACCAGATTGAGCGCGACATCGACCATTTCTCGGTGATCGAGCACGATGGCGTGCTGTTCGGCTGCGCGGCGCTCTACCCGTACACGCAGGAGCGGATCGGCGAAATGGCGTGCCTGACAGTCGCGTCGGAAACGCAATGCTCGGGAGATGGCGAGCGCCTTCTGAAACGCATCGAACAACGCGCCCGCGCGCGCGGCCTCACACGCATTTTCGTGCTGACGACACGCACCGAGCACTGGTTCCTGAAACGCGGTTTCGTCAAGGTGACCGTGGACGACCTGCCGGAAGACCGACGCCGCCTGTACAACTGGCAGCGCAAGTCGCTCGTGCTGATGAAACAGCTCTGATACGAATCTACGGCGCGCGATTCGAAGCGCGACGCTACCCCGATACAGGAGAAACTCAAGATGGCCCGAATGATTCAATGCGTGAAGCTCGGCAAGGAAGCCGAAGGACTCGACTTCCCGCCGCTGCCGGGCGAACTCGGCAAGCGCATTTACGAAACGATCTCCAAGGAAGCCTGGCAAGGCTGGCTCAAGCAGCAGACCATGCTGATCAACGAAAACCGCCTGAACATGGCTGACCCGCGCGCGCGTCAGTATCTGGTCAAGCAAACGGAGAAGTATTTCTTCGGCGAAGGCGCCGATACCGCGCAGGGCTATGTGCCGCCGCAAGCGTGATTGCAGTCTTTTCGGCGACAACAAAAAACCGGTCTTCGCGACCGGTTTTTTGTTGTATGCCGCGTCGCTTCCTTTGTTGTTCCCGGCCCGAATTCACGACCGCGGACCATCGGACGAATTAGGGTGAATCCTAGGCTAGGCAAGGGTTGGGGCCACTATCGGGTGCGGCGGCTGATAGCCGGGTTTGCGCATCTTCTGTCATCGTGTTATCATCTTGTTGGTTATCGACAGTAACTTACCTTCATTCACGGGTTGAAGCTTCGAACGCCAGATTCGCAGCATCCATCCGGCAGTGACAGTTTTCATACAAAGAGGTGCGTAGGTTCCAGTAGCAACGCTAGCCTTTTTCGTCTCAATTAGTTTCCGCCGCCGTCGCGGCCCACCCGCGGCAATTCACGGTTCCGTCGAGTTCGCCGTCTGCACGTCAAATTCGCTTGTTTCACCAGTGCAATTTCGCGACGTGTTTCCACTGCGCGCGAAGTATCGGCACCGCGTTTGCTACGGCTATCTTCAGCATTGGTTTAAGAACCATGCGGCGCGGAGCCTATGATGGCCGCACCCTGCTCTCCCGGCGGGCGGCACCGTCGCGAAACTGCACTATCCCGGCAATACGCGCCGTCCTCACCGGCGGCGCGCCCGACGTCCTCCCCGGATGCTCGGGACTGGATACGGAGTCGTTTCGATCATGAACGCTCTTCATCACGAGGACCTTTAGCGCAAACGCAATTCGCAGGCTCAGAAGCCAGACCTCACCATCGACGACATCACCATCGTCGATCAATCAATCGCTGCTCAAGCGCGCCGTCGGTGCCATGGCCATCGGTAACGCGATGGAATGGTTCGACTTCGCCGTGTACAGCTACATCGCTGTCACGCTCGGCAAGGTCTTCTTCCCGTCGAGCAGCCCGGCCGCGCAGTTGCTGGCGACCTTCGGCACTTTCGCGGCCGCATTCCTCGTGCGTCCGCTGGGCGGCATGGTGTTCGGACCGCTGGGAGATCGCATCGGCCGCAAGCGCGTGCTTGCGATGAACATGATCATGATGGCCATTGGCACATTCTGTATCGAGCTGATTCCGAGCTACGCACCCATCGGCGGCGCCGCGCCGATCCTGTTGCTCGCGGCGCGTCTGCTGCAAGGCTTTTCGACCGGCGGCGAGTACGGCGGCACGGCGACGTTCATCGCCGAGTTCTCCCCGGACAAGCGCCGCGGCTGCATGGCGAGCTTCCTCGAATTCGGCACGCTGGTCGGCTACGTGCTCGGCGCGGGCGTGGTCGCGGTGCTGACGGCGGTGCTGTCGCAGGACGATCTGCTGTCGTGGGGCTGCGCATTCCGTTCATCATCGCGGGTCCGCTGGGTCTGATCGGCCTGTACATCTGGATGAAGCTCGAAGAAACGCCCGCCTTCCAGCGCGAAGCCGAAAAGGCCGAAGCCGTCTCGCACGAAACCACCAAGCAGCAGTTGTTCCGCAAAACGCTGCTTCAGCAATGGCGTCCGCTGCTGCAATGCGTCGGTCTTGTGCTGTGTGCTGATCTTCAACGTGACCAACTACATGGCGCTGTCGTATCTGCCGAGCTATCTGTCGGCGACGCTCAAGTTCAACGAAATGCACGGCCTGTTCATCATGCTCGTCGTGATGGTGCTGATGATGCCGCTGACGCTGTTGTGCAGCCGCCTGTCGGACGCGATCGGGCGCAAGCCGGTGATGCTCGCGGGCTGCGTCGGCCTATTGCTGCTGTCGATTCCGGCGCTCTCGCTAATCCGCATGGGCACGATTCCGTCGATCTTCCCGGGCATGATGATTCTGGGCGCGCTGCTCTCGACTTTCACAAGCGTGATGCCGTCGTCGCTGCCGGCGCTGTTCCCGACCAAGATCCGCTACGGCGCGCTCGCGATCGGCTTCAACGTCTCGGTGTTGCTGTTCGGCGGCACGACGCCGCTCGTCACCGCGTGGCTCGTCGAGAAGACCGGCATGCTGATGATGCCCGCCTACTATCTGATGGGCGTGTCGGTCATCGGCATCGTTTCGGTGATCGCGCTGCACGAAAGCGCGAAGAAGCCGCTGAAGGGTTCGCCGCCCGCCGTGGCCTCGCATTCGGAAGCGCGGCGGTGTTGCGCGGCCATCGCGTGGTGTCGGAGATGGACGATCATCTGCTGGAAGGCACGACGCGCGCCTAAGCGAGCCGCGCAGTCGGCGCTCGACGAAGCCGACGCATCGCGCGTCGGCTTTTTTTATGCGAGCAGCGCCACCGTGACCGGCAATTTGAAGCGGCGCGGCCCCGCGCTGCCGGGATTCACGTACAGCACGCCGTCCCGTCGTTCGATGAGCGGCTTGTGCGAATGACCGGTGACGACGACATCGACGCCATCGAGCGGCGCCGGGACATCGGCGATATCATCACGATGTGGATGGTCGCGCCGCCGAGTTGCACGCGCGCGTGCTCCGGCAGGAACGCGACGGTTTCATCGACGTCGTTGTTGCCGCGCACGACCGTCAGCGACGCGAGCGCGTCGAGTACGTCGCGACGGCAGATGTCGCCCGCATGGACGATATGCTCGACGCCGCGCAGTGCATCGAGCGCTTCGGGGCGCACGAGATTGTGAGTATCGGAGATGATGCCGACGCGCATGTCATTCCTCGTTGAGCATCATGCGTTCGATACGGCGGTCCGGCACGAGCCAGATCGCGGCTAGCAGCGCGTAGATGGACGCGGCGATCGCGGCGAGATACAGCAGCACGGACACCTGGCCTTTGCGGTCCGCACCGAGCGCCTGCGTGAGTTGCGCGTTGTCGGCGTGCATGGCGGTCAGCGTGCGCGTGAGGATGTACCACGCGAGCGCCGTCATGAAGAGCACGAAGCCGTAGCAGGCGGTCGGCACGGGGCTCAGATGACTTTCGCCCATCCAGCGGTCGTGATGGAAAACAGCGAGAGCCAGAACAGCAGATGCAGGTTGGCCCACAGCACGGAGCCGTTTACGCGCTGGATCGCCTGGCAGGTGGTGATGGTTGTTCCAGTAGATGCCGACATAGATGAAACTCAGCACGTAAGCACAGAACGCCGGCACCATCGGCGCGAGCGTGGCGAAAACGGGCCATTGTGCCGACGAAGCGTACTAGCAAGCTGTTGAAATAGTCTTTTTGAACGTGCGCCTACTCATTCGAAAGAGCCAACGCGACGTTCAGACCCAACTAATTTAACGCCGGACTTCGTTGATTCAGGTGCTGCTAATGTCGCATTCTTTTCGGCGGTCGCTCTCATGCCGCCCGAGCGGCCAGCGTTCCCATGCGCGTCAGGTTGTAAGCTGCCTGGATCAGCAGAAAGAA
>LFLF01000089.1 GCA_001184395.1 Candidatus Paraburkholderia calva | reverse complement strand
CGAATCTCGATCGTGTTCATCGTGTCAAGCAACTCGTCGCGTCGCGTGCGTTTGCGGCAAGTCTCGAACCCCGCACCTTGATCCGCGGCCATCGCCAGCGTCTGCTGCTTCATCGTCGTTTGCCTTTCTCCTTGCACGTGCGCTCTATAACACCTGACAAGCACTAATGGTGGACTTAATCAGCGTTGCCTTTTAAGCCGTTACAGGCGGCTGGACCGATCCGTGCGTGCTCCGTACGTGCGTGGGGAACGCGCAGAGGCGACACGCGTCGCACAGATATGCACTACCCTTGTTTCACCTTGAGCATCACAGGCTTTACTCGATAGGAGACGGACGTCACCGCGTCCGGCCCGCATCATGAAAAAGACTCTGACGGCACTCGCTCTCACGCACGCTGTCACACGCCTCTCCGCTCGCGTTTGCGCTGCCGCAGGTCGAACAGTCGATGACGTAGAGCAACTGGCAGCAAGCCGATTCACAGTTGACCGAAGTGCTCAACGCGCATCCGAAGAACGCGCATGCGCATTATCGCTATGCGCAAGTGCTCGATCACGAAGGCCGTTACGGCGACGCACTCTCGCAACTGCAACAGGCGAAATCGCTCGATCCCTCGCTGAGTTTCACAGATCCTTCGTGGTTCGTGGAAACGCAGGCGCGCATTCAATCGCACGCCAACCGCCAGAGCGGCGGTTTCAATTCGGGCAACGGCAATGGCGCGACCACGCGCTCGTCGAGCACTTCGAATCCGTTCGGCCAGCAGAGGCCGCCGCGCCGCAGAAACATGGTCCGTCGATGGGCATGTGGATCGGCCTGATAGTGCTGATCAGCGCCATCGCAATAGTGTTGCGCTGGGGCATGCGCCGCGCCCGCGCGCGTGATGACGGCCAGGCGCAGAACGATCGCCGTGCGCAGATCAAGCGCGCCACCAAATTGCTCAACGACGTCCGCGCGCTCAAGCTCGATGTGCGGCTCTCGACTGCGCCGGGACACGAAGCGCTGCTGAAGGATGTGCCGAAGGCGCGAAGACGCGTCTGCGTGAGATGGTGGAATCGCTGTCGAACTCGACGAACCCCGTGCCGCGCTACGCGGTCGAGGACATGGAGAAACAGGTCGCCAGTCTGAAGGCGCGCGCCGAAGGGCGTCCCGATCCGAACGCGGCACAGCCGAACGTGTCGGGCGAGTCGCCGTTCGCGCAGGAAGCCGATCGCTTCGGGCACAATCCGCAGCAGCCTTATCCGCAGCAAGGTCCGGTCATCATCTAGCAAGGCGACAGCGGCTTCGGTGGCGGCATGGGCGGGCTCCTGACCGGCGTGTTGCTAGGTGAAGCCATGTCGCACGGGCGCGATCGCGTCATCGAACGCGAGGTGCCGGTGGAACGCCGCGACAACAACAACGGCAGCGGCCTCGGCAGCAACGACGACAGCTGGCGCGACTCGTAATCGGTCGTCAAAACCGCTTCGCATGAAAAAAATGCCCCGTCGGATAACGGGGCATTTTTCATTGCGGATGCAGCTGCGACGGTCTCAACCCGCTCCACCGAGAAACTTCAGCAGCGCCCACAGAAACTTGAAGAAGCCGACGACGAACTCCCAGATCCGCGCCAATTGATCCCAGTCGGCGATGCGCAGAACCCACCTGCAACATCATGCGGACAACGCCGGGCCGCGGCGAATGAAGAGTGAATGCATCGGGTAATCAGACCGGGCGGCACGCGCCCGGTCGTCAGTGCAAAAGTCGCATGATACCCAATCGACGCGCGCCGCCCCGGTTTCACTCCGCCGCTTTCGGCGCGCTGTCTTCGGGCGGCACTTCGTCGGTCAGTGCTTCTTCCAGACGCTCGAAGATGCGCTTGGTCGCGCCGCGCGACTGCAACGCGAACAGCAGCAGCGAGCGTCCCGTCACCTGATATACCCCGCCCGAATCGAACACCGGCAATTCCTCGCGAATCGGCACGTTAGTGTCGATCAGACAGATCCATTCGTCGGGACCGGGAATATCCGGCAGCGTGAAATCGACCACGTCGTGATACGCGTTGACCACCAGCAGCGTCGCGTCCGATGCGGGCTTACGGATACCCGTCGCCTGCGCGCGCCCATCCATGACGACGCCGAAGCAGCGCATGTTCGGATCGTCCCATTGCTCCTGCGTCAGTTCCTCGCCGGTGGTGCCGAGCCAATTGGCATCCGACACCTGCAATTGCTCGTTGTACTCGCCGGTCAGGAAACGCTGACGCCGCAGCACCGGCAACGGGTGACGCAAGGTGGTCAGCTTGCGCAAGAACTCGGTCAGCGCGAAACCCTGCTCGTCGATATCCCAGTCCACCCAGCTAATGTCGTCGTCCTGACAATACGCGTTGTTGCCCTGCTGCGTGCGGCCAAATTCGTCGCCCGAGAGAATCATCGGCGTGCCTTGCGAGAACAGCAGCGTCGCCAGCATGTTGCGCTTCTGGCGTTCGCGCAGACTGCGGATTTCCTCATCGTCGGTCGGGCCTTCCGCGCCGCAGTTCCACGACTTGTTGTCCGAGTGGCCGTCCTTGTTGTCTTCGCCGTTGGCCTCGTTGTGCTTCTCGTTGTACGACACGAGATCGTTGAGCGTGAAGCCGTCGTGCACGGTGATGAAGTTCATGCTGGACCACGACGGCCGCGCTGGTTGAACTTGTCGCCGGACGCGGTCATGCGGGTCGCGAGTTCCGGCGATACGCCTTCGTCGCCCTTCCAGAATGCCCGACTGTGTCGCGGTAGCGGTCGTTCCATTCGGCCCAGCCCGGCGGGAAGCCGCCGACCTGATAACCGCCGGGGCCGCAATCCCACGGCTCCGCAATCATCTTGACGCTGGAGAGGATTGGATCCTAACGGCAACTGTCGAGGAAGCCGCCGCCTTCGCCGAAACCGTACGGCTCGTGACCCAGAATGGTGGCGAGGTCGAAGCGGAAGCCGTCGACGTTCATCTCCGTGACCCAGTAGCGCAGGCTATCGGTAACCATCTGCAGCACGCGCGGATGCGACAGGTTGAGCGTGTTGCCCGTGCCGGTATCGTTGATGTAGTAGCGTGGTTCCTCCGGCATCAACCGATAGTACGATGCATTGTCGATGCCGCGGAACGATAGCGTCGGCCCCCGCTCGTTGCCTTCCGCCGTGTGATTGTAGACGACGTCGAGAATCACTTCGAGGCCGGCTTCGTGCAGGTGGTCAATCATCTCCTTGAACTCGGCGAGCGCGCCTGGACCGCGCGCGAAAAAGCGCGGATCGGCAGCGAAAAAGCCGATCGTGTTGTAGCCCCAGTAGTTCGTCAGGCCCTTGTCGAGCAGATAGCTGTCGTTGACAAACGCGTGAATGGGCAGCAGTTCGACGGAAGTCACACCGAGGCTTTTGATGTGATCGATCACTTCCTTCTGGCCGAGTCCCTCAAGGTGCCGCACATCTTTTCCGGCACGGCGGGATGACGCTTGGTATAGCCGCGCACGTGCGTCTCGTAAAAGATCGTGTGCTCCCAGGGCACGCGCACGCGCATCGCATGCGTTCACGTAAAGGTCTGATCAACCACCTGACACTTCTGCATGAACGGTGCGCTATCGCTTTCGTCGAAGGTGAGGTCCTCGCCTTCCGCGTCGAGCGTGTAGCCGAATACGGCCGGGTCCCACTTCAGTTCGCCGACGTGCGCCTTCACGTACGGGTCGAGCAGCAGCTTGTTCGGATTGAAGCAATGGCCGTTTTCCGGCTCGTACGGCCCATGCACGCGATAACCGTACATGGCGCCCGGTTCGAGGCCGAACACGTAGACGTGCCAAACTTCCTCGGTATATTCGGGCAGTTCGATGCGTTGTAGTTCCTGCTCGCCCTTCTCGTCGAAGAGACAGAATTCGACCTTGGTCGCGTTCGCGGAAAACAGCGAGAAGTTGACGCCCTTCCCGTCCCAGGTCGCGCCAAGCGGAAACGGAGAGCCCTCGGCAGTGCGGAGTTCGTTGGGCATGAGATGATGTGTTCGAATGGTTGACGCTCGCTGCGTCGGCGTGAAGGCTCGGCTCGGCATTGCGCCGCATGAAGCGGATCATAGATAGCAGATTGCGTGCCCGCGAGCGAGCGGGCTCTACGGACCATGCGGGCCGCCTCGCCGGGATTGCACGGCGCCCCGCAACGGCCTTGTTGCGTACGCCGTGCTCGCCTGACGGACGCGCCGCGTGTAAAACGTTCTTCCAGCCGGTCGCCTTGCCGGGACCGGCGCATTCTGCCGCTCACATCAGCGTCGCATCGCAGGAAGTCACCACGGAGTCATCCGCGGGAGGAGAACACGCTTGTTCACGCGCCCAGTTCCGCATCGACTGCTTCATCCGCCAGCACGACCGGCACCGCCAACGACAGCCACGCCCTGCGCGATGCCGTGCCCTTCGAAGCCCACGGCGACTGGCGGCCGGAGCCGGCCGCCTCGACCCCGTCGGACGCGTGCTCGCCGTCAACGCGGGCCGGTAGGAGCGGCTCATCCCGCTGCGCATGGCGCGCATGGCCGAGTCGTCGTTCACGTTCCTGCGCGGCGCGGCCACCGTGATGGCGTGGGATCTGGCGAAATTGCCGTCGATCGGCCACAACGTGATCATCGATGGCGACGCGCATATCAATAATTCAATAATTTTGGCCTTTTCCATACACCGGGTCAGGAAGTCGTATTCGATTTGAACGACTTCGACGAAACGCTGGTCGGCCCGTGGAAATGGGACCTGAAGCGGCTGACCGTGAGCATCAACGTGGCGGCGCGCGAAAACGGCGTCGACACGGCCGGCCGCGAGCGCACGGTGCGCTCCACCTGCGCGCCGCGTATCGCACGACGATGGCGCAACTGGCGCAGGTCAGCCCCTACGAACTGTGACAGATGTGCAGCTATGGCAGCGCCGGACGCATCGACACGCCGGTCAAGCTCGACGCCGAGGAAAAAAACCACCATCGAAAAAACCGTGGACCGCGTGATGAAGCGCACCCATGCTAACCATGCTCGCGAAGATCGTAGAGCCTGCCGACAAGGGCTGGCGCTTCAAGTCTGATCCGCCGATCCTGACCGAACTGGACGCCGCCGAGAAAAACCAGTGGTCGATGGCCTGAAGGCGTATTTGCAAACCATCGCGGGCGAATGGCACATGATGCTCGAGCGCTATGACGTCGCGGATGTCGCGTATCGTGTGGTCGGCATCGGAAGCGTGGGCACGCACGCGTATCTCGTGTTGATGATCGGCCGCGCGCAAGGCGGTCCGCTTTTCATGCAGGTGAAAGAAGGCATTGTGCCCACCGCCGCGCCGTTCGTGCCGCCGCCGATGGACGAACCGTACCGGCATCAGGGGCGCCGCGTCGTACATGGCCAGCGCCTGATGCAGACCTCGTCCGACACGCTGCTCGGCTGGACCACGATCTCCGGCCGCGACTTGTACGTGCGCCAGATGAAGCAGATTCGCGGCTCGATTCCGGTGGACTGGCTGCCCGGCGCGACCTTCGACTACTACGCGTGGTACCTGGGCCTGCTGCTCGGCCGTGCCCACGCCCGCACCAGCGACGCCGCGCTGATCGCTGGCTATTGCGGCAATTCCGACAAGCTAGATGCTGCCTAAGCCATGTGGGCCGAACGCTACGGCGCGCAGACCGTCGCGGATCACGCGGCGATCAGCGTCGGGCGCATGCCGACGGCCTGAGCCTGGTGGGTCATCCGTGTATGAAGGGAACATGACCGGCGGCCGCTGAGCGCGCCGGCGGCCGCATGCCCGCGAAACGACTATCATTGTTCTGGCGCCAAATTGACACGCCGCGGCACCGCGCGTATCGGCCCATTCGCATGGCTTCAGCGCATCGCTTTATACGAATGGCATAGCCCTTGCTGCCCCGCCTGCTGCTTTGACTCGATATCTTTTGGAACTTTAACTGGAGGAAGCCGCGCATGAACATGATTGACGAATTCAAGGCATTTGCCCTCAAGGGCAACGTGATGGACCTCGCGGTCGGTGTGATCATCGGCGGAGCGTTCTCGACGATCGTCAACTCCGTCGTCAAGGATCTGATCATGCCGATTGTCGCCTCACCACCGGCGGTCTCGACTTCTCCAATCTATTCATCCGCTTAGGACAGGTACCGCTCAGTTTCAAAGGTAATCTCGACTCGTACAAGGACCTGCAGGGCGCGGGCGTGGCCGTGCTCGGCTACGGTTCGTTCATCACGGTGGTGATCAACTTCATCATCCTCGCGTTCATCATCTTTCTGATGGTCAAGTTCATTAACAATCTGCGCAAGCCGGCCGAAGCCGCGCCCGCACCGGCCGCGCCGCCGGAAGATGTGCTGCTGCGCGAGATTCGCGATGAGCTGAAGAAGTCTCCGCGCGTCTAAGTAAGCATAAAACGTGCCCGCCGGCCGGCCGCGATCTCGCGCTCCGGCCTTTGCATGAAGGCGGTGCGCATCGCGCCAGTGGCAGACTGAAGCGTCACAAGCGACTTTGCCGCTTCACAAGTTCTGCGCATTTTTGGCTGGTATAGGCTGCGAATTTCCAACGGAACCCATTGCACAGGCACGGGTCCGCGTTCCTATGCAGCGTATTTTCGTGTGCACGACCGCTTTTTTCTTCACAGAGGCTGTTCGCACAGGGTTGAGCAGGACTATCATTGAGACAAAAGCTCAGAGGGGATGCCAAGCGGGCCGCCCAAAGGTCGACGGCACGATTCGTGCGCCAGGAGACGCACCGGTGAATTACCGGTCGTGCGTTCGAAGGTCGCGAATCACTGTGACCTGATCACATCGATGCGCTATAAAAGATCGACGTGCGGCACGCAAGACGGGAGTGGCCGCATGAGGACGCTGCGTTTTTTGCAAATCTTTTTCAGGCGAGTTTTTATGTCCTTCCCGAAAAAGCGTAAATGTGTGAAGGCTGATAGCGACGAATCTTTTCTCGCCGCGCTATGGCATTTCAAGCCGTTCGGACAGCTCGACACCAAGATTGCGCGGGCCCGCGCGCAGGATGAACCCGTGCTGTACGCGCACGTGCTGCCGGGGCTCGATGTCCTGCTATGCAGCGTGCGGGGCGCACAGCGGCCCTACCCGGCGATCGACGAACTTCACCAGCGTTGTGTCAAATCCATCACCAATGCGCTCGAGCAGCCGCTCGACGGCCTCGAGAACGGCGGTTACTGGTACGAGGCCAACGGCTTCGGCATTCTGGTGTTCGCTAGCCGTGCCCGGACGCAGATTCTGAGCGAGTTCGGCGCGACCGTCTCTGCGCGCCGCCGTCGCGGCACCCGCCGTCAGGATGCGGGCGACGCCGCCTCGCGTCCGCTGCGCTGATCTTCTCTTCGCTGATTCCCATGCCGTGCAGGCCGTTCCTCGCGTGATGCGTGAGGAACGGCGTCGCTTCGCGCATTCCCCAGTTTCCTCGCCGCGCTTTCCTGCCTTTAATGATGGAGAACGCGGTGGGAAGCGCATAGCTGTCGTTCCCTTCAGCAGTTCTTGTTTGCGAATACCCGTCCGCCCGCCGCTTGGCGCAGGGCTTGCTCGAAGCATTCCATGACGTCACCGGCCGACCGGCCATTACTAGAAGGAGAACATCATGTCGGAATACGTCTACAAGCAGATCGAACTCACCGGCTCGTCGCCGAAGTCTAGCGACGACGCCGTGCGTGTCGCGCTGGAAAAAGCCGCGAAGACGCTGCGCAATATGCACTGGTTCGACGGAAACCCGCGGACACATCGAGGACGGCAAGATATTGCACTGGCAGGTGATCATCAAGGGCGGCCTGCGAATCCGACGATTGATGCATTTGTCCAGTGCATAAAAAACGCGCCTCATATCACCACGAGGCGCGTTTTTTACATCCCGGCGGGCGTGCTTACTTCGGCAGCCAGCCGTCCACGCCTTCCACGTACTAGTTGATGCGCTGCAGTTCCGGATCGGTCAGCGTCTTGCCGGCCGCGACTTTTTCCGCGCCCGTCTGATCCTTGATCGGGCCGGTGAAGACATCCCACTTGCCCGAATGCAGTTCGTCACGCTTAGCGGCGACGGCCTTCATCGCGTTAGCAGGGATCGCGCCGCTGTTCAGGTCTTCCAGATCGACCGCCTTCTGCGGCATGCCGAGCCACACCGGATCGTTCTTCCACTTGCCGTCGAGCACTTGCTGGATCACGGCGTTGTAGTAGACGCCCCAGTGCGCCACGACCAAACCCAGATGCGCATTCGCGCCGAACTTCTTCATGTTCGAATCCCAGCCGAACGCGTACACGTGCTTTTCGTTGGCGGTGTTGAGTGTCGCGTTGGAGTCCGTGTTCTGCAAGAGCACGTCGGCGCCCTGGCCGATCAGCATTTCCGCCGCCTGCTTTTCCTTCCCCGGATCGAACCAGCTATTGATCCAGATGACCTTGGTGTGAATTTTCAGATTCACCGAGCGCGCGCCCATCGTGTAGGCGTTGATGTTGCGCACCACTTCGGGGATCGGCACCGAAGCCGAGCGTGTTGGTTTTGGTCACGTAACCGGCCGCGACGCCCGCGAGGTACGCGCCCTGATACATGCGAACGTCGTAGGTACCGAAGTTCTTGGCTTTCTTGTAGCCGGTGGCGGTCAGGAAAATCGTGTCCGGAAAATCTTTCGCGACCTTGAGCTGGAAATCTTAATAACCGAAGTTCGTGCCGAAGATCACCTTGTTGCCCTTGTTGGCGAGATCGCGGAACACGCGTTCCGAATCGGCCGATTCGGGCACGTTTTTCACACGTGTGATCTTGATCTTGCTGCCGGCGTCGTGTGCAAAGGTCCAGCCCGCATCGCCCGGATTGCAGAGGTGGACGAAGACGACGCCCGGCGCATCCGCCGCCTGCGCGCTCAGCGCGGCAACGGTGGCGGACAGTGCGACGGTCGCCGTGATCGCCTTCAGCCATAATTTATTCATTGTGTTTCTCTCCTGGTCGATGCCGTTTCTAGAGCAAAAAACTTTTGTGCCGTGCACCAGTTTCGTTCGTCAAAAATCGGAACGGAACCGGCGCGGGCAATTGCTGCGCGCGCTGCTGTTTCGAAACAACACCGCGCGCGATGGATCAGCTCACCGCGAAGAACGGCTTGCCGAGCGATACGGGCGCGTTGAGCTTGATGGTGTCCGGGTTGCGCGAGATCAGCACCAGCACGACGATGGTCGCGATATACGGTAGCATCGCGAAGAACTGCGTGGGCACCGGCACGCCGATGGCCTGTGCGTAGAACTGCAGCACCATCAACGCGCCGATCAGTAGACGCCTCGGACACCAGGTGGCGAACACGACTAGCGCGAGCGCGATCCAGCCGCGTCCCGAGGTAAGCTGTTCCTGCCAGATAGCAGATAGACGATCGAGTAATAGCCCCCGCCACGCCGGCCATCGCGCCGCCGAACAGTGTCGCACCGTAGCGCACGCCGACGACCGGGAAGCTTACCGAATGCGCGACCGCCGGCGACTCGCCGACCGAGCGCAGCACGAGCCCCGCGCGCGTCTTGTACAGAAACCAGCCGATCACGATGAACATCAGGAACGCGATGTACCCAAGCGGATCGAGCGAGAAAATCGCCGGGCCGCGCACGGGAATCTTCGAGAGCGCGGGAATCGGCATTATGTCGATGGTCGAGCGCACCGCAGCCGACGTGTATGGCTTGCCGACATATGCCGAGAAGCCGATGCCGAAGATGGTCAGCACAGGCCCGTGGCGACCATGACTCGCGAGCATGGTCATGGTGAGAAAACCGAACAGCAGCGCCATCAGGAGGCCCGCCACGATCGAGGCGAGAATGCCGAGCCACGGGCTCTGCCCGTGATCGACATCACGGCGTAACCGGTCACGGCGCCCATCAGCATCATCCCTTCGACGCCGAGATTGAGCACGCCGGATTTTTTCGGCGACGAGTTCGCCCGCGTCCGAACATGAGCGGGATGGCCGCGATTACGGCGCTCGAGGCGAGATTGCTGACTTGGTTGATCATGTCTTTCGGCCTCTCAAACGGCGTAATGGACGGGCGAACGGCGCCTACGCGGTAGTTCACGAACAGGTCGCAGCCGAGCAGGCAGAACACCAGCAGGCCCTGGAACGTGCCCGCGAGCGCTTGTGGCAATTGCAACGAGGTCGGCACCGCTTCGCCGCCGAGGTACAGCAGCGCCATCAAAAGGCTGGCCAGCACGATACCGACAGGATGCAGGCGTCCCACGAACACGACGATGATCGCCGTGAAGCCGTAACCCGGCGACCGGCCCAGCCCGCCTGAAGCTGTCCGATCAGCCTGCCACCGCCCCATGCCAGCGAGGCCCGCGAGGCCGCCCGAGAGCAGCAGCAAGGTCCAGATGGTCTTTTTGTCGAGAAGCCCGCGTAGCGCGCGGCCAGCGGCGCAAGTCCGCCGACGTTCATACGAAAGCCCGCAAAACTCTTGCGCATGAACAGCCAGATGCACGGAATCGCGATCACCGTCAGAAACACCGACGCATTGATGCGTGTGCCCTTCAGAAAGCTCCAGTGCCAATCGCCGTAGAGGCGCGGGAACAGCGCGTCGTCGACGAACATCTCCGAGATGGGGAAGTTCATGCCTTCCGGATCGCGCCAAGGGCCGCTGACGAGGTAGATCAGCCGTTGCGTGGCGACGTAGGTGAGCATCAGGCTCGTCAGGATTTCGTTAGTGTTGAAGCAGCTCTTGAGCAGCGCGGGAATCGCCGCCCACAGCATGCCGCCGACGATGACGCCGAGCATCATCAATGGCAGCGTCCACCATCCGGACGCATCGCCGAAATGGATGGCGATACCGCCCACGAAGATGCCGCCCAGCAGCATCTGCCCTTCCGCGCCGATGTTCCACACGTTCGCGCGATAACCAACCGCAAGCCCCAGCCCGATCAGGCACAGCGGCGAGGCCTTGAGGAACCATTGTGCCGAGGAACCATACTAAAGACGCCCACCCCGGCCCCCAAAAACCCAAAACTCACCCCGCATTAGCCAAAAGCAATTCGGCAAAAGCATTGTGCCGCGACACAACAGTCCGAAGGTCCACGGTCATCAACTGTCCGTGACGAACAACGACCCGCCCATCGACAACACTCGTATCAACCTGCGAAGGCGCACAAAACACGAGCGCCGCAACCGGATCGTGCAAGGCCCCGGCAAACCCCAGCTGAGCCAGATCAAAAAAGACGAAATCAGCCGCCTTGCCAGGCGCCAACGCGCCAATGTCATCCCGCCCGAGCACGCTAGCCCCACCGAGCGTGGCGATCTCGAGCGCTTCACGCGCGGTCATCGCATCCGGCCCGAAGCCCACGCGCTGAAGCAACAACGCCTGCCACACCTCACCGACCATCTGCGAGCCGTCGTTCGAAGCCGAGCCATCGACCCCGAGCCCCACGGGCACGCCCGCGTCGCGCATCGTCCGAACAGGCGCAATTCCCGACGCCAGCCGCATATTCGAACAAGGACAATGCGCGACCCCCGTCCCCGTGCGGGCGAACAGTTCGATCCCCGCACGGTCCAGCTGCACACACAATGCGCATGCCACACATCGCGCCGGACCCAGCCCAGATCTTCTGGCATACTCCACAGGCGTCATGCCAAACCTTCTCGCGGCTGTAAGCGACATCGTTCACGTTCTCGGCCAGATGCGTATGCATCGACACACCATACTCCCGCGTGAGCACCACGGAATCCCGCATCAACTCACGACTCACCGAGAACGACGAACACGGCGCCACGACCACACGCAGCATCGCGTACCGTCCGTCATCGTGGTACGTCTCGATCAAACGCTGCGTGTCCTTCAGGATCGCATCTTCACGCTCGACCACAGAATCCGGCGGCAAACCGCCATCCTTCTGCCCAACACTTATACTCCCGCGCACCGCATGAAAGCGCATGCCGATCTCGCGCGCCGCCGCGATGCTGTCATCCAGCCGGCTGCCGTTCGGATAGGTGTACAAGTGATCGCTCGACGTCGTACAACCCGATAACAGCAACTCGGCCATCGCCGTCGTCGTCGAAACATTGATCATCTCCGGCGTCAGATGCGCCCAGATCTTGTACAGATTCGTGAGCCAGCCGAACAACGCCGCGTTCTGCGCCGCGGGTACCGCGCGTCAGGCTCTGATACATGTGGTGATGGGTGTTGACGAGCCCCGGAATCACCAGATGCACACGCATATCGAGCACTTCATCGGCGTGCTGCGGCAATTCGCTCGTCGGACCAACGGCGACAATGCGATTGCCCTCGATATACAGGCAATCTCGCGGCGCTGCGCATCCATCGTGACGAGCATGCGGGCGTTCTTTACCAGCAGTGTCCTCTCTTGCATCGATACCTCTCCCAAAAACGGTGAACGGGTTCCGGAAAAGCCCCGGTTACCCAGCGTTTGATCGCCGTCTTCGGGACGCGTGCTAAAGTTTCGCGCGCATCGACACTTTCCGCAGCTCCAAATAGTCCGCAATCAGCGTGGCGTGATGCCCGTTCTAAGCCGCGCAATATATTCGCGAATTTTGGTGCGGGTAGCATCGCCGGAGAAGGCGTTTCGTACGCGAAAAAGGCACGCAGCGCCCCGCCACGCAAGGCTTACGGCAGACTGTCATGTGTCGGCGATTATCTTTCCTATCGGGGCCGCACAGCGCGTCCCAAATTTCTACAATGCTGTTCACGGCGCGCATCTGAAACGAAACGCCGACGGATATGTAGCCACTGACGTGGAGGCTCGATCCGCCGCAAAAGCACCGGTGTTCATCACGGTACGGAATTTCGGATCGGTGCGCAAAGCCGGAACTCGCACGACTCAAGGAAACTGCGAATGGGCCAGCTCACCACCCACGTCCTCGACACCGCGAACGGCCGCCCCGGCGCCGATATCAAAGTCGAGTTGTTCGCGCTGAACGGCGACTCCCGCCGCGCGATCAAAACCATCCATACGAACCACAACGGCCGCGCCGACGCGCCGCTACTGGAAGGCGCCGAATTCGAAACCGGCGAGTATGAACTCGTCTTCCACGCGGGCGATTACTTCGCGGCCATCGGCGTGAAAGTCCCGGAGCCGCGCTTCGTCGATCGCGTCGTGCTGCGCTTCGGCATCGCGGATGCGAAGGCGCACTATCACGTGCCGCTGCTGGTGTCGCCCTGGGCTTACAGCCGCGTATCGCGGCAGCTGATCGCAATCTGAGAGGCAGTCCAAAAACACATCGCGCCCAGCCCCGATCATCGCGACGATGTGCGCATAACGAATAGGTAATGGAGGAGTCGTGGAAAACTTTGTCACCGACTGGCTCAATCTGGCGTTGCGCTGTCTGCACATCATCGTCGCGATCGCCTGGATCGGCGAATCGTTCTATTTCGTCGCGCTGGATAACAGCCTTAAACCGCCGACCGCCCCCAATGCGCGGTGTCGCAACGTGTTCGGAGATTTCTGGCACGTCCACGGCGGCGGTTTCTATCACATGCAGAAGTACTCGGTCGCGCCGTCCGACATGCCCGAGCATCTCCACTGGTCGTTCTGGCCGTCGTACACCACGTGGATATCGGGCTTCGGCCTGTTTTTCGTGCTCTATCTACTTTCGCCCAGCACGTATCTGATCGACAAGAGCCTGCTGGACATGGATCCGGTCGTGGCAGTATCGGCCGCGCTGGGTTTCCTGATGGCCTGCTGGATCGTCTACGACACGCTGTCCGACCAGACGATGCATGTTCGGACTGTCGCGGCCCGTATACCAGCCGACCAGCCGAGCGGCCGCTGCCCCGTCACGCGCTGGATGGCTTCCATGCCGAGGCGCATGTGCTCCGCTTCGCGCTCCGGCGACATGTCCTGATAGTGGATCCACCGGTAACCGTGGCACGCGATCTCATGCCCCAGTTCCACGAACGCGCGCGCCAGCTCCGGATGACGCTCCATCGCCATGCCGACGCCGAAGATGGTCAGCGGCATGCCGCACTTTTCGAACTCGCGCAGGATGCACCACACGCCCGCGCGCGAGCCGTATTCGTAGATCGACTCCATGTTCATGTGACGCGACGGATACGCCGCCGTGCCAACGATTTCCGACATAAACTGCTCGGAGCCCGGATCGCCGTGCAGCACGCAGTTTTCGCCGCCCTCTTCGTAATTGAGCACGAATTGCACGGCGATGCGTACGCGTCCCGGCCAGTTAGCCTGCACCGGATGGCGGCCGTAGCCGATCAGGTCGCGTGGATAGTTCGGATCGAGTGACATGACAGTAAGCGATGGAAAGATGGGATTGTCAACGATTCAGTGTAGCCCAAACACCCCGACGCACCCATACAGCAGAGGCAATAATCCGGGTACGTCAGGTGTATGTGCGCTCGCACAAATCCATCAGCGCGGACTGAAATCGGATAACATACTGTCGTAGCGCTTGGCCAGCGGCCGCGCGTAATCGCCGCGCTTAGCCGTATTCAGCTTCAGCGCGACGAGCGCTTCCGCTCACTTCAACGCTGCCGTCACGCCTTCGACGACCGGCGTGTTGATCGCCTGCTCCACTTCGCGGCAAAACTCCGCCATGCCAGCGCAACCGAGCACGATCGCGTCCGAGCCGTTTTCGTCGAGCGCGCGGCGGCATTCGTCGATGATCGTCTGGCGCGCGGCCGATCCCGGCTCGTCCAGTTCCAGCACGGCAACGTCCGTGGCGCGCACGTTCTTACAGAAGCGCGTCATGCCGTAACGCTACGCCAGATGCTACGCCATGTTGCAGGTGCGTTGCAGCGTCGTCACAACCGGAAATCCCAGCACCATCACGCTCGCCGCGTGCATCGCTACTTCCGCGATGCCGATCACCGGGCCGCACGCCAGTTCGCGCGCCGGGTACAGCGCGGGATCGCCGAAGCAGGTGATTACATAGCCGCCGATGCCCTGCTTCTCTCCCGCTTCTACTTCCGCCAGCAGACCGAGCGACGCGACCGCTTCGTCATAGTAGCCTTCGATGGACGGCGGCCCCATGGTCGGCGACACCGCGATGATTTCCGTGCCGGGCGCGGCGATTTCATGGGCGCAACAGGCCATCGAATCGGTCATGCGTTGCGTGGTGTTTCGGATTGGTCAGTTTGATGCGCATTGCTGTTCTCCAGATTACGTTGTGCTCTCAGGTCCTGCTTTTATTCGTTTCAAACGGGACGCTTGCGGTCCGCCAGGAACCAGTAGAAGAGAAGACCGCCGCCAGCCCGGCGCCGATGAACCACGAGAAGTTCGCACACTTTTCGAGCGACGACAGCATCACGCACAGCGGCACGATGATCGCGGCGGGCACCAGTGCCATCACCGCACGGCGGTTCACGCCCTTCGTGTACCAGTACTTGCCCGTTTCCGATGTCGTGTAGAGATCTTCCACCACGAGCTTGCCGCGCTTCACCAGATAGAAATCGGCGATCAACACGCCATACAACGGGCCGATGAAGCTGCCTAGGATATCCAGCGTGTAATGGATCACGGCTGGGTTGTTGAACAGGTTCCACGGCGTGATGAAGATCGACGCGGTCCCCGCCACCATGCCGCGCGCACGCCACGAGATCAGCTTCGGCGCGACATTGGAAAAGTCGAAGGCCGGTGACACGAAATTCGCGACGATGTTGATGCCGATGGTGGCGATCGTGAAGGTGAGCGCGCCGAGAATCACCGCAGTCGGATGATCGATGCGGCCGACCGTTTCCACCGGATCGGTGATCAACTGACCGAACACCGGTAGCGTCGCTGCGGTCGTGATGACCGTCACCAGCGAGAACGCCAGGAAGTTGACCAGCAGACCCCAGAAGTTGCCGCGTTTCACGCTGCAATAGCTCTTGCAGTAGCGCGAGAAGTCGCCGAAGTTGAGCATCGGGCCGGAGAAGTACGACACGACCAGAGCGACACGACGGTGATCATAAACGGAAGCACTTCCGCGCCGTGATACTTCACGCCGCCGAGATTCAGGCCGATGTTCTGGATACCTGCACGCCACACCATATAACCGGCGAGTGCGAACATCACGACATACACGGCCGGACCAGCGAAATCGATGAACTTCTTGATCATCTCCATGCCGCGCCAGAACACGACGGCCTGCAATACCCAGCAGCATGAAACCCGCCCAGACGAGCGCCGAGAGACCGACGAAGCCGTACTTGTGGACATCGGCGTAAGGCATCAGCGAAGGCACGAACTTGAGCACCACGATGACCAATGCGCTCGAGGCAAAATACGTCTGAATGCCCTACCACGCCACCGCGATCAACCCGCGAATGACAGCGGGAATATTCGCGCCGAGCACGCCGAACGTCGCGCGCCACCACGGGATACGGCACGCCCGCGACTTGACTAGGCTTGGCGATGAGATTGCATAGCACCTTGACGAAGCCGATGCCGATGCCGATCAACAGCGACACCAGCACCTGCCAGCTCGTCAGACCGAGCGCGAACAGGCTGCCTGCGAAAACATATCCGCCGACGCTGTGCACGTCGGACATCCAGAACGCGAAAATGTTGTACACGCCCAAGGTTTGGGCTTTGAGCGGGGCGAGGTCCTCGTTATAGAAACGATCGCTGTAACCGGTGGGCAAACCTTGCAATTACCCACTTCGGTTCAGTGCGAGAGTTCATAGCCCAGTTGAATATCGGTAAAGCGCTGCATCCCGCGCCACATGACAGTATTGCCCGGAGGTGGATCCGCTGGCGCGCCCCAGATAGC
>LFLF01000088.1 GCA_001184395.1 Candidatus Paraburkholderia calva | reverse complement strand
TTTCGGTTCACGCAGTCTCAGGCTTCGACCAACGCCGCCTGACCAAAGAAAACCATACGCAAAATCCTAGATGTAAGTCGCGCTTCCCACGCCAGCAGATTTGCAGCGCTAGGCAACATTCATGCGCGTGCCTGTGCGCTCAAATTGGCGCTTACCGATCTTCGCTCACCAGCGTGTTGGCATCGACCGCCTGCGAAAAGGATTGCGTGCCACTCGCGCCTTGCAGCGGCGCGAAACGATGCACGCCGCGCAGGCCATCCACGAATGCGTGCAGCGGCACGGAAAGCTTGTCGTACGCGACGACGAGGTTGGTCCATTGCGTGTCGCCGCCATAGGGCGGAATCGTCACGCCGCGCAGGATCGACGCGTAAGGCGGGTTCACCGCTGCGGTAACATCCGTATCCAGCCAGTCCACGGCCGCAGCAGCGCCTGCCCCCGCCGAAGCGCGTCGCCTTGCGGAACTTCGAAATGGAATAAATCTCGGGATGCCCGTCGACATGCCCGAACACCGGATGCCCCACTGTTAGCTCGCAGAATTGCGCCGAGAACGCGACATGCTGTTCGTGGCTCAGGAACTGCTCGCGGAAGAACACCACGCGCAACTCGAGCAGCGCGGCGCGAATGGCGCGAATCTGTGGTTCGCTCAAGGGCCGCGTGAGACCGACACCGCCGATATGCGCGGACAGCGGACGAATGTCGAGCGTGGTTTCCCGAACCTGTACGGGGATGACGGCTACGTTCATGGCAAGTATCCTGTGGGTGCGATCGTGCGATGCGAAGGAAAACAGCATAGAAAAAGCGCCCCGTGGCCGAAACCAACATGAACTGATATGCAAAACACCGACCGCGGAAAATGCGCCGCGATGCGCCGCGCTGTCGCGTATATGAGTGTAACGATTGCTTCGTTCGAAAAGCGCGCCGTCGTTTCTAAAATGGCGGTTCTGTTTCGACACCTCCGGCCCTCCATGTCCCTCGCACCCGAGGCATTCCGCACGATCGACGCACACACGCTGCGCCACAGGCTCAACAACGGCGACGAACTCGCCCTCCTCGATGTGCGCGAAGCCGGCCAGTTCGGCGAAGGCCATCCGTTTTTCGCGATTCCCCAGCCCTTCAGCCGCCTCGAACTCGATGCGCCGCGCCTGTTGCCGCGCAAGAGCGTACGGATCGCGCTGGTCGATGACGGCATCGCCGATACATCCGTCGCACAACGGGCCGCCACGCGTTTGCAGCGGCTCAGCATCGCGACATCGCGATTCTCACGGGCGGGCGTGAGAGGCTGGCGCGAGGCGGGCTATACGCTGTTTCTCGGCGTCAACGTGCCGTCGAAGACTTTCGGTGAACTGGTCGAGCACGCATACGGCACGCCACACGTGAGCGTGCAACAGTTGCGGCGCTGGCAAGCCGAACGCAGCGGCTGTCCGCTCGCGCTGATCGACGGACGCACGCGCGCCGAGCATCGCAAGATGACGATACCCGGCGCGGTCTGCGTGCCGAACGCCGAACTCGCCGCACACGTGGACGCCTTCGCCGGCGCGACCGATACCACCATCGTTGTGCATTGCGCGGGGCGCACGCGAAGCATCATCGGGGCGCAAACGCTGCACAACCTCGGCATCCGTCGCGATGTGTTCACGCTAGAGAACGGCACGCAGGGCTGGGCACTCGCGGGCTTCACGCTCGAGCACGGCAGCACGCGCAGTCCCGCCGATGCGTGGCCTTCGGACGTCGAGCGCAAGGAAGCGCGTGCGCGCGCACAGGCGCTGGCGCAATGCTTCGGCGTCAGCACGCTCGACGACGCCACGGCCCGCACGCTCTATCTGCTCGACGTGCGCACGCCCGAGGACTATGCGCGGGATGGCCGGAGCATCGCCACACATGCGCCGGGCGGTCAGCTGGTCCAGGCAAACGATCAGTCCGTGGCGGGGCGCGGGGCGCGTCTGTTGCTGATCGATTACGATGGCATTCGCGCGCCGGTCGTCGCGCACTGGCTGGTGCAACTGAGCTTCGAAACCGCGTTCGTCGATGCGGCCGACGCGGCGCGATGGCCCACGCCGGACCGGGCGGACGTGCAACCCGAAGAACCGGCCGCCGCGCCGCCCGCGTCGCATGCCGTAGTGCTCGATCTGCGGCCGAGCGCGGCGCACGAGATAGCGCAGCCTGCCGGTTCGCGTTGGACGATCCGTTCATGCGTGTTCGAGACCTTGCGCCAGGCGGACGCACATCGCGACACACCCATCGTGCTGTTCGCGGACGCCGCCGCGCATGCAGCGGCCCGTCTCGTCGCCGACAATCTGCGCGAGGCCGGCTTTGCCGAGGTGACGACCATCAGCGGCGGACTCGATGCGTAGGAGCACACTGGCTTGCCGGTCGATCATGCGGCGTTGGCGCTGCCGCGAGCGAAGCGCATCGATTACCTCTTCTTCGTGCACGATCGTCACGACGGCAATCTCGATGCGGCACGCGCCTACCTTGAATGGGAAACCGGCCTGATTGCGCAATGCGAGCCCGATGAACTCGCGGTCTTCCGCGTGGGCGAGGCGGTACTTCGGGCCGATGTCTGAGGCATACTCTGCGCGGCACTGAGCCGTGAAACGAATCGAATGAACATCGGAGAATAAAAAATGCTGCCCTTGAAACGGCTCGTCGTGGCGCTCGCGTTCGGACTCGCGAGCGCCGCGACGCTGGCTCACGCCGACACCACGCTGCTCAACGTCTCCTACGACGTCACGCGTGAGTTATACAAAGACATCGCCACGGCCTTCGTCGCCGACTACAAGAAGAAGTCGGGCCAAACGCTATCCATTCGGCAGTCGCATGGCGCATCGAGCGCGCCGGCGCTGTCGGTAAGGCAAGGGCTGCAAGTGGATGTCGTCACGATGAACCAGCCGAACGATATCGATCTGCTCGCGGCGCGCGGACAACTCGTGCCCGCGAACTGGCGCGAACGTCTGCCGAACGCGAGCGCGCCCTATACGACGATGGTGTTTCTGATGCGCAAGGGTAATCCGAAGCACATCCTCGACTGGAACGATCTCGCGCGTTCCAGCGTGCAGGTCGTGATCGCCAATCCGAAAACGTCGGGCAACGGCCGCTACGCCTATCTTGCCGCGTGGGGATACAAGAAGCAGCAAAGCGCGACCGACCGACAGGCGCAGGACTTCGAGCATGCGATCGTCAGGAACGTGCCGGTCCTCGATGCGGGCGGACACGGCGCCACCACCTTCACGCAGCGCGGTATCGGCGACGTCCTTATCACCTTCGAAAGCGAAGTGGGTCTGATGAGCGCGGACCCTGGCGCGGGCAATTTCGAGGCAGTGTATCCGTCGGTGAGTCTGCTGGCGGAGCCGCCGGTGTCCATTGTCGACAAGATCGTGGACAAGCGCGGCACGCGCAAAGCAAAGAAGCGCAAGCGTATCTCGACTTTCTGTGGACACCGCAGGCGCAGGAGATCATCGCGCAGCATCATCTGCGTCCGCGCGATCCGGCCGTGCGCGCGAAGCATGCGAACGAGTTCAGGCCACTGAAGACCTTCACCATCGAACAGATGTTCGGCAGCTTCCAACAGGCGCAAAAGACCCACTTCGCCGACCATGCGGCGCTTAGCGATTTCATCCACGGGAGGACATCATGAAGAACGTCAAGCGGAGCATGTTGGTATCGGCGCTGGTGCTGAGTCTTTCGAGTGTCGCGTTCGCACAGAGTGCGAGCAGTGGCGGCAATGGCGGCGGGACCGCGAACGGCAACGGCACCGGCCAGGGGGCACCGGCATGAGCACGCCGGATTCGCACGGCGTCACGGGATCGACTTCGGGCGCATCGGGCATGAGCACGATGGATTCATCGGGCTCGTGTGGCAAGATGATGCACAAGAAGAAGCAAGAGTCCGGGTCGAGCGGCAGCGCGGGCAGTTCGAACTGGTCGCGATGCGTTGATGCGGGAAGGCCGCTGCCCGTATGGCGGCCTTCGCCGTGCGTGGAACGGGCATGCGGATGCCGTGCCGGCTTAACGCTACCCCCTCGTCCGCAACTCGAACCCTGCATACACTGTTTCACCCGCTTGCAGTACGCCCCCACCCTTCTGCGCATGCGCGACGCCCAGGTTGACCCAGTCCGCCACGTTGCTCACCGGTTACACGCACAGCAGCGCGAGAAACTCGGCGGGCGTGTAGATCACCATGAAATCGAACGGCGCGTCCGCGTTCAGCGTCACCGAGCGGCCTTCATCCGGCCACGCAACGGTCGTCGTGCGATCCCAGCCGACGAAGTGATTGTCGAGATCGAACGCATCGGCGGCCATGCCTTGCGGCGAATTCAACGCGGCGACGCTGCCATGCGCGCCGACATGCAGCGGCAGCGGATCGGGCGTGCCGTGCCACATGGTATTGACATGCGCATGCACGATGGTGTTCGCCGTGCGCCGAAAGTACCGGTGATGCCCCATGCCGAACGGCATCGCGGGTCGGAGAGATTGCGCAGCGTCATGGTGATGCGTAGCGCGTCGGCATCGAGCGCGATCTGTTGCGTCGCCTCGAATGCGAACGGCCAGTGATGCGCCGGCTCGTTCGATGACGCGTGATGAAAATGCAGCGTCGCGCCCGCCTCGGTCACATCGCCCACGCGCCAGGACCGCCGCCATACGTTACCGTGCAGCGCACGCGGGAATGTATTGCCGTCGCGTGAAAGATCGACATGCTCGCCCTCGAAGCTGAAACGCGCATCGCGGATCCGGTTGCAATACGGCAGCAGCGGAAAACTCGCCATGCCGAGCGCGTTATGCGCTGCGAGCATCTCGCGGGTCGCGGGCCGCAGCCAGTGGATCACATCGTCGCCGCGCGTTTCGTAGAATGCGGCGACGGACCCGCCCACATGCGGCGCGAGCAGCACGCGGCGCGCGCCGTGCCGCAGTTCGACCAGCGATTCGGCCGCGGGCGCGGCGAGAGGAAAGAGATGGCGCTCAATATGCGAACTGCCTGTAGTTTTCGTTGAAGGTGCGCGCGGTCTCATCGACCTGAGGATTGAAGCGCATCAGACGCGGGGCGCGCGGCGCGACCAACACGCGGCACGGCACGTCGATATGCACTTTGGGCCGGAAATACCATGTGCGGCTAATCATAACGTCGCCGAGTTGCATCGGCACGCGCTCGGCGGCGATGCGCCCTGCTTCCAGTGCGGCCACCGCATCGTCGCGCGACATGCGATACGTGCCGCGCGTCGTCTCTCCAGCGGGCCGTTAGCGTCATCCACATCGACTAGCGGAAATTCACGGCAAGTTGAAACGAAGGCGTTTCAAGCGCGTCGTCGAACAGTGCCGGCGTATCGCGATGCCAGTCCTGATGCGTCGAGCCGAGCACGGGCGTGTCGGTCGCGAGCTGACACATGACCGGATCGTGCCCGGCCACGCACTCGACGATGCCGACGATATCCTCGTCGCACACGATGCTCGGGTCCGCGATTGCCGTTCGCGTCCTGCGCGACATGCGGCGCGAACAGCGGCTCGAACGACGCGCGCCACGCCTCCAGCACATCGCGCGAAAGTGCCCACGCAGCGAAACAAAGCCGGGCGGCCTCGAACGACGCGGCCAGCGCGTCTCTCGTGCTTTCGTCATATCGGCCCATACGCGCGTCTCTCTCCGTAGCGGGTTCGAAAGAACAATCTCACGAGAGTAATCGAGCCGTCAATATTTTTATTAGTAATATTCGGTGAAAACCTCAATGAGATAAGCCTCACGCAGGACTTTTCCATGACGAATATTAGTGGTAAATTTTCGCCAACCGATGTTCCCCCGCAGCCCGTGACTCGTTAAGTCGATTAAAAAGACCGCGCAACGCCGCCCGACGATGACGGATATCGCGAAACTCACCGGAGTCTCGCAATCGACGGTTTCGCTCGTGCTCAACAACGCGAGCGGCGCGAAATTTTCCGACGCGACGCGCGACAAGGTGCTGCTCGCCACGCATGAGCTCGGCTATCGCATGTGACGCATCGCGATTCGCCAACGGCTGCATGCTTTCGGTCTATTCGATGCACGGCAACACGGAGATCGAAGCGCGCGTGCTCGACGAGACGCTCGGCAATCCGAACGTGCTTGGCGTGATTTACGCGACGGTGTTTACGCGCCGCGTCACGGTGCCCGCCGCGCTCGCCAAGGTGCCTACCGTGCTGCTCAATTGCTACGCGAACGATGCGAACGTGTCGTCGGTGGTGCCGGCGGAAGTCGCGGGCGGCCATGCCGTAACGGATCATCTGCTGGCGGCGGGGCATCGGCGGATCGGCTATATCAACGGCGAGCCGTGGCAGGACGCGGCGCGCGATCGGCTGAAGGGTTACCGGACCGCGCTCGCGACCGCCGATCTGCCCTTCACGCCGGAGATGGTGTGCGAGGGCGACTGGGGTCGTCCCGCCACCGGCTTCGAAGCCACGCTCTCGCTGATACGCGAACCGAACCCGCCCACCGCCATCTTCTGCGCCAACGACCTGATGGCGATCGGCGCGATCGAAGCCGCCATCAAGCAACTCGGCCTGCGTGTGCCCGACGACGTCTCCGTGCTCGGCTACGACGATCAGGAAATCGCGCGGCACACGCATCCGCCGCTCTCGACGGTCGTGCTGCCGAACTACGACCTCGGCCGCTGGGCGGTCGAAACGCTCTTGCAGGAAGAACACAACTGCGCGACGGGCGCGCCAGTTCGGCGGCGCACCGTCAAGCTCGACGGCCCGCTCATCGAGCGCGGCTCGGTCAGGGTGCTCGCCGAGGCGCAACAAGGGCAACAACTCGCCACTAATAAGCCACTAATAATATTAACGACTGACAGGTCATCGAACTCTTGCTCTTGCAGCAGTGTAGACCGGGCAACACAAGCATCGGCATCACAAAAAGACAGAAAGAAGCAACCATCCCTCCCTATCGGAGGAAGACATGCTGTCGCCAAACAAGAAACCGGGCCTGCGCCCGCTCGTCGCCGCACTGACCGCACTCACGCTCGCCGCAGGCTTGTCCGTCGCGCATGCCGATGACGGCCTGCCGAAGATCCCGAACAAGAAGCCCCTGAAGGTCGGCTTCGCGCAAACGGAGAGCAACAACCCGTGGCGCCTCGCCGAGACCAAAAGCTTCAAGAACGTCGCCGCCAAGTGCGGCTGGCAGATGGTGATGACCGACGCCAACAGTTCGGCCGCCAAGCAGGTGTCGGACATCCAGAGCATGATCGCGCAGCACGTCGATCTGCTGGTGTTCCCGCCGCGCGAGGAAAAGCCGCTCGTGCCGGTCGTCATGCAGGCGAAGAAAGTCGGCATTCCGGTGATCCTGGTGGACCGCAACATCGACCAGTCGATGGCAAAGGCGGGCCGCGACTACATCACCTTCATCGGTTCGGACTTCATCGATCAGGGACACCGCGCGGCCGACTGGCTCGTCAAGGCGACGGGCGGCAAGGCCAGCATCATCGAATTGGAAGGCTCGACCGGCGCCTCCGTCGCGAACGATCCCAAGAAGGGCTTCGATGAAGTCATCGCCAAGAATCCGGGCATGAAGATCATCGCGTCGCAGAGCGACGACTTCGCGCGCGACAAGGGCCGTCAGGTCATAGAAACGCTGTTGCAGGCGCATCCCGACGTCACCGCCGTGTATACGCACAACGATGAAATGGCGCTCGGCGCGATCGCCACCATCAAGGCTGCGGGCAAGACGCCGGGCAAGGACATCACCATCGACGGCACCAAGGGCGGGCTCGAAGCCATCAAGGCAGGCGAACTGGGCGCGAGCGTGCAGTCCAGCCCGTTCTTCGGGCCGCTGGCATGCGATGTCGCCGAGAAATACGCCCAGGGCCAAAAGATTCCGCCCTGGGGCAAGGTCTCGGACCGCTTCTACGACAAGACCAATGTCGACGAGAGCGTGCAATACGGCTATTGAGCCGGTTCTCGAGCATTTGCTGTGAAGGTGCTTGGCGGGCGCACCCGGCGTATCGGGCGCGCTCGCGTTTTCATCTGAATCGGAAGCGAGCGATGCCGCAGACTCCCCTACTCGACATGCAGGGCGGCGACATCGCATTCGGCGGTGTCGCCGCCCTGAAGCGCGCGCGCCTGACCTTGCGGCGGACGAAGTGTATGCGCTAATCGGCCAGAACGGCGCGGGCAAATCGACGTTCATCAAGATCCTGACCGGCGCATATCGCAAGAGCGCGGGCACCATCCGCCTCGCCGGACGCGAGGCGAATTTCCGCACACCGAAGGAAGCGCGCGAAGCGGGCATCAGCACGATTTATCAGGAGATCAATCTGGTGCCGTTCCGCTCGGTCGCCGAGAACATCTTTCTCGGCCGTGAGCCGCGGCGCTTCGGCCTGATCGACTGGAAAACAGTGCAGCATCGCGCCGACGAACTGCTCGAATCGTTCGGCCTGGAGATCGACGTGAAGAAGCCCATGCGCGACTATTCGACCGCCATTCAGCAGATGATCGCGCTGGTGCGCACGGCGTCGTCGGATGCGAAGATGGTCATCATGGACGAGTCCACTTCGTCGCTCGACGAGCGCGAAGTGGAACTGCTGTTCAGCGTGGTGCGGCGGCTGCGCGACGGCCAGACCGTCGCCGAAAGCAGCATGCAGGAGATGGACAAACTCAAGCTCGTGACGACGTCAAGCTCGTGACGACGATGCTCGGCCGCTCGCTCGTCGCCCGTGCAGGGAAACAGCGCAGTGAAGGAAGCGAATCTCGCCAAGCGCGCGCCGTGGCGTTGAGCGCGCAAGGTCTCGCCGCCGACGCGAAAGTCACCGACGTCACCCTCGACGTGCATGCGGGCGAAGCCGTCGGACTCGCGGGCCTGCTCGGCTCGGGATGCACGGAAACCATGCGTTTCCTCTTCGGCGTGGACCGTCCGGTGAAAGGCTCGCTCGCGGTCGAAGGCAAGGACACGACCCTCAAATCGCCCAAGGAATGCGATCGATCGCGGCATCGCGTATCTGACCGAAGACCGCAAGGCAGAAGGCATCGTGCCGGAGCTTTCCTTACGCGACAACCTCACGCTCGTCTGCCTGCCCGCGCTCACCAAACGCGGTGTCGTCGATGTGGTGAAGCAGCGCGAGATCGTGGACGGTTTCATCGAATCGCTCGGCATCAAGCTGCGCTCGCCAGATCAGCCGATCCGCGAGCTGTCTGGCGGCAATCAGCAGAAGGTGCTGCTCGCGCGCTGGCTCGCGACGTATCCGTATTTGCTGTTGCTCGACGAACCAACGCGCGGCATCGACTTAGGCGCGAAGGCGGATGTCGCGAAGATCGTGCGCGAATTGCGCGATTCGGGGCTGGCGTGCTGCTCTCCGCATCGGAGCTGGAGGAACTGGCGGCCGTGGCCGACCGCGCGGTCGTGATCCGCGATGGCGAAACGGTCGCGTAATTCGATGGCGCCCAGATGAGCGAGGCGTCGATCATGGATGCGATCGCCTACGGCGCGGGCGAACAATCGACACTGGCTGAAGCGGTGGAGGACGCCAAACATGATCGATAAGACGCCACCCGCCGCGGCCGTCATGGCGGCGGAACCGGCCCGCAAGAAGCGCGGCATCGCGATTCAGCGCGAGATCGTCGTACTGGTCGCGATGATCCTCTTCAACCTGCTGTTTACCGAGCACTTCTGGTCCTTGCAGACCTTCAACGTCAATCTGACGCAGGTGGTGACGATCGTGATCGTCGGCATCGGCATGACGCTGTGGTGGTGACGGGCGGCATCGATCTGTCGGTGGGCGCGTCGATGGCGATTTCCGGCGCGCTCGCGCCGATACTCTTCATGAACATCGCGGGACCCACGGGGATTTTTCTGGCGTTCATGCTGCCGGTCATAACGGCTGCATTGTGCGGCGTATTCACCGGCTTTCTTGTGACGCGTCTGAATGTGCAGCCGATCGTCGCGACGCTGGTGCTCTTCATCGCGGGGCGCTGCATCGCGCAGGTCGTGACCGACGGCAACCTGCAGGCATTCACCAATCCCGCGTTCCAGTGGATCGCGCTCGGCAAGGTGGCGGGCGTGCCTTTCCAGATTCCGTTGATGCTCGCGCTCGTCGCGATCTTCACGTGGATCGTGCGCAAGACGCTGTTCGGCAAATATCTGCTCGTCACCGGCGGCAACGAGGACGCCGCCTATCTCTCCGGCATTCCGACCATGCGCGTGAAGATGATCGCGTATACTGCGGGCGCGGCGCTCGCCGGACTCGCGGGGCTGATTTCGATCTCGGTAAATTCGTCGTCGGATGCAAACGTGGTGGGCCTCGGTGTCGAACTCGACGCCATCGCGGCGGTCGCGGTCGGCGGCACGGCGCTCACGGGCGGCAAGGCATATGTCACCGGCACGCTGATCGGCGCGCTCATCATCCAGCTGCTACGCTACACGCTGCTCGCGCACGGCATTCCCGATGTGGCGGCGCTCGTGATGAAGGCGGCGATCATCATCGCGGCGATGTACGTGCAACGTAAGCGAGGCTGAAGCTCACATGAAAAAGAACCTGCCGATCCTGATCGCGCGCGCGGCCTTGCTGTTGCTCGGCGTGACGCGTTACGAGGATTTCGTGGACGCTTACAACATCACGTCCTTCTGACGCTACAACTCGATGTTCCTGCTGATTTCCATCGGCATGGTGTTCGTGACCATCACGGGCGGGATCAATCTGTCGGTGGGCGCAGTGGCGGCGCTAGCGAGCGTGGTATCGGCGCTTGCGAGTCCGTACGGCGGCATGGTCGCGGTGCTGGCCGGCGCGGGCGCGGGGCTAGCGGTCGGCGTGCTGAACGGCATGGTTATCACGCACATGCGGATACTGCCGTTCATCGTCACGCTGGCGACGAGTCTCGGTGCGCGCGGGCTCGCGTTGCTGCTCGGTCATAACGATGCGGTGGCGATCGCGTCGGATACGAGCTTCGCCAACTTCGGCCAGGGCGATCTGTTCGGCTTGCCGATTCCCGGGCTGGTGTCGCTCGCGGCGATCGTCGGATAGGTGGCGCTACGGTCGCCGTGCTTCGGGCGGCATGCGCTGGCGATCGGCGGGAGCGAGGAGGTATCGCACCTGATGGGGCTGAACGTGGATCGCACGCTGGTCGCAGTGTATGCGGTGAGCGGTCTGCTGGCGGGAATCGCCGGGGCGATTCTGGCGGCACAGTTCGGCGCGTGGCAGCCGAACGAAGGCGTGGGCTGGGAGTTGTTCGCGATCTCGGCAGTGGTGCTGGGGGCACGCGGCTAACCGGCGGAGAGGGGTCGATTTGCGATGACCATCGCGGGGGTCGCACTGCTCGGGTTGGTTTTCAACCTGCTCAATTTCGAGAACGGATTGGGGTATATCAGCTTGTCCGCGTATTGGCAGTCGGTGATTCGCGGGGCCTTCTTGTTGCTCGTGATCGTGCTGCAGGCGCGGGTGCTGCGGAGGAAGCAGGTGGCGGTCAAGGTGGCGCATTGAGGCGCTGCGCCTTACATCGCGTGCCCTTTCCGGAGAGGTCGTCACGCGCGCCGCCTCATCCCACGACACATTCCATTCCCCATTCTGGGTCGCCAATTAAAACATTTCCGATAGGGTAAGCCCTCACGCAAAACTAGCATCGTGCCTCACAGAAATCGAACAGAGGCACGGCAAGCATAACTCACAGGAACACACGGACGGCCCAGACACCCTGCATCGGCCGGGGCGTCTGCTTCGCGCTGGGCGCGCTCACCGCGCTAATGGCGCTCACGTTCGCAGCGTGCGGCGGCAGTGGAAGCGGAGACAGCGGCGCATCAGCGCCGACGTCCGTCAGCGGCCGGCTCACCTACGACTACGTACCGACCGCGATCGGCACGACACCGAAGGCAATCTTCAGGCAAGTCTCGACTACGTCCACACCGGGCAGCGCCCGGTGCGACGCGCACTCTTCGAAGCCGTATCCAGCGACGGCGCCCGTGTCTTCGCAGCAGTGTGTCGGACAACAACGGCGCGTACTCGATCACCGTCCCCGGCAGCACGTCCATGTACGTGCGCGTCACGGCGCAAGCCACCGACGGCCCGGACAGCGCCCCGAACTACCTCATCCAGGCCCGCAACAACGTCACGACCGCTTACGCACAAGTGCCGCACGCCGCGCGGCTCTACTCCGTGCGCGGAACGGCCTTCAATTCCGGCAGCAACTCCGTTCACGTCGATCTCGACGCCGCCTCCGGATGGATCGGCTCGGGCTACGGCACGGCGCGCACGACCGCTCCGTTCGAGATTCTCGATCAGCTCGTCATGGCGGCGAGAAGATACGCGCCGCCCAGCCGGGCGTGACGCTGCCGCCGCTCGACGTGTTCTGGAGCACGTCGAACCGCCCCACTTCGGGCGATGCATCGAAAGGCCAGATCGGCACCAGTCACTACGATTCGAGCAAAACGGGTAACGGGCTCTACGTTCTCGGCGCCGAAAACATCGATACCGACGAATACGATTCGAGCGTGATCGTCCACGAATACGGCCACTACGTCAAAGCCAATCTGTCGCGCTCCGATAACATCGGCGGCCAGCATGCCAGGGGCGACGCGCTCGATGTCCGCGTCGCGTTCAGCGAGGCCTTCGGCAACGCATTTTCGTCGATGATCCGCGATACGCCCGTTTACCGTTTATACCGACACGACCGGTCCGCAGCAGGCGGAAACCAACGTCGCCATGCGTCTCGACCAGGTGCCGGCGCAAGACAGTCCCACCAGGTTCGACGAAGCGGCCATCGGCAATATGCTTTACCAACTATACAAATCTCCGAACGTGGGCTTCGCGTCGATCTATCGCGCCATAATGGGCACACACAAGACCACGCCCGCCTACAACACCAGCGTGTTTTCGTTCGCCAACTCCCTGCGCCCGCTGTTGAGCGATGCGGGCAAGAGCACGCTCGATGCCCTGCTGGCGCAGATTCAGGTACCAGGCGGCGCGAATCTCGACGACTGGGGCACGGCCGTCAAATCGGCGGGGCCGACCGTCCCGGTCACCTTCGCCGTCCTGCCGGTCTACGTGCCGCTTTATCCCGCGACCGTGCGTTCGTGCACGACGACGCAATACGGCACCGTCAACAAGCTCGGCACCTACAATCATCTGCACTTGAACATTTCCGCCGCCAGCGTCTATCAACTCACGATCCAGCAGCTCGTCGGCAATCTCGTGACCACCGGCTTCAAGGTCGACGTGTATCAGGCGGGCAAGCTCCTGCCGATCACTCCGTCGACCAATAACTCGGTGCTCTATTCCTTCCCGGCGAAGGGCGACTACACCGCCGACATCGCGATCAACAGCAACCTCGGCCCGTCCACCCCGCGCGGCACCGCGCCGACCTGTGTGGCCGTGTCGTTGACTAAGGACGCATGACGCCGCAGGAGCGAACCATGAAACTCACCAGCTTTTTTCTCGGCTGCGCACTCGTCTTCTGCGCGAGCGCGTCGCCGACGATGGCCGGCACCGGCGACTCCGGCGGCGTGCGCATACAGGCCGCATCGCCGCCACAAGCGCACGAGACGTTCCGGTCGAGGCGAGCATCGACTATGCCGATCTGCCCGCGCAAGGTGCGACCGTGACCTACGCCGCCGACACCGCGGCCTCACGCCCGACGACAAGGGCGCGGCGCACGACAAGGTGATCGTGCGCGCATCGAAGGATGGCGAATACTATCTGAACGTGTTCGCCCGAACACGCGGCGCGAACAAGGCCGCGTCGGTTCCGGTCACGGTCGGCAAGCCCGCGCCGGCTCCGGCTAACGCAAGAACGGTCGCGACACCCGACGGCGGCAGTGTGATCGAAATGCCCGCGCGGCAGATCGTACACTGACCGGCTCGATGCCATCGACGCTGCAAAAACAAACGGCCCATTGGGCCGTTTGGCGTTTCAGGCTTAGTCGTTTCGAACGCGGTCACACGCGCCGCTCACGCATGCCGGTGCTCATGCAGCGTATCGTGCAGATCGTCGTGCCGTCCACCGCGTGGTTCGTCGCGTAGTTCGTTGTGTACCTATCCGGGAATTTCGCGCCCGCGCAGTGAGCATCCGACCGTCTCGGTCACGAACAGCAGCGCCACCGCGCCCACCGCGAACGCGCCCATCATGTAGTAAGCCGGCACCAGCATGCTGCCGGTCTTGCCGATCAACCAGTCGGTAACCATCGGCGCGGTGCCGCCGAAGATCGACGTCGATATTGTATGCGATCGCCATGCCCGCGTAACGCGCCTGCGTCGGAAACATGGCGGGGAACATCGCCGAGATGCTCGCGAGTTGCGGCACGTACAGCAAGCCCAGTACGGCCAGCCCGATCCGCGCACCCGCGATGCCATGCGACATCAGCGAGAACATCGGCACTGCCGCGACGAACAACCCGCCGAGCGACAGCCACCACACCTTCTTGCGCCCGATGCGATCCGACAGCGTGCCCGAGAACGGCAGCAGCACCATCATCGACAACATGCTGATGAGCGGCAGCAGCGACAGGTTTACGCTCATGCCGAGTTCCTTCTTCATGAAGGTCGGCATATAAGCAAGCAGCACGTAGTTCACCACGTTCAGCGCCACCACCAGTCCGCCGAGTTGCAGGAGCAGCTTCCAGTAACTTGCGAACAGTTCGCGCAGCGGCACACCGAGATCGCTCTCCTGCTCGCGCCCGGCAGCTTCGGCGCATTCGCGGAACACCGGCGTGTCTTCCATCTTCGAACGGCAGATACAGCCCATCAGACCGAGCGGCGCCGCGACCAGAAACGGCAGACGCCAGCCCCACGTGTGCATCGCGTCGGAACCGAGCGCGACCGAGCAGCCGAGCATCAGCAGCGCGACGAGCGAAAAACCCGCCAGCGTGCCGAACTTGAGGAAGCTACCGCAGAAGCCGCGCTTGTGATCCGGCGCGTACTCGGCCATGAAGGTCGCCGCGCCGCCGTATTCGCCGCCGGTCGAAAACCCTGGATCATGCGCAGCACGACCAGCGTCAGGGGTGCCCACATGCCGATGCTCGCATAGGATGGCAAGAGCCCGACCGCCAGCATCGCCAGCAACATGATGACGATGGTCAACGCAAGCACATGCTTGCGCCCGAGACGATCGCCGAGCGGTCCCCAGAACAGGCCGCCGGGCGGCCGCACGAGAAAGGAGATCGCGAAGGTGGCAAGCGCGAACAGCGTCGCCTGCGCAGTGCTGCCGTGTGGAACAGCGCGGCCGAGATATGGGTAAGGCCGTAGCTGTAGATGCCGTAATCGAACCACTCCGTGACATTGCCTATCGCGGATGCCGCAACGGCGCGCGTGAGCGGTCCGCGCGACGGCGCTTCGAAGGAGTCGTGGCTCGCCTGTGCCGGATCTGCCTTTAGGTAACTCATGATCGTCTTCCCGATACGTCGAAGTTCCGGCGCCGCGCGCGATCCGCTGACCCGTGTCACGCGGATGACGTTCACAACGCCGCCACGAGTCCACGATACAGACGCATGACATCGCATTGCATGTCCTAGGACGATCGGCACGCTGGGGTTTTCCCGGCCTTTTTCGAGCTGTTTGGCCGATTCGCCAGCGTGCGCATTACGGTTCGGGATTGGTGATATCCGCCTCCACGAGTCGCTGACCGAGCGCCTGCGCCGCGCGCCGCGCATCCTCGCTGGATTCGAAAGGGCCGATGATCTCGCAACCATCGAACGGATAGAGCTGTCGCTTGTCGCGCTTTCTGACCACCTTCAGAGTGCCGACATGCATGCCCGTCGCATTGACGACGTAGGACGCATAGATATCGAAGCCCTCGTAAATGGAGCCTTCGGAAATGGGTGTGGATTTCGGCATGGGTTCAGGCGAATGGCGATGAGGTCTCAGCGGCGGCGTGAGAGCGTGCGGAAAACGTGCGTGCGGGAATCGAAATAAAGCGAATCGGCCCGGCGGGGGCAGGCGAGGCGGCGCATGTCGGCAATATATCTTCTCCGTGAATGCGTGGAGAAATAGCAATTACCGTACCGCAGGAACCGTGGCCCACGGCGCATTGATTGGGACACTGAACCATTCGGCACGGCGCGCACCGCGTCGGCAGACCGGGCGGACGGCATCGGGGCCGATCCGCTATAGTGCGCAAAAAGTTATGACAAAAAGAACACCTCGCATGGACCGATCCCCCATGAAATCCCTGTTCATCAGGCTCGCCGCCTGCGCCTTCATCCCGTCAGCGGCGGCGCTGCCAGTCGCGGCACGCGCCGTCGAACTGCATGTGATGAGTTCGGGCAGCTTCACCGCCACTTACAAACTCCTCGGCCTGAAGTTCGCCGCCCTGAGCGGCGACACGCTCGACAGCGCCCTCGGACCGTCGATGGGCCAATCGTCCGAGGCGATCCCGAACCGTCTCGCGCGCGGCGAACCCGCCGACGTCGTCATCATGGTCAGCTACGCGCTCGACGATCTCATCAAGCAAGGCAAGGTCAGACCGGATTCGCGAGTGTAACTGGCGGATTCGCGTATCGGCATGTCGGTCAAGGCAGGCGCGGCGAAACTCAACATCGGCAGCGAAGAGGCGTTGCGGCAGACCTTGCTGTATGCGAAATCCATCGCCTACTCCGATAGTGCGAGCAGCGTCTACATCCAGAACGAAATGTTCAAAAAGCTCGGCGTGGAAGATCAGGTGCGACCCAAGGCGAAGATGGTGCCGAAGATTCCGGTCACCTCCGTGGTTGCGAATGGCGAGTATGAACTCGGCTTTCAGCAAGTGAACGAACTGCTGCCAGTGAAAGGCGCGGAATTCGTCGGCCGCGTGTCCGAATCGGTGCAATCGGTCACACACTTCGCGGCGGGCATTCCGGTCGGCGCGAAACATCCCGAGGAAGCCCGCGCGCTGCTGCGCTATCTCGCCTCGCCGGGCGTGCAGGACACCGTGCGCGCCACCGGGCTCGATCCGATCGTCGCGCGCCGTCTAAGGCAACGCTGATTAAGTCCACCATTAGTGCTTGTCAGGTGTTATAGAGCGCACGTGCAAGGAGAAAGGCAAACGACGATGAAGCAGCAGACGCTGGCGATGGCCGCGGATCAAGGTGCGGGGT
>LFLF01000087.1 GCA_001184395.1 Candidatus Paraburkholderia calva | reverse complement strand
TGTTTGGTTGGAGCAAGACAGTCGGGAGGATTCGGCAGGCGATGTATCGAGGACTGAAGCGCGTCGACCAATTCTTTCTGCTGATCCAGGCAGCTTACAACCTGACGCGCATGGGAACGCTGGCCGCTCGGGCGGCATGAGAGCGACCGCCGAAAAGAATGCGACATTAGCAGCACCTGAATCAACGAAGTCCGGCGTTAAATTAGTTGGGTCTGAACGTCGCGTTGGCTCTTTCGAATGAGTAGGCGCACGTTCAAAAAGACTATTTCAACAGCCTGCTAATGGTGAATTTAATCAGCGTTGCCCTAAGTTCGATGTGCGTGCGTGCCACTTTCAGATCTGAATGATTGGCCAGAGAATGCGCTGTTCCCTTCCCAAGTTCGTGAACAAGCTGGGCTATTACAGGGAGTGCGCTGTCGTTCGCGTACTCGTCTTGGAGCTGCTTGAGCGCCGTTCGTGCGGCCGCCACGTCGCGACGCTGCAAATGCTCTACCACATCGTCGCGCAATGCTACATCACGGCTGTCAGTGAAGATGTCGAGTTGCTGCATGATCGGGTTGATAGTGGTCAGTCGTGGACGATTGATAGGGAAGCTACAAAAACATCATCAGGAAATCGACATCTCCGCGTCATTATCCGAGATCGCGATCGACCGCGTCCCACCTAGGCACGCAATCGTCGTCGAGGTCACCGGGCAGCGGTAAATCCCGGCGAACGTACTCGGATGCAAAGACGATTACATCGATCGGATCGATCTCGGCTCGATGCGTGCCCAACGCCCGTTCCATCTCACGCAGCACGAGCGGCTTCTCGCGCGTCATGACAGCATCGAAATAGCGTGGATCCCCAGCGTTGGCCGCACGACAAACCGCAGCCAATCGTTCGCCTGCCTTCGTCACGTTTAGATCATGGGGCGGTTTAGACGCAAACTCCCGAACGAGTGCCAGCAGTTCTCTCTGTCCAGCTTTTAAATCGGATACAGCAATTGCACGCAAGACCCGATCGCGGCAATCGGCTGGAATCAAAACGGCAAGTTCGCGCAAGACATCAGCGGGTTCGTCGGAGGCGTGAACGAAATTGAGAATGCTGTTCGGGCTAGCCATCAGGCTGCGCAACTGCTCTGGCTTGCGACGATCCACTGCGGCCGGCCCCTTGAAGACTTTCATGTCGACGCTGGCTGGTCGCCGAGGATGGCACATGGTTTTGATATAAGCTGCCACCACGCCATCCGTCCCGGCGGCCCAGCGCGTATAAAGTCGGATCTTGTCGGCGGTGGCACGCTGAAATTGATACCGCCATAAATCATGAAACATGCCACCGGTAAATCGTATCCGCTCCGCCGCCACCGCGGTGAATCCTTGTGCCGACAGTAACTCATGCGCGCCCCCCAAGCGCCCGCCCACGATAGTTTCACTCTTGAACAGTACCAGTGCGACCCGGGGAAGAATTGAACTCAGCTGGTGTTGCCAGATGACCGATACGTCATAATATCCCTCGAGGAAAAAACTGTCTCGGGAATATAAACTCCGCTTGGCTGGCAAAGTTGTCGCTGCCCGCCAAAATTCGTCGTTCTGCTCGATATGCATTGGTAAGTGATCCTGATCAGGCAGGTTGAGGAGATGCCATCGGAGAGGAAATCGTGGCGTCTGCCAGCAAGCTTTCCAAACTGGCGGCAATCGAAAACACCGATGCTTCGTCGAACAGATGACCGATCACCTGCACGCCGACCGGCAAGCGCTCGGGTGTCACACCGGCAGGCATGGCCAGCGCGGGGTGACCTGTTACGTCAAAGCCGATGGTATGACTGAGCGAAGCAGGCTCCCAATCCTCATGGAATGCCGATAAAAGCGGTGCCGTTGAAGGTGAAGTCGCCGCGATTGCCGCGTCCAGGCCAAGCATGCATTGCTCCATTAGCTGCACCAACTCGCGCCGCACGCGCTGCGAGAGAATCAAGTCGGCTGCAGAAAGAATCGCGCCGGGCGCAATACGCTGATAAGCGTAACGACCGAAATCGAGCGGCCGGCTCCTGATGTTGCTTTCGTGAATCGCGAACGACTCCGCGGACATGATGATACGGCCACATGCATTGAGGAGTTCGAGATCCGGGCCGGCAATTTCAACAACCTCCGCGCCGTTCGCCGCCAGCATCGATACGACATGATCGACGCGTTTGATTACGGTCGGCGAAACATTCGGCGTTTCGACGAGCCACCGACGAAAGTAACCTATGCGCTTGTTTTTAATACCTTCAGCAAGGCGTGACGTATAGTTTCGTGCTGAAATTCGCGCGCTGACCGGGTCCAGCGGGTCATGCCCGGCGACGGCCTCGAGCGCGAGCGCCGCATCCGCAACGGTCCGACTCATCGGGCCGCAATGGTCGAGCGAATACGAGAGCGGAAAGACCCCGCGCCGCGACACCAGCCCGAACGTCGGTTTCAGTCCGACCACACCGCAAAAGCATGCCGGCGTGCGAATGGAGCCGGAGGTGTCCGAGCCCCAGGCAAGGGGCACCTGCGCGCTGGCCAAAGCCGCCGCGCAGCCCGATGATGACCCCCCTGTGAAACGCTCCGTATCCCAAGGGTTACGGGCGCAGGGATAAGGCAAATCGTTGCTCGGTCCGCCTAGGGCGAACTCGTGCGTCGCGAGTTTGCCGAGCAATACAGCGCCCGCCCGCTTCATACGTCGCTCGACCTCAGCGTCTTCCATAGCAAGATGACCCGCAGTCAATGCGGAATGACAAGTAGTTGGCAAGTCCTTACTGTCGTAGATGTCTTTCAGTGCGTACGGAATGCCATGCAGCGGCCCACGATCAATCCCGGCGGCAAGCTCCGCGTCGGCACGTTCGGCGTCCGCGAGTGCCCTTTCGAATGTGACCAGAATGAACGCGTGTATTGTCTTGTCCACCCGCTCCGTACGCGCAATCGCGGCTTGGGCCAACTCTGTTGCCCGTGCACGGCCACTTCGTAACCACCGTCCCATTTCGATGATCGTCAGCTCATGTAGTGCGGTCATGGTCGCGTCTCGTTAGGCTCTGCAAGCCCAAAATCGATCAAGAACACGTTCGATGGCTCCTGTTCCGGGGCAATGGTTTCGCGGCGTAAATATGCACACATACGCTGAAGCTCAAGGCATCCCAGAAGCACGCCGCGCACGAGATGCTCGGGAACCTGCACGCCTGCCGCGGCAAGCCTCCCAAGCATCGCTTCCCGCAGTTTTCCGTCATCCAGGTTCGAATGCATGTCACGTGACTCCATCGATGGTACTGACAGAATCCGGTTCGCCCGGCGTGCTAGCCACGCGCGAATCGGTTCGACGGCACGGCAAGGCCAAGATGCGACCTCAGTGTGTTGCCACGGTAGCCATCTCGAAACAGGCCGCGACGCACCAGCTCGGGCACAATCAATTCGATGAAGTCGTAAAATCCGGCCGGGCTGTACGGCGGCATTACGTTGAAGCCATCCGCGGCTGATTCGATGAACCATTGCTCGAGCTCGTCGCAAATCGACTCGGGGGTGCCGATCAATTGCCAGTGTCCGCGGCCGCCGGCAATCCGTTGATATAACTGCCGCACCGTCAGATCCTCTCGTCTCGCCATATCGATTAGCAATTGACGGCGACTCTGCCCCGCCTGCGTTTCCGATATTTCCGGCAAAGGACCGTCCGGGTCGACTTTGCTGAGATCGCAACCGCCCAACTGCGCCGACAGCAACGACAGCCCTGAAACCGGATGCACCAACTGCTGCAGCGCCTCGTATTTGTCCTCGGCTTCAGCATAGCTTCGACCGGCATAGGGAAACACGCCGACCATGATCTTCAGTGATTTGTCCGCTCTTCCGCATGTCGTCAGCCGCGCGCGCAAATCGCGATAAAACGCCTTGGCTTCGTGCATGTCGTTCTGCGCGCCGAACACGAGTTCGGCGCTGCGTGCTGCGAGCGAGCGCCCGGCATCCGACGCGCCGGCCTGCACGAGAACGGGGGCGCCTTGCGGACTACGCGGTATGTTAAGCGGCCCACGTACCTGAAAATGCTCACCTTCGTGACGCAGCGGATGGAGTTTGCCGCGATCGAAAAACAACCCCGAACGCTTGTCACGCGGAAACGCATCGTCTTCCCAACTGTCCCACAGCCCCTGCACCACGTCCACGAACTCGCCGGCACGAGCGTAGCGCTGCGCATGGGAGGGATGGTAATGCGCACCGAAATTGAGCGCTTCGTACTCGTTTTGCGAGGTGATCAGGTTCCACCCCGCGCGGCCGCCACTGATGTGATCGAGAGACGCGAATTTGCGAGCGATGTGATACGGCTCGTTATACGTCGTCGAGGCGCTCGCGACCAGGCCGATTCGTTGCGTTCTCGCGCTCAACGCGGAGATGAGGGTCAACGGCTCGAATTGCGCGACGTAACGGATCGCCGTGCGCTCCAGCGCATCGATATCATCACCACGTATCGCGAGGCTGTCCGCAAGAAACAGTAGATCGAAGTGGGCCGCTTCTGCTCGACGAGCGAGCTCGCCGTAGTGCTCGAAATTCACTCCCGCGTCTGCCTGAGCATCGGGATGCCTCCATCCCGCAACGTGGTAACCGGTCGGGTAGAGAAAAGCCCCAAGGTGCATCTGCCGTCGTTCGTCCATGGTCAGTTTCCATCGAGTCGATAATCCAAGCCCGTCGGCTATATCATGCTCTGGGCTGTACCATTTTCCCGGTAAGGTCTTTCGGTAGCAACCTGGCGACGAGGCCCAGGCAAGGCAGGAACGAGCAAACATGAAACACTGCTACGACACCGAAAGAGTCGGAGCCGGCACCAATGACGGCGGCTGCCGTCCCCGCCACTCCCGCTGCCAAGCCGAAGAAAATCCCAGAAATCAGGCCGGCTCGAGCGGGATACAGATCCTGCGCGTAGACGACGATTGACGAGAACGTCGATGCGATGGACAGACCAATCAAGATCGTCAACACGGTGGTGCCTTCAATTCCCGCATAAGGGAGAGCAATCGACAACGGGCATGTGGCGAGCATCGACATGACGATCATGTTGCACCGCCCGAAGCGATCACTGATCAGGCCACCTGCGAGCGTACCCACGCCCAGTGCCAACAAGAATCCGGTTAGATGAACCTGTGCGGTACCAAGCGAAAGATGAAATCGCTGCATCAAATAAAACACGTAATAAGCGTTCAGGCTTGCCATGTAGATGTACTTCACGCAAACGATCATCAACAGAACGAAAAGAGCACGGCGTCGCTTCGAGGACAGTCCGTTGGCAAGTGAGGCCCGCTGCGTACCGGCCTGAACTCGTGGGAAAGCCGGTTGTGCCGACGTGCCCACGCCACGCCGGCGATGGAGATCCAATACGACTACAAGGAACAGCATGACAAAGAATACGGGCGCGGCAAGCCAGGCCACACCGTGTCGACCGTACACTAGTACCACTCCAGCCACGAACAACGGCGCGGCGGCGGTGCCCAGATTACCACCCACCTGGTAAATTGCCTGAAACAGTCCTTTGCGAACACCATAATTCAAGCGCACAAGTCGCGACGATTCCGGGTGAAATGCTGCGGAACCGATACCTGCAAGCGCCACGGCAGTGACGACGAGTACATAGTTCGGCGCGAAACTCAGCGCGACCACGCCCACGAAGGTAATCAGCATGCCGATGATGAGCAGGCCGGCATGGCGATAACGGTCCGCGAGCCAGCCGATCAACGGCTGGCATACCGATGACAGCACCTGATAGATAAAGGCAAGGAGACCGATTTTCGTGAAAGAGAGGCCGAATTCCATGCGTATGACGGGATAGAGCGCGACAATTGCCGACTGCACCGCATCGTTTGCGAAGTGCGCCGCGGCTAATGTGACAACTGTCACACCCTGACGGGTCGCCGACGTGGCCGAACGAGTCAGCTGTTTGCTCAAAATTTCCATGAATTCATTTCTCACCGGTAAGAGGAGGCACAGCCGCTGAATGACGCGCATCGTCCACGAGCATTTCGCAACGCCGGCTGAACGCCTCGAATCGAGCGGGACTCAGCGGCACACTTAAGCGATAAACCCACGATATGGTATCCTGGGCTGCCCACATGGCATGTCGTTTACCGGCAATACCGACACGCATCAAACGCGCGATGGCGGGATCTCTGTCCGCGAGCGTGAGATAAGGCAGCGCATTGTCGACACGTGCGGTCGGTTCGATGCCCGCAACGCGCAACCAATCCGCCATTCGAGGTTTGTTCTCCTTGATCCGCTTTCTTAGCGGGGCAGCGACGTCTCCCTTCCGCAACAGTCGGCAACCCATCTCGACCGATAGCGTCGATGCCTGCAAAGGCGGTATGACCCGGCGCAAACGCGGGGCAATGGACGTCGAGGCCACACAATAGCCGAGCCGAATACCTCCGAGCCCATAGGCTTTCGAGAAACCACGAACGACAATCAGATTCGGTACTTCGTCGACCAGCATCACCGCGCTTACCTGCGGTGCAAGATAGTTCGCATTGGACTCGTCGATCAATATCGTGCTCGAGTGGCGCGCGGCGAGCTCACACAGCACTCGCAATTCGTCGAGCGATTGCCCGATCCCGTCACCCGAAAACGACGGGTGTTCCAGGAATAGCGACGAATTCGCCGTCGCTTCGAGAAAATCACTGTACGTGCGTGAATCCTTCCCGGTCAATGTTACCGGAAGACGTCCTGCAAATGCGAGCCAGTGAGGGAAATCGGGGTACACCGGAGTGGCAATGCCTACAATTCGAGTTTCCGGAAACGATGCAAGACAGTGAAGGATCGAGTTGACACCGGCCGCGCAGCTGATCTGCGCAACCAGTGAAGGCTTCCCGAAAAAGATGGCGACGGCCTGGCCGATTGCATCCTGATAAAAAGGATCATCGACGGAATAGCTGAGTAGATTCGCCATTAATCGTGCTTCGTCAGCCAGGCACTCGCACAGAAAATCACGCATATCGATGGCCAGACAATCGCGTTCGTCGCTGGTCCAGCCGAGATGCAGAACCGTATCGCTGTCGTGCATCCGCCCTGCATTTTGATATGTATCCGCAGCCAACATAGGGCACTTTCAATCCGAAGCGTATTAAATACCGACTTGAAACGAAGCCAGTACGCCTTGACGATATTGTTGATGTTCACCCAGCCTCGCCAGACCAATCAGCATTGGCGTCGTCGTGGCTGATTGGAGGCCGTCGAGCGGTAGCGTGATGCGATACCTCCGTGACGGTCCATTCGGGACAGATTCCACATTGACTTTCCCGGACCAGCCCGCGCTGGTCTTGACCTGGAGATGCTCGTTACCCACCCGCTCGGCGATTTCCACGGCCTCGCTGTCCCACTCCGCCAACAGTCTCGTTTCGGTGCCGTGCCCGGCGGCGATGCGGGTGTCGATGATCAGCAGGTAACCAGCGGCATTCGGCAAGCGTTTGATGTCCACGGCCTCCAACTGGACTTTGCCCTTTTCACCGGACGCTCCAAACGTCAGAGGCGTCGCGTCGGCGCCATAGCCACGCAAATCGTACGGGCCGCATCCCACCACGAGCGTCCTACCGGTCATGGCATGAAACATGGCGATCACCTCGCTGGTAGTCGGTTGCGAGGCGTAAGCGGAGGCACTACGATCGAGCCCTGTCAAGATCGGCCCGAACACTGACCGACACACCGCTTCCGGCGTATCGCTGTCCGCTGCCGTTGGAAACGACGTGGCATCCGACGTTCGCGACAAACGCTCTCGAGTCGCGACAATCCATCGATGGGAAGCGGTAAGGTCCGGGAACAAGGCAATAGAACGCGCAATACACGCCTCGCCGGCCATCCTCGCGAAATCATGCCATTCTTCGAGGTCGCCCATTCGAATGAGTGGCTTGAATCGGCAAGACAGTGACGTGCGCACGAAGAAATCGCGATACGCGTGTGCCACCGCAATGGCCGCGGCCGCGGCCGGTCCGGCAAATCGCACATGGTCAGGCATCTCGGGAAATGCGACGCTTTGCGCATTCAGCATATCGAAACGAAGTTCGGAGATTCGATGCCCATGCTCCGCCATTGCCACGGTGCCGGCTTGGGGGGACACCGAGTCCATGAAGCGCAAGGTCGGTGCAGCCACTGGGTAATAACGGTGAAAGTCCACATTGACACCGTCAAGTTCAATGTTTGCAAACTCATGAGCGGATTTGGTTCGATAAGTGCGTGCGCCCAGTGCAGAGAGCGAAGTCAAACAAGCGTCCTCGTCGGAAACGAGAAGATCGAGGTCATCGCCGGAACGAAAATCGATCCGCCGCCCGGACAGGAAATGACGGGTGGCACCCTTCAGATACAACAAGCGCACGCCGCGACCCGCTACGCATCTGGCCACCTCTCTCAGCACTCGACACTTTGGCTCGAAATCCCGCCGCATCGTTTCCTGCTCGTCGCGCAGGCCTTGCTCGAGCTGGCGCAAATGTGCGAGCGCCAGCGTCGAGCCCGATTGCCGCATCTGTGTCATGCGAGCATGCGCTGCCCCCGTAATCTTATGCAATCGACAGCCGTGCAGGATCTCTTCGGGGCTGAACGCTTCAAGCAAGGAAGCCTCGGCATGACCACCTGCCCAAAGCGCTATCGGAAACAGCCTGCGCAGCGCAAGGATGCGACTCGATCCGTTCATGGGATACCCTCCGCATCAAAGCCGGGTGAGACGCTGCGAATCCAGTCCGTGCCGACCGTGCCGGGCAACAGATCCACATGGCCTTCGCGCTCATCGCATAGCAAGGTCGTACCTACCGTCAGGAAATCCCAGAGATTGCATTTCTCGAGTGCAATCAGGCTGGTGAGTTCTGACCATGTCAGCGAACGGCTGCCGCCAGCCTCGCGCATGCTGGCGGCAGCCTCGGGTGACATCGCCCCATTGGCTACCAGTCGTTCCAGCGAGCGCCCGAAATCGAGATCGTGCTCGTCGACAGTCTGATAAAGATATGATGTTGGCGTTGCGACGTCGGCGGGCCTCAATCCGTCCAGTACTTGCGCGACATCATCGAGCAGCGCACGGCGCTCCGCCGCGTCAAAGACGATACCGAGTTCGCGAATGATGTCGGCAGGTTCATCGGCAACATGCACGAAGTTCAGCAAGCGATTGGGCATGCATAGCAATTCGCGCATCCGTGTTCCGTCGCCAGCCGGTTTGGACGCCGACCCCTTCAGATTACTGAGACGTACAGAAACAGGCACCGACGTGTGATCCGCGGCCGGATCGACATTGGCCATGACCAGCAGCAATGTGTTGCATGAGTCATAGAGCAAGCTCGACAAACGAATCCGGTCGACCGTAGCGAAGTTCCAGTTGTAGCGCCATAGCTCGGCACTGACATGACGGTTGAGGTGAACGATCGACGCACTCACGACGCGAAATCCATGGCGAGCCATGAAGTCGACAGCGCTTTCCACGCGCCGTCCGACGATAGCGTCGGGCTTGAAAATGAGCAGGCCGAAGCACCGCACCACGCCGGCGGTGTCGGTCGGCCAACGCACGGCTGCTTCGGCCCAGCACTCTCGAAAATAGATGTCAGTGGCGAACAACGCCGGTTTAGCCGATGCGGCCGTCAGTTGTGCCCAATCCGCCGACGACGGCAGAGGGTCGATATATTCGGCAACGTCGCGATTCAACAGCAATTTTTTGTTCACGAAGTTTTAGCAATTCCACCAGGAATACTACGGCTTGGTAACGAACCAGGACCGCGAGCAGGTAAGCTCAGTGGGATAGGGCGTCCCATCTCAGGTGGGGCCATTAATCACGACAGCCCAGCCCGATTCGATGAAATCCCCCAGCAACGGCTCAATGGACAGTCGGTCCGGAGGCCGGCGAAACGCGTGCGAAACGGCTTGTTGCATGGCCTGCCCGTCGCGCGTGCCATCCAGCAGCAGCGCAAGCGTGTTAAGAATAGCGAGATTCAGCTTATTCGCGCGAATTCGTGTGAGCAGTTCTTTGCGCCGGGCGGGCGACAATGCCGCTATCATAGAACGCGCATTGAATGGCCCGTTCCATGAGCGCTGGAGGCCACCCGGCACACATTTAGGATAACGAATCTGCATGCTTGTGCCGAATGGCCTCGTATCGAGCAAGTCAGGCAGCGTGCTTTGCAGGAATCCTTCACTCCATGCGCCGGCCGCCATTTCCCGATAGCGACCCGCCACTGCGTGCAATGCCTTGCGTTCCGTGTCGCGCCATGCGCACAACCCGTCGTCGCTAAACATGCCGGGGTCCTGTAAAAAATAAGAGGTCAGACACACGGTTGCCGCGGCGGCTGTGATCGCGCGGCGCATCTCCGCCGCGGATATCTTATCAACCGAGTCGTCCGACGAGTGATTGAAGCGGTCTGGCCAATGCGTCATCTGGATTGCCGGCACATTCACCGAGCCGTCCGCGAACAGAGAATGATCCGAGAAACCAAGATAGCCCGACGTACGCCAGCTTCCGCGCGTTTCGCTGGTCAGATCAAAAACGCTTGCGACGACCTGCTCGGCAAGCGCGGACAGCCCCCACCCCAGCTGCACCGGGCTTCGTTCAACGATAAAGGGACATCCACACTGCTCCTGGTCCTCGCCCACCATATCGAGGTTAACGACCGCTCGCGGCCGGCGGCTCCCCTTTCGGGCTTCCAAATCAGCCAACACGGAAGCCGTACCGCAGAATTCCGGCATCCAGAAAAAACGCATCGAGGGATGACGTTCACCCAATCGCCCCTTGTGCCGAGCAGCGGCAAGCAGTGCAGCACATGCCCAAACAGCGGCGACACCCGACGCATTATCGTTCGCGCCTGGCCGTGGATGACAGAGATGCGCCATCATCCAGATCTCGTCATCTCCGTGCCCTTCGATGCAGGCCGACACAACCGGCATAGGTGCCGTTGAGTCGATCTCAATCCGCACCTCTGCCATTTCGTGACGATGTGCGCAGGACAGCGCCTCCTCCAATTCTTCGCTCGTCAGACTAAATGCAAACATCCCGCTCGCCGGCGGCAGTTCGATTCGGCCACGCGCCGCGGGATTCGGCCCGGCATGCGCGAGCCATCCCGCGACGCCCGCCTCGCGAAAACGCGCGACGTCGTCATGGCGCACGGCTTGATCGAATCCCATCACCAGAATCGCATCCTTCATGGCACCGTCCGACGACACAGGATCGAAGCGCACCAAGCTCGAACGTCGCCCCGATGCGGGTGTCGCGCAGGAATAAGTCGCCAACGCAAATGGCGATTGTGAATGATCGAGCACTCGCGGGTGCGCTCGATGCAGGCCCAGCGCGAGCCGTGCCTGTTTGGGGCTCCAGGCAAGGGGCGCTTCAAAGCTCCACCACTGACGCAGGCCGTTCGCTTCGTAGCATGTCACCGTTACGCTGTCCAGGGCAGCTTTTCTCGCCGCATCAGCAACGAGCTCGGCTGCCGCATTGATACCGTCCGACGCTTGGAACCGATCGAAGGCACTGACTGCCCGCAGCAGGTTCATCGCGTCCTTGACGGGACAGTCCCGAAGGAACGAGCGAACTACAGCATCCAGCATCGGTCGGCATCCTCTCTGTTCAAGACGTCGGGTCGAGCTCCGTCCCAGACTGCGAACGGCACGCTGACTTCCACGGCCGACATGGCACCGTGATCATGCGAATACGCGAGATCGCCAATGAATCGCTCACCGATGGCCTGAATGCTCACCGAACCCGCGCGAGCCGCCGCTAGCGAGCCGGGGGTGAAGTAGTCGGATGTCGAGTGAACATTCGCCACGCCTGCAAGACACGCTGCGGAAAAATCACGTATCTCGGCTTCCTGCTCCACTGACGTGTAAAACCAGCGGGTTCGTCCGGCACCACCTATATCCAGTGCATAACGCCGGGCAATGTCCCGGAGTGCGCTCTCCACTCCAGTACAATGCGTATTGGGGACCAAGCCGTGATCTGAATGCGCAACGACGACATGCCCTGCCTCGACGAGATCGATCGCCAGGTTCTCGATACCCTTCAGAAAGGAGTTGACGTGGTCATCGTATCCGTAGAGGTGGATATAACGATCCACTTCGACAAAACACCAACACAGTATAGGGCAATCAGGCGTAGCCAGGGCCAAGACTGCATCGATGTCAGCTCGCAAGCGCTCGATAATTGACGTGGCGCGCGGAAACTCGGCTTGACGAGTCAGCGCGGCGTAAAACTGCGACGATCGCGTCGATACGGAATGCGCGAGCAAGCGACGCAGCCACGAACAAGGTGCAACGGCGAGATCGCCGGCCAGAGCCAGCGGTGCATAGCCCGCTTCGCGCGCATCGCTGAATATATTGCCTTCGTCCGGCCCACCCAGTTCATGCTGGTAGTCGTAAAGATTGACGAGGACCGAGTTGGCACTCTCCATCGCGAATACCACACCTGGTATGCCGTGCCGCTCTACTCGCAATCCAGTCAGCGCGCTCATCCAAGCGGCACTAGAGGTAGTTGGGAAGACCGACGACATTCGTTCGAGGTGGGCCTGTGGCCAGCAAGCTAGGGCCAGATCGAAAGGAATACCGTCCAGCGCGATTATTATAATCGACCGACGTACTCCGTTCGACATCTCATCCTGCAGGAGGCGCGAGATGCGCCCTCTAAATGAAGTGAGATGTACCACCTGCTTATCACGAGCGATCGTCATGCCAAGGCGGGATGCAGACGTGGTGTGTTCCATTCACGTTTCTCGCGCTGATATGGCGCGCAAACCCACGCCTTCCGTCTCGTTGGCGGCAGCCTCATGCAGCCGGCTCAAGACATCTGCGGCCCAACGTCCAAGCTGGTTGAAGATCGCGTTATCCGACATCGGACGTGCCGCACCACTTTGGAAAAAATGAACACCGTCTGTTGGACTACCGAAAATGGTGAGGGCGGGATTTGCGTTGCCATCCCGATCAAGGGGGTGATGCTCATCGTCTAATTCCAGACCACCCGGTGCATAGCCCATGCTGTTGCCGCAATCAGGATGAACCCATTCCCGAACGACGCCACGTGCCAGCAGATTAGTGTAGAGGGGGCCACCGTTCTCGGACGCGATGAAGCGCGACAACCTGGCCCGCACGAGCAGGTCCGCAGTAAGTACCAGCGCTTCCGAGCGATCGCTCAACCGGTATTGTCCACGCGTTGTGTCGAGCCTGCAGTCGGGGTCTGGACCTAGTGATACGTCAAAGACACCGGCCTCTATGAGTGCGAGAATTTTTTCCATCGCGGCGATGCCGGCTCCGTTCGATAGACGGTTGTAGAGGCTGAGCGTGTGGTCGATGAAGAACCGATGCGAGCGTTCGGTCAATCCTCCTTTATCCGCCGCATAAGCAATCGTGCCACGCAGGTCACGCCAGACACCGTCACATGCAGCCTTGAGCGGATCGTCCAAATTCCCTCGCCTTGCACGAGCAATGTCGGCGCGCAGATGGTCGATCATCCATTCCCGCCTGCATCCCTCTCGGCTGCCGCTAACGGCGTGATCGTTGAACGGGTCCAGCAGCGCGAACCAGTCAAAACGTGGCATGTCCGCTTCGTCGCCATGGTCCAATTGCCACTGTGTCGTTGCGTAATCGTACAGCGGCGCGACCAGGAAATCGGGAGCAGGCATACCTGTGGAAGTCGAACGGATAAAGGCAGAACAATCAGCTTGCGCCGCATCCGCCAAAGCATGACCATGTGCGCGGCCCAATACGGTGCGATAGAAAACGAATGCCATTTCGAGCACGGCCAGCGGAAGCACCGACTGATTGAAATCGAGCGCCCGACGCACGGTATCCGAATCCGCTGCCGATATCTCAATGCCATGATATCGTCTCAGATCGTCAATCGCGGTACGCGTCAAAAACTGCCCGAGATGCTCCTTCGTCGGATCGCCGAGCTTCTGATTGAGTGGGCGACAGAGTGGCAGGTAACCGGATCGCGAATAGGCAACGATATGCTTCGGCTCGCGGCCGCATCGCCGATAATCGAGATGCCCGGCGTCGACAGGTCTGCCGACACGCTCAAACCGTCCTCCTCGACCTTCTGTCAGGAACAGTGCCGCATCGATGGCAGATAGTCCGAGGCCGTCCAGTGCGATCACGCATCCAGCTGGTGCATGTTCCTGCCCGAGATTATTCGCAAGCGGATACGGCGTTTCCATGGCACGACCCTCGCCATCGCCACCGCCGCGTGGTGGATCATCCCTATGTCGTGCGAAATTGTGGGCATGCCCCGTAACAAGCAGTGCGACGTCCACCCGGGTGCAGCGCGTCGCGTCGCCGTCAAGCCACACATCAAACCCGCCATCCGCGATCGGTTCCAGATCGACCACTTCCCGCCCCACTCGTTCGACTGTGACGCCACCCAGCGCCTCAAGCGCGCCGGCATGCCGATCAAACGCTCCGCGCAACGCAAGGCCATGCAACTGCCTTGACGGCGGGTCGAACGGATCCATATCGTAACGCGCCTCGCTAGTCTCGACGGCGCGTTGGCGACACCATTCGGCGAAGCTGGGGCGCAGCGCCCGGAGCAGTAGCGGCCCTGCCGATCGATTGCCATCGTCTGCGGCAAACGATATCTGTCCGCTAGCCCGGTTCATCACACTGGATGACGGCTGGCGAACATCGTGCACCTCACCAGCACCGAATTGGCCGCTACGTTCGAAAACCCAGATCGTCAACGCGCGACGATGGCCCATGCACACCGCTGCGAACGCGGCAAGGCGGTCTAATGCGTATACAGACATTGGACCACCTCCGATCAGCGCGATACTAAATGTCGTCATTGGATTCCGCCCCAAAACGTTTCGAATTCAGCCGCGCACGACTTCGAACGAATCAGGCAGGAACGCCGACATCGCGCAACATCCGCTCGAACTTCTGACGCAGCGGGAACGGCACAAATCGCTCGACGTGGAAACCCAGTTGCTCGTCGTATGGATAAACCACCGGATTCCTGCAGCTTTGTTCGGCATAGCCATGCGCGAGCTGCTCGATGAAAGCCGGGAACCGCGATTGCAGTTCGTAGATGATGCTGTAGTAAAGATTGCGCCCTAGAGAAAAACATGGATAGCGCGCTTCATAGTTGTCGAGCGATTGTTCCGGGAAACATCCGTCGATGATTCGCTTCGGACACAGCCATAGCGGGAACAACAGGCGATACTCTCCAATGCTTCGAACTGGTATGCCAGCGGGCCCTTGGCCATTGGTCGTTCGAAACAGCGCTTCACAGAGTACATCCTCGAGATTCAGGCCTGTACAAATATAAGGCGTGTCGAGTGCCTCCGCGTGTCGAATCAAGGCGAGGCGAACTAGCAACGTGCCTAGGAACTCAAAGTCATCGCCAGCGAATTCACGCTCAAAGCGGGTGATGAGACTGGTCGAATAATTCCCAATCCCGAGAATCTTCTGAACCTCCACATCCTCGACGATTGTGAGATCGAGCCCATAGCGGCTGCATAATTCCTGCGCCCTTGGCACACCCTTGTCCCAGTCTGGAATGCCCTTGATGATCACCGGACGGATTTTCAGCTTCATCGCTTCAAGCCGGCTAAGCGCATGTAACAGCGCATTGCTGTCTCCGCCGCCACTTACTCCCACGACGAGGTCGGATCCAGGCGGCAAATTCTCTCGTATCACATCGGCAACGCGTTGCGCTATAACATCCTTGCATTCTTCCTCCGTCATTTTCTTGAGGAAGACGTCGGATACCGAACGTTTGTTATCTAGCCGCTGGTAGAAATATTCCGTCGACGCATGTTCACCCGCCTGGTTCTGCGTGGAGAACTGCGCAATATTGAACATGAACGGATTCACATTCCGATTGAAGTACAACAAGATATCACTGACGTCACTGAGTTCTGAAAGGCGCTTGTCCAACGACGCTCGAAGCTGGGGCGCCCCACCATCAGTGGGGACAGTGTAAATGGAAACTGCGGACCATGGTACATGGTAACGATCGAGAATTTCGAAAAGACGCTCATCGCCTACCGCCTCGAGCGGCTGTCGGCCGTGAGCGGTAACAACATAAACGGTGGGAATTGCAGTCATTCTGTTTTTCATATTCTCTCTTGCCAGACCAGGTCGATCAATAAGAAAAAGAAAAAAGAAACCCGCTTCTGAGGGCCAATAAAAGACCGCGCAAGCGCGGTCCAAGGAACTCGTCCTGCTAATTACTGGGCACCGGTATCGCAGCTAGCACCGCAGATCGTTTCAAGCCCGAACTTCGATGCCGAGACGGGCTTGCGGGCACTGCGCATGCTCTCCAGCTCAGCCAGTGACAGCTGTTCCGCCTTACTGCTCTTAACGTCAGTCAAATTGACCGTCTGCGTTTTCAAATCGAAGTTGCTTTGAATGGTTGATGCGAGTTTTACAGTGTTCATGTCAATCACTCCAATTGGTTAGCACCACATAGTGCGTTTATACGTTGCTCCTTCACAAACTTGCAGTCAAGGGTTATTTGATGATCCCTATTTATTAAGGCAATGCTGATTAAGGCAACGCTGAGCAAGCCGGTTGTATTCATCGATTCAGGCGCAAACAGCGGCAGATTCATCGTGAGTGAGGCTTTACGCCTGGATTTCCGGTCCACCAGGGTGTTGCGCCTGGGCCTGCGGCTCGCTTTCCCCCATTACGGGCGAACCTGTGCCATCAATCGCTTGCGCGAAAGATAAACGTTGGTCAACGCCAGCGCGACGAAGGCCCGATTGGCGTTCTTCGCCAGACCCCGATAGCGCACCTTCGTGAAGCCCCACAGGCGTTTGACAACAGCAAACCCCTGCTCAACGCGAGCACCGATCTTCGACTTGTTGCGATTCTTGCCGTGCGCTACCTTGTCAACTTCGCCCGCCCGGCACGTACGCTGATTGGTGAAGTCACGTGCCTTGGCGGCCTTGCCACGGATCAGCGCTTTCTGGCTCGCATAGGCGCTATCTCCATAGACACCTTGCTCTTGCCCGTGCAGCAATTTGAGCTAAAGTCGGAAGTGGTGTATGGAGGTAGTTGAGGCAGGAAATTGAAGGCGGTGGTGGTTTCAGCTGAGAATCTGATTGTCGAAGTCGGAAACCAGCGAACAACAAAACCATCCACCATAAGCAAGGATACGGAAAAACGGTCATGGGTCTAT
>LFLF01000086.1 GCA_001184395.1 Candidatus Paraburkholderia calva | reverse complement strand
CACGAAGGTGCGCTATCGGGGTCTGGCGAAGAACGCCAATCGGGCCTTCGTCGCGCTGGCGTTGACCAACGTTTATCTTTCGCGCAAGCGATTGATGGCACAGGTTCGCCCGTAATGGGGGAAAGCGGGCCGCAGGCCCAGGCGCAACACCCTGGTGGACCGGAAATCCAGGTGCAAAGCCTCACTCACGATGAATCTGCCGCTGTTTGCGCCTGAATCGATGAATACAACCGGCTGCTTCAGCGTTGCCCTAAGCGTCCCGACCAGATCTACGAGCATCTGGGTGGCTGGTTCGGTGTCGTGCCGATGTGGACGTCGATCAACGGGTCGCTGGCGCGCGCAGTCGAATCATTCGATCCGCGAACTGGCGATCGAAACCATCACGCAACGCTTTCTCGACGAAGGACAAAGTTCGCCGACGCGGGCGTCACGCGGCCATCGAATATCGAAGCGCGCGAGATCGGCGGCGTGCGCGTAGTCGCCTTCACGTATGAAACGCCGACCGGCCAGCTGGCGTTCTATGAAAAGAAGGAAATTTTCGGACTCGATCTCGAGCGGACGCGGTTCCGCGCGGTCGAATCATTCGACAACGACGGCGAAATTTTCGAGTCCGTCGTGTTCGAGCACATCGAGCAAAAACCTTCGACGACCTCGCCTTCGATCCCCAAAACCCCGATTACGCTTCTGATTCGCGCCGCCGGAACACGCGCGCGCAACCGCCGACATACCGCGTAACAACTCCACCAGCGCGGGCGTGCGACTTTTAAGTTTCGCCTAAGACTCCGCCGATAACCTCACCCGCACTCCATCGACATCGAGGCGACAGCGCTCTTGAAAAGTGCGCGCCGCACCGCACATAGTCATGTAAGAAACCAGGGCTCGACCACGAAATTCCCTTCGGCTTCATCTCCCGTGCAAGCTATCAAGCAGCTTCTCAGCCATCACGAAATCGCCACGCTGCTGTTGCTGCTGCACGCGCCCATCGACGTCATGGTCGCGACGCCCGACGTCGCGTCGCTGCAGGAATTCGATTATGTCGAAATCGTGTCGGCGGAAAGCAGCAGTCCGCAAGTGTGTCTCACCGAGGACGGCAACGCCGTGCTGCGCGGCCTCGGCATCAAATAATCGACGCAGGCGGCGTCATTTCGCCACCGGTTCGAGCGGCTTGCTCCCGCGAACTCTGCAATAATCGGTCGATCCATTCACCGACCAAGGAGTGATCCGCGATGTCCGCTTCCGAACCCATCGTTCAACGTGTGCTGCTTACCAACGACGACGGCATCGACGCGCCCGGCCTCGCCGTGCTCGAAGCCGTCGCCGCCGAACTCGCGCACGAAGTCCGGGTGATCGCACCCGAACACGATCAGAGCGGCACCTCGCACTCCATCAGCCTGCATTCGCCGTTGCGCGTGTCACGTCAGGGTGGACGGCGCTTCGGCGTACAAGGCACGCCCGGCGATTGCGTCGTGATGGGCGTGCGCCACATCATGAAAGACGCGCCGCCTACACTCGTGCTGTCGGGCGTCAACCGCGGCGGCAATTTCGGCGTCGAGACGATGTTCTCCGGCACCGTCGGCGCGGCGATGACGGGCCTGCTGCTCGGCCTGCCGTCCATCGCGCTATCGCAGACCTTTTCCGACCGCGACAACGTCCGCTGGGACACCGCGCGCAAGCTCGCCCCCGGCGTGATCCGCCAACTCCTCGCCATTTCTCACGACGCGCCGACCTGCCTCAACGTCAACTTCCCCGATTGCGATGCGTCCGCCGCCGGTCCGCTCACTGTGACGCGGCAAGGCGTCGGCCTCGTGGAAAGCATCGACGTGGTCGCGAACACTGATCCGCGCGGCATCGACTATCACTGGCTGCGCTTTCAGCGCGGCGCGCGCCCGAATGCGCCGGACAGCGAAACGGCCGTGGTCGGCTCGGAACGCGTGTCGGTGACGCCGCTGCATTTCGATCGCACCGACGAGCGCACCTTCGCGACGCTCGAAGCCGGGCTGAGTCACGGCGTCTGAATCGCCTCTCCGGCGCCGTCTTCATGCCGCCGGACTCGACGAATCCAACGAGGAAACTTCATGAGCCTGTTTCACCGTATCGCGCTCGGCACGGTTCTCGCGCTGTCCGCGGCCAGCGCCTTCACCGACATATCGACGCCGGTCGGCATGTGGCAAACCATCGACGACGCAAGCGGCGAACCGAAAGCCGCCATCCAGATCACGCAGGACGGCAACGGGGAGTTGTCGGGCAAGATCATGCGCGGCATCGGCAAGCTGAACGATCCGGAACGCCGCACTGCCTGCAAGGGCGATCGCAAGGATCAGTTGCTGAAGGGCATGACGATCATCGAAGGCATGCGGCAGGACGGCGACGAATGGAACGGCGGCCAGATTCTCGATCCGGAGAGCGGCAAGTTCTACAAGTCAAGTGCAAGGTGACGCTGGAAGACGGCGGGAAGAAGCCCGTCGTGCGTGGGTTCATCGGCGTGTCGCTACTCGGGCGCTCGCAGACGTGGCTGCGTGAGCAGTAAGCGGGCGTATCGTTCGAATATGAAAAAGCCGGCCGAAGCTGCGATGCTTCGGCCGGCTTTTTCATTGCGCGATGCCTGCGATCAAGCTGCGCGTCGGGCAGGCGTTTGGAGCTCGCGGGTGCCGATGTCGGCGTTCGCCACCGCGACTTCCCGCATATCCGCATAGGTTTCTGCCGCAACCTGGAACGGCAGCTCGGCCGGCACGCGCATGCGCGAGGTCATCAGCGCATACAGCGATTCACCCGTGGGCCCGAACAAGTGCGCCATCACATTGAGCAGCACGCCGGTCTCGCGCCACGCCTTGAAGTGCCGATGGCACGTTTGATACGAGGGATACTTGCGCGCGGCATGGTGGACCACGACGCCCCGCTATACATGACCCACAGCACACCGTTGAGCACGGCACGAGTATTGGTCAGCGGTCGCCCCCGCAATTCCGAACGCGGGCGCAATTCGGGAAGCAGCGGTGCAACCATCTGCAATTCTTCGTCGGAAAGATCGCGGTAAGGCTTCACGGTAAGTTATCCAATCAATTCACCTGATTAATTGATATGAACGATACCGATCCCGCCGAAACCGCAATATCAGAACGCTCCGAATCTTGAAAATGCCGGCAAAGCCTTATGCGGATTGGAGCAACGCCGAATTTTGATTCTCGTATTAGGTCAGCGAGGTATCCGCGAGACGGCCTGGCGCTTCGAGATATTCCTTCGACTGCATCTCGACGATGCGCGACACCGTCCGCGCGAATTCATTTGCCATCGGACCTTCGACTTACAACTCTTCCGCCGGCACCGCAGCCGACATCAGGAGCTTGACCTTGTGGCCGTAGAACACGTCGATGAACCAGGTGAAGCGGCGCGCTTCCGAGGCCATGCGCGGCGTCATCTGCGGGACGTCGGAGAGGATCACCGCGTGGAAGCGGTTCGCAAGTTCCAGATAGTCGTTCTGCGAGCGCGGGCCGCCGCACAGCGTCGCGAAGTCGAACCAAACGACGCCGTCCGCGCGTCGCAGTACCTTCAGTTCGCGCTTCTCGATATGCAGCAGCAGGCTTTCGTCGGGGACGGCGGCGAGCTTGGCGAAATCCACGCGAAGCGCTTCGTTGGCGGCCTGATTGAGCGGCGTGTGGTACGCCTTCACCTGCGACAGCGTCTGCCGACGATAATCCGTGCCGGCATCGACATTGAGCACATCGAGATTCTTTTGCAGCAGTTCGATGGCGGGCAGCAGGCGATCGCGATGCAGGCCATCGGGATACAGCGTCGTCGGCTCGTAATTGGACGTCGTCACGAATTGCACGCCGTTCTTGAAAAGACGGTCGAGCAGACGATAGAGGATCATCGCATCGGCGATATCGGAGACATGGAACTCGTCGAAGCAGATCAGCCGGTAATGCTTGGCGATGCGCCGCGCGAGTTCGTCGAGCGGATCGGCCTGCCCTTTCAGTTCTTCGAGTTCGCGATGCACCTCGCGCATGAACTCGTGAAAATGCAGGCGCGTCTTGCGCTTCAACGGCACGATCGCGTAGAAGCTGTCCATCAGAAAGCTCTTGCCGCGCCCGCCCCCACATGTACACGCCGCGCGGCAATTCCGGCCGCACCAGAAACTTCGTGATCGCGTTCGAACGGCGCGACTTGTACGAGACCCACTCGTCATAGCAGCGCTGCAAGCGCGCGATCGCCGCGAGTTGCGCCTCGTCCGATTGATAACCCCGCGTCCGCAGTTCGTTTTCGTAGTATTCGGTGATGTTCATCTTCTGCCGTTCGAAGTGACGAAGGCGAGCGGTTTGAGCCGCTCGCCTTCGTGTGCGACGCCTTATTGCCCGAAGTCGAGCTTGCTTACATGTTCAACGCGCGCTTGTCGACCGCGAGCGCCGCTTCGCGCATCACCTCCGACAGCGACGGATGCGGATGGCAAATGCGGCCGATGTCTTCCGACGCCGCCTTGAATTCCATCGCCACCACCGCTTCCGCGATCAGGTCCGATGCATCCGCGGCAATGACGTGCACGCCAAGGATTTCGTCCGTCTTCGCGTCCGCGATCATCTTGACGAAACCTTCAGCACGGCAGATACCGAGCGCGCGGCCGTTGGCCATCATCGGGAACTGGCCGGTCTTGATCTCGCGGCCTTCAGCCTTGAGCTGCTGTTCCGTCTTGCCAACCCACGCGATTTCCGGTTCCGTGTAGATGACCCACGGCACGCAGTTGTAGTCGATATGCGGCTTCTGGCCGTCGATGATTTCCGCCACCGCCACACCTTCGTCTTCCGCCTTGTGCGCGAGCATCGGGCCACGCACGACGTCGCCGATCGCGTAGACGCCCGGCACGCTCGTCGCGCAGTGGTCGTCCACGTCGATGAAGCCGCGTTCGTTCGCCTTCAGGCCGATGCTTCCCAGACCGAGGTTATCGGTGTTCGGCACGCGGCCGATCGACACGATCAGGCGGTCCGCTTCCAGCGTTTGCGCGTTGCCGGCGTTGTCCGTGTAAGCGATCGACACGCCCTTGTCCGAGGCCTTCACTTCGCCGATCTTCACGCCGAGGTGAATGTCCAGACCCTGCTTCTTGAATTGCTTCGCGACTTCCTTCGCGAGCGCTTCGTCCGCTGCGCCCAGGAATTGCGGCAATGCTTCGAGCACGGTCACGTCCGCGCCCAGACGACGCCACACCGAACCGAGTTCCAGACCGATCACGCCCGCGCCGATCACGGCGAGCCTCTTCGGCACGGCGTCGAAGGACAGCGCGCCTTCGTTGTCCGCGACGATCTTGTTGTCGACCGGAATGTTCGGCAGATGACGCGCCTTCGAACCCGTCGCGATGATCACGTTTTTCGCCGTGACGACTTCCGTCTCGTCTTCGCCCGACACTTCGATCTGCACGCCAGCAGCATTCTTGCCAGTGAACTTGCCATGACCCTTGAGCCACGTGATCTTGTTCTTGCGGAATAGGAACTCGATGCCCTTCGTCATCTTTTCGACGATGCCGTCTTTACGCGCCAGCATCTTCGACACATCGAGCTTCACGTCCGACACGCTGATGCCGTGATCGGCCAGATGCTTCGACGCATTCTCGAATTCTTCCGATGACGCGAGCAGCACCTTCGACGGAATGCAGCCCACGTTCAGGCACGTGCCGCCGAGCTTCAACGCGCCCGCCGGGTTCTTCCACTTCTCGATACACGCAACCGACTTGCCGAGTTGCGCTGCACGAATCGCCGCGATATAGCCGCCAGGGCCCGCGCCGATTAAGACAACATCAAATTCCTTGGACATGACTTTCCTTTTGCATGACTGCGCTCTTGCGCAGACGCCTTCGAAGCGATGCGCGCGAGCCTATCGCGCGCATCGAAGGCACTCAGAGTACTAACCGCGAGTTCTTACAGGTCCAGCAGCAGACGAGCCGGATCTTCCAGCGCGTCCGTCATTGCGACCAGCGACAGCACAGCTTCGCGGCCGTCGATGATGCGGTGATCGTACGACAGCGCGAGGTAGTTCATCGGACGGATCACGATCTGGCCGTTTTCGACGACCGCGCGTTCCTTCGTTGCGTGCACGCCGAGAATGGCGGACTGCGGCGGGTTGATGATCGGCGTCGACAGCATGGAGCCGAACACGCCGCCGTTCGATATAGAGAATGTGCCGCCGGTCATTTCTTCGATCGACAGCTTGCCGTCCTTGGCCTTCTGGCCAAATTCGGCGATCTTCTTCTCGATGTCGGCAAGGCTCATCTGATCCGCATTACGCAGGATCGGCACCACCAGACCGCGCGGCGAACCGACCGCGATACCGATGTCGAAGTAGCCGTGATAGACGATGTCATTGCCGTCGATCGATGCGTTCACGAGCGGGAACTTCTTCAGCGCATGGACGGCGGCCTTCACGAAGAACGACATGAAGCCGAGCTTCACGCCGTGTTCCTTCTCGAAGCGGTCCTTGTACTTGTTGCGCAGGTCCATGAGCGGCGCCATGTTGACTTCGTTGAACGTCGTCAGGATGGCATTGGTTTGCTGCGATTCGAGCAGACGCTCGGCAATACGCGCACGCAGACGCGACATCGGCACGCGCTGTTCCGGGCGGTCATTGAGCCACTGATCGGCCGAAGCCGGTGCGGCGACCGACGGCAGCGACGGCTTGGCGGCGCGTACGGCCGGAGCCGGCGCGGGCGCCTCGGTCTTGGCGGCCGGAGCCGATGCGGACGCGGTCAGCGCGTCACCCTTGGTGATGCGGCCGTCGCGGCCCGATCCCGAGACCTGATCCGCCGATACGCCCTTCTCGGCCAGAATCTTCGTCGCAGCCGGCGATGCGGCGCCACCGGTCGATGCAGCAGCAGCGGGAGCCGATTCCGCAGCGGCAGCAGGTTCGGCTTCCGGAGCGGGCTTCACTTCGGCGTCGCCAGCAGCGGCGACAGGCGCGGCGCCTGCCTTGGCTTCGGTGTCGATCTTCGCGATGACTTCGTCGGCGCCGACGATGTCGCCGTCATGCTTGATGACTTGCGCGAGCACGCCGGCGGAGGGAGCCGGCATTTCGAGCACGACCTTGTCGGTCTCGATTTCGATGAGGATTTCGTCCTGGGCGACAGCCTCACCCGGCTTCTTCTTCCATTGCAGCATGGTCGCTTCCGAGACCGACTCGGAAAGCTGGGGAACCTTGACTTCTACGATAGCCATTTCAGTATTTTCCTAAAGCGTGTGTCTGTATGTTTGGTCGAGCAGCGAGACCGGGGAGCGCGCTGTTGGAAAACTCCGCGCTCACCCGATCCTTTCAAGCAACGATTACTTCGCGATAACCTGCGCGCCCTTGAGGCGGCCGAACGCGCCTTCCACGAGCGCCTTCTGCTGCTCGTAGTGCTTTGCGTAGTAGCCAACTGCCGGCGATGCCGAAGCCGGACGGCCGCTGTAGGCCAGCTTCATGCCTTCGCGCATGCCTTCGCGCAGATGGTGCTCGATGTAGAACCAGGGACCCTGGTTCTGCGGCTCGTCCTGCACCCAGACCACTTCCGTCGCGTTCTCGAACTTCTTGATTTCCGCATCGAACTGCTTGTGTGCGAACGGATAGAGCTGCTCGATACGCACGATGGCGAGGTCGTTGCTCTTCGCTTCGCGGCGATGCACGACGAGGTCGTAGTACACGCGGCCCGAGCAGGCGATCACGCGCTTGACCTTCTTCGCTTCGATCGACTCGTCCACTTCGCCGATGACCGGCTGGAACGAACCCTTCGCGAGTTCCGACAGATCCGACACGACTTCCTTGTGACGCAGCAGCGACTTCGGCGTGGCGATGATCAGCGGCTTGCGGAACAGGCGAATCATCTGACGGCGCAACAGATGGAAAATCTGCGCCGGCGTGGTCGGCTGAACCACTTGCATGTTGTGGTCCGCGCACAGTTGCAGGAAGCGTTCGATACGCGCCGACGAGTGTTCCGGACCCTGACCTTCGTAGCCGTGCGGGAGCATCATCGTGAGACCGGAAACGCGGCCCCACTTCACTTCGCCCGACGAGATGAACTGGTCGATCACGACCTGCGCGCCGTTCACGAAGTCGCCGAACTGCGCTTCCCACGCGACGAACGTGTTCGGTTCAGCGGTCGAGTAGCCGTACTCGAAGCCGAGCACCGCTTCTTCCGACAGCACCGAGTCGATCACCGTGAACTTGGCCTGACCTTCCGCGATGTTCTGCAGCGGAATGTAGGTGCCGTCGTTCCAGCGCTCGCGGTTCTGATCATGCAGAACGGCGTGACGGTGCGTGAACGTGCTGCGGCCCGAGTCCTGGCCCGTCAGGCGCACAGCGTAGCCCGATGCGACCAGCGATGCGAACGCGAGGTGCTCGCCCATGCCCCAGTCGAGCTTGGCTTCGCCCAGACCCATCGCGCGGCGGTCGTTGATGACGCGCTCGACCAGCGGGTGGACCTTGAAGTTTTCCGGAATGGTCGTGATGCGCTCGACCAGACGCTGGAGTTCGGCGAGCGGCACAGCGGTGTCCGCCGCGTCCGTCCATTTGCGGTTCAGGAACGGAACCCAGTCGACGGCGTACTTGCTCTTATAGTTCGAGAGCACCGAATCGACCGTGTGATGGCCTTCGTCCATCGCCTGACGGTATTCCTTGACGAAGTTATCCGCGTCTTCGGCCGTGATCACGCCTTGCTGCACGAGCTTTTCCGCGTAGACGGCACGCGTGCCCGGATGCTTGGCGATGGTCTTGTACATCAGCGGCTGCGTGACGGCAGGCGTGTCCTGCTCGTTGTGACCCAGCTTGCGGAAGCAGATGATGTCGACGACCACGTCCTTGTGGAACTTCATGCGGAAGTCGATGGCCAACTGCGTTGCCAGCACGACCGCTTCCGGATCGTCGCCGTTCACGTGCAGCACTGGCGCTTCGATCATCTTGACCACGTCCGAGCAGTACAGCGTCGAGCGCGCATCGCGCGGGTCCGACGTCGTGAAGCCGATCTGGTTGTTGATGACAATATGCAGCGTGCCGTGCGTGCCGTAACCACGCGTCTGCGCGAGGTTCAGCGTTTCCATGACGACGCCCTGACCCGCGAAAGCCGCGTCGCCATGCACTTGCACCGGCAGCACTTGCAGGCCTTCTTCGTCGCCGCGGCGATCCATACGCGCCTTGGAGGAACCCTCGACCACCGGATTCACGATTTCCAAGTGCGACGGGTTGAACGCGAGCGACAGATGCACCGGGCAGCCTTCCGTCGACACGTCCGACGAGAAGCCCTTGTGATACTTCACGTCGCCGGCCGGCAGATCGTCGTGGTGCTTGCCTTCGAATTCGGCGAACAGGTCAGCCGGCATCTTGCCGAGCGTGTTGACCAGCACGTTGAGACGGCCACGGTGCGCCATCGAGATGACGATTTCCTGCACGCCGCTCTTGCCCGCGTGACGAACGACCTCGTCCATCGACGCGATGAAGCTTTCGCCGCCTTCCAGCGAGAAGCGCTTCTGACCGACGTACTTGGTGTGGAGGAAACGCTCGAGGCCTTCGGCGGCCGTCAGGCGATTCAGGATGTGCTTTTTCTTGTCAACGGAGAACTCGGGCGTCGAGCGGATCGACTCGAGACGCTTCTTCCACCAGCGCTTCTGCTCCGGATCGCTGATGTACATATACTCGGCGCCGATAGTACCGCAGTACGTGTCACGCAGCGCCTTGACGATCTCGCGCAGCGACGCTTTCTCGAAACCGAAATACAGGTTCGTGGCACTGAACGTCTCGTCCATGTCGGCTTCGGTGAAGTCGTAGAACGCAGGTTCGAGTTCGGGGATATGCGGACGCTCGCGGCGCTTGAGCGGATCGAGGTTAGCGATCTGCGAGCCGAGGAAGCGGTAGGCGCCGATGAGGGACTGGACGTAGACCTGTTTGCGCGCGGTGGCCAGGTCTTCGGTACCGCTTTCGCGCGGGATGAAAGCGTTGGCTTTGGCGCGCTGGGCAAACGATTCGACGATCGGGCCGTGGGCCACGTCGATCTGCGCCGTGCCGTCGGAGGCGGGCACATTCTGCAGCGCGTCGAAGTAGGCTCGCCAGGTCTCGGGCACTGACGCGGGATTATCGAGGTATTGCTCGTACAACTCTTCGACGTACGGAGCATTGCCGCCGAACAGGTATGAGTTCGACTGGAATTGCTTCATCATTTTTACGCTCACCTTTCTTCGAGTTTCTCGAGGAAGTGCGGGTTACGAAACCTTCCGCGCCACGGCCTGACCCTGACCGTTTAGCGGATTGCGCGAATCAAGTCTGCTTGGAAGGACCTAAAAAGCGACAGCCAATCTTAAAAGTATAGCACAGAACCAGTCGTCGTATGACTAATGGGGTCGCACCTTTGCTCAGGCCTCGCCCCTTCTGCCATAACGATGTGCGGGCATTTATGAGATACGCAAGCGCTCGCCGAAGTTCAAGCGGGCGTGCGCGTGGCACATACGACAAAGCCGCCGGAAGCGAACTTCGGGCGGCTTTGCGTTTTACTGCGGAACGGGAATTACTCCACGCCGGACTCGCGGCTCGCGCGACGGCGCTCGTGTTCCTTCAAGTGACGCTTGCGCAGACGGATGGACTGCGGCGTGACTTCGACCAGTTCGTCGTCGTCGATGAACTCGACCGCGTACTCCAGCGACAACTGGACCGGCGGCACCAGACGTACGGCTTCGTCGGTGCCCGAGGCGCGCACGTTGGTCAGTTGCTTGCCCTTGATCGGGTTCACGACGAGGTCGTTGTCGCGGCTGTGGATGCCGATGATCATGCCTTCATACAGCGCATCGCCCGGCGACACGAACATGCGACCGCGATCCTGCAACTTCCACAATGCGTAGGCCACGGCCGCGCCTTCATCCTGCGAGATCAGCACGCCATTGCGGCGCTCGCCGATCGAGCCTTCCTTGACCGGCGCGTACGAATCGAACGTATGACTCATCAGGCCCGTGCCGCGCGTGAGCGTGAGGAATTCGCTCTGGAAACCGATCAGGCCGCGCGCCAAAATCTTGTACTCGAGACGCGTGCAGCCATGGCCGTCCGAGGTCATGTCGAGCATTTCGCCCTTGCGACAGCCGAGTTCTTCCATCACGCCGCCCTGGTGCGTGTCTTCGATATCGACGGTCAGGTTTTCGTACGGCTCGTGCTTCACGCCGTCGATCTCCTGCAGCACCACGCGCGGACGCGAAACGGCGAGCTCATAGCCTTCCCGACGCATGTTCTCGACGAGAATTGTCAGGTGCAGTTCGCCGCGGCCCGACACTTCGAAGGTGGTTTCGTCGCCGGTGTCTTTCACGCGCAGCGCGACGTTGTGGTTCAGTTCCTTGATCAGACGGTCGCGAATCTGGCGACCCGTCACGAACTTGCCTTCCTTGCCCGCGAGCGGCGACGAATTCACGAGGAAGTTCATCGTGAGCGTCGGTTCGTCGACGGTGATCATCGGCAGCGCTTCCGGTTGTTCCGGCGAGCAGATGGTCACGCCGATGCCGATTTCCTCGATACCGTTGATCAGCACGATGTCGCCGGCCTGCGCCTCTTCCACCTGCATGCGCTCGAGGCCGCGGAACGACAGCAACTGGTTGATCTTGCGATTGAGGATGGCGCCGTCCGGACCCGAACACACCGCGACCTGCATGCCCGGGCGGATACGGCCGCGCGCCACACGGCCCACGCCGATACGGCCGACGTACGAGTTGTAGTCGAGCGAGGTGATTTGAAGCTGGAGCGGACCGTCCGGATCGGCCGGGCGCACCGGCACGTGTTCGAGAATGGCTTCGAACAGCGGACGCATGGTGCCTTCGCGCGTGGCCGGATCAAGGCTCGCGTAACCATTCAGGCCCGATGCGTAGACGATCGGGAAATCGAGCTGCTCTTCGGTCCCGCCGAGCTTGTCGAACAGGTCGAAGGTCTGGTTGATCACCCAGTCGATACGCCCGCCCGGACGGTCGACCTTGTTGATCACGACGATCGGCTTGAGATCCAGCGCGAGCGCCTTCTTGGTCACGAAGCGGGTTTGCGGCATCGGACCTTCCACGGCGTCGACCAGCAGCAGCACGGAGTCGACCATCGACAGCACGCGCTCCACTTCGCCGCCGAAGTCCGCGTGTCCCGGCGTGTCGACAATATTGATGTGGGTACCTTCGTATTCGACCGCGCAGTTTTTCGCCAGGATCGTGATGCCGCGTTCCTTTTCGATGTCGTTCGAGTCCATGACGCGCTCGGCGACTTGCTGGTTTTCACGGAAGGTGCCCGACTGGCGGAGAAGCTGGTCAACGAGCGTGGTTTTGCCGTGGTCGACGTGGGCGATGATGGCGATATTGCGAAGGGCGCGAGTCATAGGGGATTTCTTGGTTGTGCGCCATCGGAGCCGCCTTCGTGATATTGAAGGGCTCAAGGCTCGCCCCCGTTGCAATCGATAAAAACCGGGCCCGGCGCGGTGATATCCAAAAACTATAGCACGCACGGATGTCATCTTATGACAAAAGGACGCTACCCGTAAGCATGACTGCACCCGTCGCAACATCCGATCCCGCACGCACGCCCCTTCCGGCGATTCTTAAGCATTTCCCGAAAACATCTTTGCAGGCTTTGAAACTCACCGCTACAATCCTGCCTAGTCAACTATTGCAACCGCACGATTATTCGGAAATGAGCGACGCTTCCAAAGCCGCGCCCGCAGCGATCACACTCGACAACTATGTCCTGAGCGAGAGCGTTGGCTATCTGATCAGCCGGGTCCGCTCGACGATGTGGAACATGGTCACGCAGCACACGACGTCCGAACTGGGCATCACCAGCACGCAGGCCAGCATCATGTTCATGCTGGCGGTCGGCAAGTGCACGACCGCAGCGGATATCGCGCGCGAGTACGGTATCGACGCGAGCGCCGTGACGCGCCTGATCGACCGGCTGGAGCGTGGCCTGCTGTCCCGCGCGCGCAGCGAGGCCGACCGCCGCGTGGTGCGCCTAGCACTCACGGAAGACGGCCGCGCGATGGCCGAGAAAGTGCCCGCGATCTTCACCAGCGTGCTCGACCAACTGCTCACCGGTTTTTCGCCGGAGGAAGTCGGCTTTCTGAAAAACATGCTGAGGCGCATTCTTGCCAATTCCTGCGACCCGTCGGCCGCCGCCCTCCTCTCGGGCACCGACAAGTCGGGAACTTGATTGCAATGACAAGCAAAAACGGCTCCAAACTCGAAAGCAGCCGGACGAAGCCGAACGCGAAAGCCTACAAAATGATGGCAACGTCCATCTTTAATAATCATCTCAAGAGACGAGCGATGAAACACCTCTCCTTGCCCGCGCTCGACGGCATGCGGCTCGCCAAGAGCGTCGTGGCCGCTGCCGTCGCGACGCTGGCGGTCGCGGGATGCGCGAACTACTCGGGCATCCACAGTGACAAGCAGATCTCGACACCCGACCAGTACGAAGCCACGCAAAGCGTGCCGAGCCAGGGCAGCCAATGGCCAGTGCTCGACTGGGCCAACCAGTTCGGCGACCCGCAACTGCCGAAACTGATTGACGAGGCCCTGCGGGGCAATCCGAGCATCGCGCAGGCGCAGGCGCGGATCGCGAAGGCGTCGTCATATATCGAGACGTCGAATTCGGCGCTGTATCTGAAGGTCAACGGCTCCTACTCGTGGACGCGCGAACTGTATTCCGGCAACGCGCTGTTTCCGCCGCCCTACGGCAACACGTGGTTCAGCGAGAACAACGTGCTCGCCAGCGCGTCGTGGGATCTGGATCTGTGGGGCAAGAACCGCGCGCGCCTGAACCAGGCCGTGTCGCAGGAAAAGGCCGCCGAGGCCGACATGCAGCAGGCGCGCGTAACGCTCACCGCATCGGTTGCGCGCACGTATAACCAGCTCGCCCTGCTCTACGCGCTGCGCGATGTGACCCAGCGCGAAATCGCCAATCGCGAGAACGTCGGACGCATCACCAACAGGCGCGTGATCGCCGGTCTCGACACCAACGTCGAGCGCCGCACCGCGGAGGGCAACGTCGCGACTAGCCAGACCAATTTGAGCGACCTCGACGGCCAGATCGAATCGGTGCGGTATCAACTGGCCGCGCTGCTCGGCAAGGGCCCGGATCGCGGCCTACAGATCGACAAGCCGGTGATCAACCCGAACGTCAACGTCGCGCTTCCCGACAACGTGCCCGCCGATCTGATCTCGCGCCGCCCGGATATCGTCGCGGCGCGCTGGCAGATTGAAGCGGCAACGCACAACATCAAGGAAGCGAAGGCCGAGTTCTTCCCGGACATTAACCTCGCGGCGGGTTTCGGCTTCGACGCTTTCGGCTGGGGCGGTTTCCTGCAAAACAGCAGCCGCCAGATCCAGGCGGGACCGGCGATCCATCTGCCGATCTTCGACGCAGGCGCCTTGCGCGCGCAGTTGACGGGTCGCTATGCCGACTTCGAAGGCGATGTCGCGACCTACAACCAGACGCTGATCAACGCGCTGAACGACGTGGCGACCAACATCTCCTCGATCCGCGCCATCGACAAGCAGATTGGCGACGCGCAGCGCGCATTGAGCGCCGCGACCAGCGCCTACAACCTCGCGGTGATCCACTACAAGGCGGGCCTGTCGCCGCAACTTCAGGTGCTGACGGCGGACCAGAACCGCCTCGCCAACGAGCAAACGGTGACGAACCTGCGCATGCGCCGCCGCGACCTGCAGATTGCGCTGATCAAGTCACTGGGCGGCGGCTTCGACGCGACGAGCACGAACCTCGCCATCGACGGCAGCGGCCAGAAGCAGGCGGCCGCGCAGCAGACCGGCGCGGCACAGACGCCACAGACGCAAACGAAGACAACTCAGCAGGCGGCGAAGTAACGCGCGCCGCCAAGAACACGCATCACGACACATACGGAACATTCGGAGCCGTTCATGAGCGACCCTCGACAAAACGCCGCAGCAGCGGCCGCGCCGGCGCCGAAGAGCAACGGAAAACACCGCCGCCTGATGACGCTGGTGGTGCTCGTCATCATCATCGCGGCCATTGCGTACGGGCTGTACTACTTCCTGATCGCGCGCTTCCACGAATCGACCGACGACGCGTACGTCAACGGCAACATCGTGCAGATCACGCCGCAGGTTACCGGCACAGTCATCTCCGTGAACGCCGACGATACGCAGACGGTCAAGATCGGCGACCCGCTGGTCGCGCTCGATCCTGCCGACTCCAAAGTCGCGCTGGATTCCGCTGAAGCGAATCTCGCGCAAACGGTGCGTCAAGTGCGCACGTACTTCGTCAACAACGGCCAGTACGAAGCGCAGATCGCGCTGCACCGCTCGGACCTGTTGCGCACGCAGGACGACCTGAAGCGCCGCATGCAGGTCGCGCAGACCGGCGCGGTGTCGCAGGAAGAAATCTCCCACGCGTGGGATGCGGTACGCGGCGCGCAGGCCGCGCTCGACGCCGCCGAGCAAGAACTCGCGTCGAACCGTTCGCTGACCGCCAACACGTCGATCGCCGAGCATCCGAACGTGCTCGCCGCCGCCGCGAAGGTGCGCGACTCGTACATCAACTATGCGCGCAACACACTGCCCGCGCCGGTCACGGGTTATGTCGCGAAACGCTCGGTGCAGGTCGGCCAGCGCGTGGCGCCCGGCAATCCGCTGATGGCCATCGTACCGCTCAACGGCGTGTGGGTCGACGCCAACTTCAAGGAAGTGCAACTGAAGCACATGCGGATCGGCCAGCCGGTGGAACTGACGGCCGACCTGTACGGTTCAAGCGTCAAGTACCACGGCAAGGTGATCGGCTTTTCGGCGGGCACGGGTTCGGCGTTCTCGCTGCTGCCCGCACAGAACGCGACCGGCAACTGGATCAAGGTCGTACAGCGTCTGCCGGCGCGTATCCAGCTCGATCCGAAGGAACTGGAACAGCATCCGCTGCGCATCGGCCTGTCGATGGACGTCGATGTGACCATCAAGGACGACAACGGCGCGCAACTCGGCCAGACGAAGAACACGGTCTATCAGACCAACGTGTTCGACAACTACGGCGCGCAGGCGGAACAGCAAATCGCCCGCATCATCCAGCAAAACGAAGGCAGCGGTCCGGGCACGCAGGGCGCGGCGAGCACGACGTCTTCGGCGGCGCCCCGTGGCAAGACGGTGAAATCCGCCTCGGCCGTCAAGCTGATGTAAGCGGATTCGCCTCATGTCTTCGCAAAACATCGTTCATCCGCCGCTCGAGGGCGCGAAGCTCGTCATCGGGACAATCGCCGTGTCGCTTGCGGTGTTCATGAACGTGCTCGATACCTCGATCGCCAACGTGTCGATCTCCGGCGATCTGGGCGTGTCGTCCGATCAGGGCACGTGGGTCATCACGCCATTCGCGATCGCCAACGCGATCTCGGTGCCGCTGACGGGCTGGCTCACGCAACGGCTCAGTCAGGTGCGGCTGTTCCTCGGCTCGATCATCCTGTTTGTGATCGCCTCGTGGCTATGCGGCCTCGCGCCGACGCTACCCTTCCTGCTCGCCGCGCGCGTGCTGCAGGGCGCAGTGGCCGGCCCGATGATCCCGCTTTGGCAGATGCTGCTGCTCGCGAGCTATCCGAGCGAAAAGGCGCCGATGGCCTTGTCCATGTGGTCGATGACCACGCTCATCGCGCCGGTTGCCGGGCCGATTCTCGGCGGCTGGATCTCCGACAACATCTCCTGGCCGTGGATCTTCTACGTGAACATCCCGGTGGGTTTCATCGCGGCCATCGCCACGTTCGCGATCTTCCGCAGCGCGATTCCGCCATCCGCAAGGCGCCGATCGATGTCGTCGGCCTGAGCCTGCTGGTGGTCTGGGTCGGCTCACTGCAGATCATACTCGACAAGGGCAAGGACCTCGACTAGTTCAACTCGACGACCATCGTCGTGCTCGCGCTGCTCGCGTTCGCGTTCTTCCTCGTGTGAGAGTTGACGGCGGAGCATCCGGTCGTCGATCTGTCGCTGTTTGCGCTGCGCAATTTCTCGGGTGGAACCATCGCGCTGTCGTCGGTCCGTTATGGCTTGTACTTGGGCAATCTGGTGTTGTTGCCGCTGTGGCTGCAGACCGATATCGGCTACACGGCGACCGATGCCGGTCTATTGATACTTACGTAAGTCATGACATCACCACAGCTCGGCTTGTTTCCAACATGCGGCGATGATTGATTTGCGTTTCTGCCCGCTCTTGAGCATATTGCGAGCGGTGTACTTCAGTGCAGCGAG
>LFLF01000085.1 GCA_001184395.1 Candidatus Paraburkholderia calva | reverse complement strand
GAGCAAGGCGTCTATGGAGATAGCGCCTATGCGAGCCAGAAAGCGCTGATGCGTGGCAAGGCCGCCAAGGCACGCGACTTCACCAATCAGCGTACGCGTCGGGCGGGCGAAATTGACAAGGTAGCGCGCGGCAAGAATCGCAACAAGTCGAAGATCGGTGCTCGCGTTGAGCAGGGGTTTGCTGTTGTCAAACGCCTGTGGGGCTTCACGAAGGTGCGCTATCGGGGTCTGGCGAAGAACGCCAATCGGGCTTTCGTTGCGCTGGCGTTGACCAACGTTTATCTTTCGCGCAAGCGATTGATGGCACAGGTTCGCCCGTAATGGGGGAAAGCGGGCCGCAGGCCCAGGCGCAACACCCTGGTGGACCGGAAATCCAGGCGCAAAGCCTCACTCACGATGAATCTGCCGCTGTTTGCGCCTGAATCGATGAATACAATCGGCTGCTTCAGCGTTGCCCTAGACCGCGACAGCCACCTCACGCATCTGCGCAATGCCACGCCGATTCTGCCGGACGCGCAGTGGCTGTTCATCAACATCAATCCTTCGACGTTTACCGATGCCGGTTACGCCGCGCGTCTCGCCGAACTCACGCGCGAGGCGGGACTAGCGCCCGAACGGCTCGTGATCGAAGTGCTGGAATCGGGCGGCACAGACGTCGCCGATCTCGCACGCGCGACCCGCGCGTTTCGTGCACAGGGCTTTCTCGTCGCCGTGGACGACTTCGGCGCGGTCCATTCCAACATCGACCGACTGCTGCCGCTCAAGCCGGACATCGTCAAACTCGATCGCAGCCTGGTGCGCGCGCAGGTTCAATTACGCGACGCGCTGATGCCCAAGCTCGTCGATCTGCTGCACGAGTCGGGCATGTTCGTGGTCGCGGAAGACATCGAAAGTAGTGACGACCTGATGCTCGCAGCACGCTCCAACGTCGATTTCGTGCAGGGCTGGCTGTTCGGCAAACCTTCGCCGAATCTCGCGCAGCGCGGTCTCGCGATGCCGCTGTTCGAACACGTCTTCGATACGCTCGCGCAGAACCGCAGCACCGAACGCTTCGCGAGCGACCTGCTGCTGATGCCGTACCGCTCGAACCTGTCGCAGGCGGTGCGACGGCTCGCGGCAGGCGCGGATGCCGAGGTGGCCTGCGCCGAACTGCTCGCGATGCCCTGCACCATGAGCTGCTTCTTCCTCGATCACGGCGGTCGCAAATATCTGCCCGCGTTGCCCGGCGCGAGCGCGAAAACGCCGAGAGAACGTTTCGCGCCCATCGCCGATTCGGCGAGCGGGCGTTGGGACAACCACCCTTACTTCGTCGAGGCGCAGGCGAAACCGCAGGAGGTCATCGTCAGCGTGCCGTATTTCTCGGTGACGGGGCTGTCGCTGTGCGTGACGCTCACCATCGCGACGCAGCGCGCCGGACGCACGATCGTCGCGGGCGCGGATCTCGACTGGCGGCGTCTGATCGATGCCGCCGCGATGATTCTCTGAAGCACTCGCAAGTCGTTCAGATCCAGGTCGCTCAGATCGCCGCGCGGATCGCTTCAGCTAGCGCCTTTGCGCCCACCCGCAAAGCCGCGATGTTGCCCAGCTCGAAGGTCCAGTGCCCCGCCGCGTTCACCACCGTCAGTTCCGCACCCGGCCACTGCGCGGCCAGCGCCACCGCCTGATCCGCCGGACACACCATGTCGAAGCGGCCATGCACGATGTGGCACGGCAAGTGTGCGGCGCGCGCGATGAGCGGTAGAAGCGGCATCGGCGGCAATTCGCGGGCCATGTAGTGACGCTCGAGCAGCGCCATGGAGATGGCGGCGTTGTTCGCCTCTGCGTCAGGGCGCTGCGCCTTCGCGTCTCCCTTCTCCTTCGCTTCCTCCGCGCCCGATTTCTCCGGCTTGTTGACGACCGACAGCGTCGTCTCGTACAGCGTCCACGCGCGCGCGAGGCGCGTACCGGATTCGTCGAAGCGGGCAAGCGGCGCTTCGGTCAACGTGAGGATCTCCTGCGCGTTGGCCGGGCGCTTGCCGCACGCGGTTTCGATCGCGTCGAGGAAGGCGCGGTGCGCTTCGGGAAATACCCGGCGCACGTCCCACAGGAACCAGTCGAGGTCCTCGCGGCGCGCGAGAAACACGCCGCGCAGCAGAAAGCCCGTGCAGCGCTCCGGATGCGCGATGCCGTACGCGAGCCCGAGTGTCGTGCCCCACGAACCGCCGAACAGCGCCCAGTGCTCGATCTTCAGCGCGACGCGCAGCTTTTCCATGTCGCCGACCAGGGCGTTCAAGCCATTCGCTTCGAGCTTGCCGAATGGCGTGGACTTGCCGCAGCCGCGCTGGTCGAAGAACACCACGCGCCACTTGTCGGCCTCCAGCGCCTCGGCCCATTTGACGTTCATCGCGCCGCCGGGGCCGCCGTGTACGACGAGTATGACGGGCGCATCGCGTGGTCCCTGCGCGCGCCAGTAGATCGAGTGGCCGTCGCCGACGTCCAGCATGCCTTCTTCGAAATCGGCCGGTGCGTCCTGTGCCTGTGCTTGCTCCATTGCGCGTGTCCTGGCTATCCGTGGATGATTGACGCCATTGTTGCATCACGCTCACGACGGCGCAGGATTCCCCCACGCAAAAGTCCGGCAAGGATCGCACGATGATGATCGGTCGGCCGGAAAAGTTCTCGCGCGCAATCGGCTATGCTTGCGGCTTGCCTTGGACCGTCACTCAACTTTCATCGAACCGACATTCATGCGCCGCACGCTCGTCAAGTGGATTTTCGCTACCGATCTACTTGGCAGCGGCATCGTCTGGTCCATCCTGATTCTTCCGCTGGTCGGACGCAAGGGACACTACGCGCTGGCGCGGCTCTGGTGGGCGGCGTCGTGCGGATGATGCGCGCGATCACCGCCGCGACGTGCTCAGTCGAAGGGCTGGAGCACTTGCCGGAGGGGCCGTGCATCATCCTGTCGCGGCATGAATCGACGTGGGAAACGCTCACGTTCATGGCGCTGTTTCTCCGCGCCGTATCAGCTTCGTGTTCAAGCACGAGTTGATGAACATTCCGTTCTTCGGCTGGGTGCTGCGCGGGCTGGATATGGTGAGCCTGGGTCGCGGTTCGATCCGCCAAACGCATCAGGCGGTCACGCGCGAATGCGCGGCGCAGCTGAAGAAAGGCGACGCAGTGGTGATCTTTTCGGAGGGCACGCGCGTCGCGCGATGCGCCGCTGAAACTCGCATCGGGCAGCGTGCGGCTCGCGTACGCGACCAGGGTGCCGGTCGTGCCGGTGGTGCACGACGCCGGCCGCGTCTGGCCCGCGAAGGGCTGGCCGGATCATGGCGGCCATATCCGCGTGATCGTCACACCCTGCCTGCCGCTCGATTGCGAGATTCCGCAGGAACTCAACAAGCTCGCGCAGGCACAGATGGACCAAGCGCTGGCCGAATTGCGCTGAACGCATCGGCCAGATTTTTACGGCCGGCGTCGTTACGCCTGACGGCCCGCCATCACACCGCCGTCGACCGGCAACACCGTTCCCGTGATCCACGACGCGCGATCTGACGCGAGAAACAAGATCGCCTCGGCGACATCGGCGGGCTGGCCATTGCGGCCCAACGGATGAAACGCGTCGAAGGTCGGCAACACCTCCCTCACCTGCTCCGCGCTCATGAAGGTGCCGTAGACCGGCGTCTCGACGACGGCGGGCGCCACCGTGTTGATGCGGATCTTCGACGACGCCAGTTCGATCGCAAGATTGCGGGTGAGCGCATGCACGCCCGCATTCGCGGCGGAGTAAGCGGCGGACGGAGTCGCGCCGATCGCCTGCAACGCCCACAGCGACCCGGTCTGCACGATGGCGCCGCCGCGCTGTTACATCGCCTTCGCGGCCGCCTGGGGCATGAAGAATTTGCCTTTCAGGATCGTGTCGAGGAACCAGTCGTACTCGGCTTCATCGACATCGAGAAATGCCTTGGGCCGGAACACACCCGCATTGTTGACGAGGATATCGACGCCGCCGAACGCCTGTGTCGCCAGATCGACGAGCACGGCAGCTGTCGCGGGATGCGCGATATCACCCGCATGGAAGCCCACGCGTACGCTGCTGCCGTCGATCTCGGCTGCCGCCTGGCTGAGCTTCGCCTCGTCGCGTCCGCCGATCACCACACTCGCGCACGCACGAGGCGAGTCGCGACTTCCTTACTGATACCCGAACCACTGCCGGTGACGATTGCAACCTTGGAAGAAAAACTATCGTTCATGATTCGATTCTCACATGATGTTGAACGGCACTCGATGCCGGAATATGTGGAGAATTTTCGCGAGAACGACGGTAATCCGCAAATCAGATAATCTTGCTCAATCCGAAAGAAAATCTTCTAATACAACAATGAAAACACCGGTCCACCTCAACACGCTGCGCACCTTCGAAGCCAGCGCGCGGCATCAGAGCTTTTCTGCAGCGGCGCTCGAACTGAATGTCACGCCTGCCGCTGTCGGGCAACTCGTGCGCGGGCTGGAGGACTGGCTCGGCGTGGCGCTCTTTCTGCGCGGCACGGGTGGCGGCCGCGCGCTCGTGCCGACCGACGTCGCGCAGCGCGCGCTACCGGACATTCGCGCAGGTCTCGATCAGCTGGAGGCGGGGCTCAAACAGCTGAAGGAAGCGTCGGCGAACAGCGTACTCACGGTGACCGTCGTCCGGCGTTCGCGGCGAAGTGGCTGCTGCCGCGCATCGAGCGCTTTCGCGACGCCTGCTCCGATACCGACGTCCGGCTCGACACGAGCCTCAAACTGCTCGACTTCGCGGCGCAGGGCATCGATATCGGTTGCGCTACGGCGCGGGAACGTGGCTCGGCCTCGCCGCCGACAAGCTCATGGACGAGGACGTCTATCCGGTCTGTTCGCCACGACTGCTGCAAAGCACGCGGCCCGTGGAACGCGCCGGCCGATCTCGCGCACGAAACGCTGATCCACGATCTGTCGGTGGGCAGCCACGCGGCTTCGCGACCTGGGACGCGTGGTTCAAGCATGCGGGTGCGGGCGGCGTGACGCCGCATCGCGGCTTGAAGATCAACAATTCGGCCGCCGTGTTGCAAGCGACAATCGATGGCAACGGCATCGCGCTGGCGCGCAGCGTGGTGGCGGCGGACGACATTGCGACGGGACGGCTCGTGCGGCTGTTTCCGGCGCTGTCCTTCAAATCGACGCTGGCTTACTACGTGGTGTATCGGCCGGAGTGTTTGGCGCTGCCGCGACTCGCAGCGTTCAGGGAATGGCTATTGAAAGAGGCGCGGACTCAATAAAAAGCGGCCGCTTCTTCGCGGCGCACAAACGGTTGATCGACGAAATCAGCATTTCCATATCCACCGGCTTGCGCAGATAACCGTCGTAGCTGACGAACGCAGGCGGGTTCGGATGCCCTGAAATTATCAGGAAAGGAATGTGCGCGAGTATCGCGTCGTTCTTCATGGTCTGGCAGAGCAGCGCGCCGCCCAGACCCGGCATCACCCAGTCGGAGACGACGATATCCACCGCCTGCGCGATCAGGATGGACAGCGCGCCGTTGCCGTCGAACGCGCATAAGACATTGCAATCCACGCCTTGCATGCCGAGGGTCCAGGCTTCGATGTGATGGGATCGTCGTCGACAAGCAGTACGGTCCTCATCGTGCAAGCGTTTTCTGCGAAGCGGGCGTAAGACCTAACGGGAAGCGCGTTCGTCGGCATAGGGGTCTCCGAACAATGACTTATGAGACCATCGAGCTGGACGTTCGTTGCATACTCCAGGCGATGCGGTGCATTTCCTCATAGTATTTCTTTCGCGCGAAATGTGCGCAGTAAATACTCCCTTAGCAAAGGACGCGCCGCGTTCACTCAACGGTCATTTGCCCCTGCCCGCGCGCGGCCGGCCTCGCGCAAGGCATCCACGAGCGACTCTTCAACCGGTGTGCACGCGGCATCGTTGCGGCGCATCAAACCGATCAGCTCGTCGGTGCCAGCGAAGGGCATGGGCAGCGCGGTGAGCAGACCCAGCTCGATATCGTGCTCCACCGCGCCCGCGGGTACAAACCAGACGACATCGTTTTTCAACGCCAGCGACCGGCCGATCGACACCGACAGGGTTTCCACCAGTGCCGTCAGCGCATGTGCGCCGACCGCAGTTAGCACGCTCTCTGCCGATTGCCTGATCAGCGTGCCGAACGGCGGCACCACAATCACGAAGCGCGCGAGCAGCGCAGGCGTGAGCGGCGTCTCGAAGCTCAGCGGATGCTCGCGCCGCACCACGACGGCGAGCGGTTCGCGATAGATCTGTTCGAAGGATAGTTCATGCATCGCCTCAGGCTCTGACAAGCGGCCGACGACGAGATCGACGTCGCCGCCCTTCAGACGCTCGAGCAGTTGCGCGTTGGAATCGGTCCAAACCGACGACGATACCGCCGGCCATTGCTGCCGGAACATGGTGAGCGCGGGCGGCAGCAGCACAGTCGCGACCGTCGGCAACACGCCGATCGAATCGTGCCCGGCACCTCGCCGCGCTCGCGCAGCAACATGTCCACGCCCTCGCGCAGCGACGCGACGCAGGCGCTCGCATGCGGCGCGAACAGCCGCCCTTCGCGAGTCGGAACCGCGCCGCGCCGTCCGCGCTCGAACAGACGCACGCCTAGAATGGATTCGAGTTCGCCGATGGTCTTGGAGACGGCCGGCTGCGTGATCGACAGGCTATCGGCTTGCACGCTGCCCGATTGCGTGACGGCCAGGAAACACTGGAGATGGTGGAATTTGACGCGAGTGTTGGTGAAGTCGGTATCCGTGACCATCCGTTATGCAAGAGCGCACGAAACATCATTTTCCATAACTCCGGGTGTTCTATAGAAGTAGCCGTCAGAAACTTCGAATCAACCTCACAAATACAGGAGACAGTCAGATGACTTCCCCCATCCTGACGCCGTGTGACTTGGAATCCCATCCCTCGTATCTGTCGCCGGGCTACCGGTCGTCGATCCTGCGCAGCGCGAGCCTGCCGCTCGTGCCGCTGAAAGAAAACCTGAAGAACCGTCGCGTGACGATGTACGGCCCCGACGATCTCGGCGTGCTGGACGCGGACCTGACGCGCAATGCCACCAGGAATGGCGAGCCGCTCGGCGAGCGCATCATCGTGACGGGACGCGTGCTCGACGAAGGCGGCCGCCCGGTGCGCAACACGCTGGTGGAATTCTGGGAGGCCAACGCCGCCGGCCGCTACGTGCACAAGGCCGATCAGCACGACGCCCCGCTCGACCCGAACTTTCTCGGCACGGGCCGCTGCCTGACCGACGATCAGGGCCACTATCGCTTCATGACGATCAAGCCCGGTGCGTATCCGTGTGGCAACCACACCAATGCGTGGCGCCCGAATCACATCCACTTCTCGCTATTCGGCGACTACTTCGGCTCGCGGCTGGTGACGCAGATGTACTTCCCCGGCGATCCGCTGCTCGATCTCGATCCGATCTTCCAGGGCATTCCGGAGCATGCGCGTGAGTGCCTCGTGTCGAAATTCTCGATCGATACGACTCAGGAAAACTACGCGCTCGGCTACGAATTCGACATCGTGCTGCTCGGCCCCGACCAGACGCCGACGGAGTGACAAACATGAGCCAACTCAAGCAGACCCCATCGCAAACGGTCGGACCGTATTTTGCCTACGGCCTCGCTCCGGAGCAATACAACTTCGACCTGAAGAGCCTGTTTTCGGCATCCGCCGCGGACCGTGAAGTGCCAGGCGAGCATATCGCCATCGTCGGCAACGTGTTCGACGCCGAGGGCAAGGTGGTCAACGACGCGCTGGTCGAGATCGCGCAAGCCGATCGATGCCAACGGCCGCTACGTGCAGACCGTCGAGGAAGCGTGCGAGTCGGGCTTTCGCGGCCTTGCACGCTGCGCACAGGCACCGATCCGAAGCTGCGCTTCATCTTCGATACAGTGAAGCCGGGCGCGACCGACGACGCCGCGCCGCATCTCGACGTGATCGTGTTGATGCGCGGCATGCTGCTGCACGCGGATCTATTTCGAGGACGAACAGGCGGCCAACGCCCGCGACGCCGTGCTGCAAAGCGTGCCGGCAGAGCGCCGTCAAACCTTGATCGCCAGGCGCGAGGCGGGACCCTCGGGCAAGCTGGGCGTGTCGGACACGATCTACCGCTTCGAAATTCATCTGCGCGGACCGAACGAAACGGTATTCTTCGACCTGTAAGCCGGTCGCGCAGGCACGCGGCAAACGGAGGCGTCTGGTGCTGCTATAGTGTCAAACGACTTTCGTTTATCCTTTCCCGCCATGACCGACGCATCATCGAATCTCAGCCCTCTTTACGCCAAGCTGCTAGGCGAGACCGCGCAGATCGGCTGGTCGGAACTCGAGCGTTTCTTCGCGCATCGCGCAAGGCAAGCTCATCTGGGTGAAGGGCGACCTCGATCTCGTCAGCGTCGCCGAAGCGGTCGCCAACGACGACACCACGCAAGTCGCGCAATGGCTGTCGTCCGGTCTCATCGAACGCATGCAGACGGAAACAGCCGCCGACCTTTCCACGCGCGATCCCGAGCTTTGGGCAGTCGTGACGTCGCCGTGGGTGTGCGTGCAGAAATGGAACTGACTGACGCGGATCGTTCGTTTGGTCGATCGCTCGCCGCGAGGTCAGCTTCACACCCAGTCGGTCCGCACGACCAGAATCGTCATCAGCGCCGGGCCGATGAACAGCCCGATCAGACCGAACGTCTCCGCGCCACCGAGAATCCCGAACAGCACCAGCAGAAAGGGCAGGCGCGCCGACCCGCCGATCAGCACCGGCCACACGAAATGCTCGGCCACGAAAACCACGATCAGACCGAACGCCGCGACGCATGCCGCCGCGATCATCGAGCCTTGCGTGAGCAGCCATAGCGCGCGGAGCCGAGAAACACGAGCGGCGCGCGTAGCATGGCCGCGACGGCCGTCAGCATGCCGAGCAGCGTCGCGTGCGGCACGCCCGTCCCGTATACGCAATTCCGAGCAACGCGCCCTCGTCCAGCCCGACCACGACCAGACCGGTCACCGTGCTGCGCACCGATTCCGCCATGCGCCGGACGATTGCCGCGCCGTCCGAGCCGAACACGCGCTGCGAGCCCGTCAGCAACTGCTCGCCGAGCTTCGAGCCGGCCTGAAACATGAAAAACAGCGTCATCAGCATAAAGCCGAAGATGACGAGCCCATGCACCACGCGTCCGCCGAAATGACGCGTCATGGCGACAACCGTCGCACTGTGCAGGTTCTTCACAGCGGGCGACGACTCCAGCAACAGCGCGAAATTCGCCGCCACCAGCGCGAGACCTGCTGCGAACCCATCGGCAGATGATTGACGAGTGCCGGCATCGGAATGCCGTCTTCCAGCACGTGATGGAACTAGCCGATCAGGTCGCGCGCCTCCCTGGCGGTATGCGCCGCGCCAATCGCGAACGGCACCACGAACAAAAACCCCAGTGCGGCGGTCAATACGAGTGCGAGCAGGTTATGACGGCCGCAGAACATCGGCCGGCGCTCCAGCCAGCGAAACGCCGGCCAGCGCAATGGCGATCACGATGGCCCACACCGCCGCCAAAATGAAGGTGCACGCGGTGTAGAGCGCAACCAGCACCGTATAGAGCGCCGCCGATGCCACGCGCTGCACGCGGCGCTTGCGCCCGGCGGCGTCGGGCGCATCGGTACGGGAATCGTTGCGCGGCAGGTTCGGCATATCGCGGAAGCCTCTGACAAATCGAATGGAATGGTAAGTCGGACGGGCGCGCAACGGTAGGTCGAGCGCACGCACGAAACGTTCCAGTGGTCCACGCCAGCCGTGCGATGATCTTTACACAAAACCGCGCTTCGCTTTCCCTATAATCGTAGCTCAGCATCTACGCAGGAATGCCGGTATGAGGTCGGGGAGTATCGGAAGGCTCATGGCGGCAGACGCCGCGGTGACACTCACCGCCGCTTGCACGTCGGGCCTGAACCGCACCAAGAAAGACTAGACGAACGCGCAGTACGGCATCCTCATGCAGCAGGTGAAGGGTGTCATCGAAATGCGTCTGCAGGATTCGCCGCTGTTCGCGACCGACGAGTCGCGCCTGCAAGCCACCAGCCTGCTCACGCTCAACCGCGCGGCGCAAGTGCTCAAGCGCAGCATGCGGCCCATCCTGATCGAAGGCCATACCGACAACGAAGGCTCCTTCGCCTACAACAAGGACCTGTCGGAAGCGCGCGCGGATGCGATCGCCAAAGCGCTGATCGCGCGCGGCGTACCCACGGAACGCATCACGACCAAGGGCATGGCGTATCTGCGGCCGATCGCCAGCAACGACACGCCACAGGGTCGCGCATTGAACCGGCGCGTCGAGATTCTGCGCGCACCGAGAGCGAAAACACGCTGCTCGGCACGCCGCCTAAGGGCAGCCGCTAAGCGCCCGGCAATCGCTGCTAAGCCGAAGCAGCCGCGACGGCTTCGAGCATCAGCAGTTGCGCGCCGTCGGCCACCTGATCCCCCACGCCGAACAAAATCTCACCGATCTTGCCCACCGTCGGTGCGACGATGGTGTGTTCCATTTTCATGGCTTCCATCACCATCAGCGGTGCTCCTTTTTCCACTGTCGCGCCCGCTTCCACCAGCACCGCGATCACCTTGCCGGACATCGGCGCGGTGAGGCGTCCTTCGTGTTCGGTATCGCCCGCATGTGCCATCAGGTTCTGCCATTCGAACGCGAACGCCGCACCTTCCAGAAAAACGTGGAAGACATCGCCGTCGGTGAAGACGTGGCCCTTGATCAGCGCGTCGTCGAGCTGCGCCGTGAAAGCGGTCTCGCCGGTATGCAACCAGTCGAAACGCACGCTCTCCCCATCCAGTTGCAGCTGCTTGTTGCCGTTCTTCGTGAAGACCGCTTTCAGCGCTTGATCGCCGTCGACCGCACGCCAGTTCAGGTCCTGACTGTAGCCGCCCGCCATGCGCCAATGGCTCAGCGCATCCCACGGCGAATGGCCATGCACCTCGCCGCCCTCGCGCGTGAGCAAGGCGGCGCAGGCCAGTGCGAGCGCCTTCTTGCGCGATACCGTCGATGGCGCGAACAGTGCATCGTGATGACGCTCGATCAGCTCTGTATCGAGTTCGCCTGTCGAAAACGGCTCGCTCCTGACGATCCGCTGCAGGAACTCGATGTTCGTATGCAAACCGACGATCTCGCACTTCGCGAGCGCGTGCGCCATGCGCGCCAGCGCATCGGCACGGTCTCGGCCATGCACGATGAGCTTGGCGATCATCGGATCGTAGAACGGCGTGATGGCGTCGCCCTGACGCACGCCGCTGTCTACGCGCACATCGCCGGCGATGTCGAATTCCACCGCATGCGGCGAGCGCCAATGCTTGAGCGTGCCGGTCGAAGGCAGAAAACCGCGTGACGGATTCTCCGCATAGATGCGCGCCTCGATCGCGTGGCCGTGCACCTTCAGTTGATCCTGCGAGAGCGGCAAGGGCTCGCCCGCCGCCACGCGCAGTTGCCATTCGACGAGATCGAGGCCCGTGACCATCTCGGTGACCGGATGCTCCACCTGCAAACGCGTGTTCATCTCCATGAAGTAGAACTGGCCGTCCTGCGTCATGATGAACTCGACCGTGCCCGCGCCGACGTAGTTCACCGCGCGCGCGGCGGCCACCGCCGCTTCGCCCATCGCGCAGCGCGTGGCATCGTCCAGACCGGGTGCCAGCGCTTCCTCCAGCACCTTCTGGTGACGGCGCTGCACCGAGCAGTCGCGATCGAACAGATAGACCGCGTGGCCGTGCCTGTCAGCAAATACCTGCACTTCGACGTGACGCGGGTGCAGCAGATACTTCTCGATCAGCACGCGATCGTTGCCGAAACTCGACGCCGCCTCGCGCTTGCACGAAGCGAGCGCGGCCGCGAAGTCCTCGCTCTTGTCCACCACGCGCATGCCCTTGCCGCCGCCGCCTGCACTCGCCTTGAACAGCACCGGATAGCCGATGCGATCCGCTTCGCGTTGCAACAGCGACGCATCCTGATAGTCGCCGTGATAACCCGGCACGAGCGGCACCGACGCCGACTGCATCAAGGCTTTCGCGGCGGCCTTCGAACCCATCGCGCGAATGGCTTCGACCGACGGCCCGATGAACGCAATGCCCGCCTGCTCGCACGCATTCGCAAAAGCTTCGTTTTCCGACAGAAAACCGTAGCCGGGATGAACCGCCTGCGCGCCAGTCCGCTTTGCCGCATCGACGATCCGCTCTATGCGCAGATAACTTTCCGCAGCCACCGAGCCGCCGACGTGCACCGCTTCGTCGCAGACATCGACGTGCTTGGCCTCTGCATCCGCATCGGAATACACCGCGACGCTCGCGACATTCAGACGCTTCGCCGTCGCCGCGACGCGGCACGCGATCTCGCCGCGATTCGCAATCAGTATCTTGTTGAACATGATGTGGGCTTTTGTCCTTACATCCGGAATACGCCGAAGCGTGTGTCTTCGATCGGCGCGTTCATCGTCGCCGCGAGGCCGAGACCGAGCACGTCGCGCGTTTGCGCGGGATCGATCACGCCGTCGTCCCACAGGCGCGCGCTCGCATAGTATGGGTGGCCTTGCACCTCGTACTGATCGCGGATCGGCGCCTTGAACGCTTCCTCTTCTTCGGCCGACCACGTGCCGCCCTTCTTTTCGATGCTGTCGCGCCGTACGGTCGCGAGCACGGACGCGGCCTGCTCGCCGCCCATCACCGAGATGCGCGCGTTGGGCCACATCCACAGGAAGCGCGGCGAATACGCGCGTCCGCACATGCCGTAGTTGCCCGCGCCGAACGAGCCGCCAATGATCACCGTGAACTTGGGTACATTCGCCGTTGCAACGGCTGTCACCATCTTAGCGCCGTTACGCGCGATGCCTTCGTTCTCGTACTTACGGCCCACCATAAAGCCCGTGATGTTCTGCAGAAACACGAGCGGAATCTTGCGTTGCGCGCACAGTTCGATGAAGTGCGCGCCCTTCAACGCCGACTCGGAAAACAGAATGCCGTTGTTCGCGACGATGCCGACCGGATGCCCCCAGATATGCGCGAAGCCACATACGAGCGTGGTGCCGTAGCGCGCCTTGAACTTGTCGAACGCGGAATCGTCGACGACGCGTGCGATCACTTCGCGCACGTCGAAGGGCTTGCCTGTATCGACCGGAATCACACCGTAGACGCTTTGCGCGTCGTAGCGTGGCGGCAGCGGTTCTTTCAACGCCAGCGGCGGCGTCTTCACGCGATTCAGATTGCTGACGATGCTGCGCGCAATGCCGAGCGCATGCGCATCGTTCTGCGCGAGATGATCGACCACGCCCGACAGACGCGTATGCACGTCGCCGCCGCCCAGGTCTTCCGCGCTGACCTCTTCGCCCGTCGCGGCCTTCACCAGCGGCGGACCGCCCAGGAAAATGGTGCCCAGATTCTTCACGATGATCGATTCGTCGCTCATGGCGGGCACATAGGCCCCGCCGGCGGTGCACGAACCCATCACCACGGCGATCTGCGCAATGCCTTGCGCCGACATGTTCGCCTGGTTGTAGAAGATGCGGCCGAAGTGATCACGATCGGGAAACACGTCGTCCTGATTCGGCAGGTTCGCGCCGCCCGAATCAACTAGATATACGCACGGCAAGCGATTCTGCTCGGCGATTTCCTGCGCCCGAAGGTGCTTTTTCACCGTGACCGGGTAGTACGTGCCGCCTTTGACCGTCGCGTCGTTGCAGACGATCACGCACTCCTGCCCCGCAATGCGCCCGATGCCCGTGATGATGCCCGCGCCCGGCGCATCGTCGTTATACATGCCGTAGGCCGCGAGTTGCGATAGTTCGAGAAACGGCGTACCCGGATCGAGCAGTTGCGCGATGCGATCGCGCGGCAGCAGCTTGTTGCGCGACACGTGCCGGTCGCGCGCAGCCTGTCCGCCACCTTCCGCGATCTTCGCGACTTTCTCTTTGAGGTCCGCGACGAGCGCGGCGAGCGCCGCCACGTTCGCGCGAAATTCTTCGCCGCGCGGATTCAGCTTCGATTCGATGATCGCCATGGTCGCGCACCCTTTACGCCGTTTCGGCAAACAGTTCGCGGCCGATCAGCATGCGACGAATCTCGCTCGTGCCCGCGCCGATCTCGTAGAGCTTCGCATCGCGCCACAGGCGGCCGACCGGGTACTCGTTGATGTAGCCATTGCCGCCAAGAATCTGGATCGCCTCGCCCGCCATCCAGGTGGCTTTCTCGGCGGTGTAGAGGATCACGCCCGCGCAGTCCTTGCGCACTTGCCGGATGTGGCCGAAGCCGAGCGTATCGAGCTGGCGGCCAACCGCGAACAGATACGCGCGGCATGCCTGCAGCGTCGTGTACATGTCCGCGACCTTGCCCTGAATCAGCTGGAATTCGCCGATCGGCTGTCTGAACTGCTTGCGATCGTGGATGTACGGCACGACCGAATCCATGCACGCGAGCATGATGCCGGTCGGCCCGCCCGCGAGCACCGCGCGTTCGTAATCGAGGCCGCTCATCAGCACCTTCGTGCCACCGTTTAACGCACCGAGAATGTTCTCCTTCGGCACCTCGACGTTCTCGAACACGAGTTCGCCCGTATGCGAGCCGCGCATGCCGAGCTTGTCCAGCTTTTGCGCGACCGAGAACCCCTTCATGCCCTTCTCGACGATGAACGCGGTGATGCCTTTCGCGCCCGCCTCGGGATCGGTCTTCGCGTACACGACGAGCGTGTCGCAATCCGGCCCGTTGGTGATCCACATCTTGGTACCGTTGAGCACGTAGTGATCGCCCTTCTCCTGCGCGCGCAGCTTCATGCTGACGACATCGGAGCCTGCGTTAGGTTCGCTCATCGCGAGCGCGCCGATATGCTCGCCGGACACGAGCTTCGGAAGATACTTCTCCTCCTGCACCTGCGTGCCGTTGCGATGAATCTGGTTCACGCACAGATTCGAATGCGCGCCGTACGACAAGCCGACCGACGCCGACGCACGCGAAATCTCTTCCATCGCGACCATGTGCGCGGTGTAGCCGAGGTTCGCGCCACCGTACTCCTCGGAAATCGTCATGCCGAGCACCCCTAGGTCGCCGAACTTCTTCCACAGGTCCATCGGGAACTGGTCGGTGCGGTCGATCTCGGCGGCGCGCGGCGCGATTTCCTTCGACGCGAAATTCACCAGCGTGTTGCGCAGCATGTCGATGTCTTCGCCCAGCGCAAAGCTCAACCCGGGTACGTTGCTCATGGATCGTCTCCTCCAGATGCGGTGTGGTCGGTCGCGGCCCATTTTATGAGTCAAGCTTACACGGGGCCATCAACCGTCGAATGGGCCAATTTCACGCTCAAATCGGCTAGCAGTCAATAGGTTTTTGAGCTAAGCTCACATTTATCTCACGAAGGTTTCACGGCCATGTCCACGCAATCCACCGCCACCCGCCGCCGCACGCCGGCGGGCGTCAAGTCGCAGCAGCGCGTGAAAGACATTCTGCGCGCGGGGCGCGAGATATTCGCGGAGAAAGGCTATGACGACGCGACCAGCGCCGAAATCGCGCAGCGCGCGGGCATTTCGGAGGCGACGGTGTTCAGCTATTTCGCGGGCAAGCGCGAGTTGTGCGCACGCGTGATCGCCGACTGGTACGACGAAATCATCGACGCGTTCGAAACGGGCCTGCCGCGCGACGGCTCGGTGCGTCAACAATTCGCGTTCATCGTGCGCACGCATCTGCGCCTGATGCTGGTGAACGGCACGGGCCTGTGCGCGTTGGTACTCTCTGAAGGGCGCTCGAAGCAGCACGACCTCTCCGACACGCTCACCGAATTGCAGCGCCGCTACACCGCCCCGCTCATGGACGTGCTCGCGCGCGGACAGTCGCTCGGCCATGTGCGCCGCGACGTGCCTCTGCGGCTCTTGCGCTCGCTGGTGTTCGGGCCGATGGAGCACGTGCTGTGGGACGCGACGCTCTCGAAACGCCGCCTGAGTCAGGCTCAGATCGAGACCACAGCGAACGAACTGGTAGATGTATTGTGGTCCGCGCTGCAACCGCCCGATGCAAAGCAAGCGGCGCTCACGCAATTCCGGCAAGACGTGGAAGAGGCGTCGCGCCGTTATGAGGAGGCATCGGCCGGCAGAAAACCGGCTGAATGAACCGATCGATTACTTGATGAACTTGAAGCGCAGCGCGAAACGCGCGAGTTTCGGCGCGGTGACCGGACGCAGCAGCCGCACGTCATAGCTGCCCATAGCCGGTCGTTCTCGCTCAGACACAGTTCGATGAGCGAGCGCACCGAGACATCGCCTGCCACGGAGTCGCCCACGTTTGCCGGAAAATTTGCGTTCTTCGCCGCGCCGTTGCTGTCGAAGCCGCGCGCGAGCGAGATGCGGTCACAGATCAGCGAGCACCAGACGCTAGCGGTCTTCATCATGAACCACGGTTTGCGATACCACAGCAAAGTGTGCCGGTACCACGCGACCCAGTTCGCGAAAAAACAGGATATGGCGCGCCTCTTCCTGAATGACCGGCTCGAAAGTCTCGACCAGTTCCTCCGGAAAGTAGCCCGACTTCCAAGCGGCCTCGAACAGCCCGAAGGCGAAAAAACTATCGATGCACTCGCTATAACCGGTCAGCATCCAGGCGCGCAACGCGTCCTTCGGCACCGGATACGGCGGTTCCGGCGCGAGCTGGATGCCGTACGCCTCGACCAGTTTCGACAGCACGACCTTGTGACGCGCCTCTTCGCCGCCGTTCATGCTTAGCGCATCGCGCAGTTGCGGATCGGTGTTGGTGTCGGCGAAGGTCAGCACACGGATGGAGGCGCGTCCTTCGGTCTGCACCGCGATATCCCAGATCGGCAGGGACGTCACGCGCCGGAGCGCGGCGGGATCGAGCTTCGGCCAGTCGATGACGGCTGGCTTATACGGGTTGTGCGTCGTCAGTAGCATCTCGCAGAACATGCGCTTGTGCAGCGCCGAACCGATCGGAATAGCGCCTTCCGAACGGTACGTCCAGTGTCGCATCGCATGATCTGCTTCGACGGGTGTGAGCGTGTCCGACATATTCGAATATTGGCGGCATCTTAGGGCAATGCTGATTAAGTAAGTCCACCATTAGTGCTTGTCAGGTGTTATAGAGCGCACGTGCAAGGAGAAAGGCAAACGACGATGAAGCAGCAGACGCTGGCGATGGCCGCGGATCAAGGTGCGGGGTTCGAGACTTGCCGCAAACGCACGCGACGCGACGAGTTGCTTGACACGATGAACACGATCGAGATTCG